>CAZDOZ010000064.1:0-12729 GCA_964507175.1 uncultured Anaerolineae bacterium
TGGCCCGGCCCGACAAGGTCGGGTTTTGCCTTTCCAGGGCAAGGAGCGACGAAAAAAACCATGACCACCCTCGTCGGCAGCGAACGTACAGAGGCTGGTGTCGAGGGATGTGGAGATCGCCCCGGACCGCGTCCAGACCGACGTCGTGATCTTCTCGCTGCGCCGCACTGACATGACCACGCAACAGTTGGCTGGGCCTTCGAAGCGAATAGAAGGCTCATGCTGCCTCTGGAGTTTTTTCAACGTGCCTGAAGCATGGAGCGCCCCATCGCTTGGGATTGATGGATGCTGAAGATATATCAAAGCAAATCCTGGGGGTCACACGGGCCCCTCAGGATTTGCTTTGCATTCCCCCGAAAGGTGACTTTCAGCCTTAAACAAATCGAACGAAGGTACCCGCAGATAAAGCAAAGAAACCAGAAAAGATCAGCGTGTATCAGCGCCATCAGCGTTCTATTGCTGGGGAGGTTGAGTAGTAACCCCGAAAGTCAGATAGTTGCCCACGACCCCTGAAAAGTGTTAGAATAGAAGTCAGAAGGGCCAAAGAGCGAATCGTATAGAGTGCAATTTGTGATTGGTTCCGGAGCGAAAACGATGTCACCCATGTTTGTCCGCAAGCCCGATCTACGAGAGCTCACAGCGTGCTATTCGCTGGACGCTGACTATGAGACCGATTATATATGGCAAATGCACAGGTCGTTTGTCGCTGGAGGGATAACAATATCCTTCCAGAAGGTCAAGCTTCCGCGAACACTATGGGTTTCTCCACCTCCGCTAGGGGAAGCTATGGCCAAACATTGGGAAGCGGGATGGGTTTTGGTCGCCAAAGAAGCAAGCCACGTATGTGGATTTGTGGACATGAGCTCCGACAACGATGAGGACACCGGCATCATCGAGCATTTGGTGGTGGACAAGCCTTGCAGAAAACGCGGGGTAGGCACTTTGCTGTTGAGAAGTGCCAGAGATCTGGCTATCGATCGAGGATTGCACCAACTGATCATCCCTCTGCCAAGCAAGAATTACCCGGCCATTCTTTTCTGTCAATCAAACGGTCTGGAGTTTGTAGGGTACAATGATCTGTACTACAGGAACAGAGACGTGGCCCTTTTGTTTGGAATGACGTTGTCCTGAGATGCAAATGGACTGGCGGGTCTGGCTTTCTTTCACGAACTTAGTCTTTTCCGGCACTATCCTGATACTGGCTTTCTCCCTTTTCCTGTACCTCCTGCTCAGGACTGTGCACACTGACCTGAGCCGAAGTCTGGCTCTGCTTTTCCTCTGTGTCACCATCGTTTACGGCGGCGACTTGATGGTCAACCAGGTAACTGAGCACGACGCTATCCTTCGCTGGCTCCGGTTTCAGTGGCTTGGAATAGCGTTTGTGCCTGCCGCATACTCCCATTTTGCTGTCGCCGTGCTAGATACCACCACCCCTCCCAACTGGAGGCGAAAAGCTTTCGTCGCTTTCAACTATCTGGCTGCTATATTCCTGTGGATTGCTGCCTGGTTCACAGATTGGATCGTGACAGATGGGAAAGTGGAACCGCCTGTAAGCCAGTTGTCGGCAGGACCGTACTTCTGGATCTTCGTGGTTTACTTCGCCGCAAGCCTGCTGGCCGGCGCTGTGATGATCTTCCGGGCCAGGAGCCGCTACAGTTCGGCCACGGTCCGACGGCGTCTCGTGAGGCTTGCCCTGTCGTTTGCTGCCCCAGGCGTGAGTGTCTTCCCCTACCTGGCGGTTACCGGGTCACGCCAGTACCTGGGGCCGGACACAGTGCTTTTCCTCTCTCTCGTGGGGAACGTTGGAATAGGATTCATGTTGGTAGTCATGGCATACACTGTGAGCTACTATGGCATTTTTACGCCCGATCGGGTCATCAAGCACGACCTCCTGGATTTCCTGGCGCGTGCCCCTTTGTTGGCTTCCGTTCTGATCGGGGTGGTGCTGGCATCGCCTACGGTAAGCCGATGGGCAAAGCTGCCTCTTGGCGTAACCACCGCCTTGGGGGTGGCTATTGCGGTCATCGTGGTGGAAGGGCTCCTTCAATGGATGCGTCCAGTCATCAATTGGATTGCTTACCGGAAGGATTGGCCTGAACTCGCGTGGCTAGAGGAGCTGAACGAGCACTTGCTGACATCAACCGACTTGCAGCAGATCATGGAAGGGGCGCTTTGGGGCCTTTGTGAGGTTCTGGGCTCCCCCAGCGGTCTGGTTGCGGTTCTGACGGACAAGGGATTGAAGCAAGAGGCTTCCTGTGGTCATCTATCGCCCGACGTCAAGAGATTCCTCGAAGAAGGTGAGTTCCCTCTGACAGCTGTGAACAATGGTCCTGTGGAAGTGCTGGAAGGAGAACATATTTTCGTGCCATACGATGGGTACTGGCTGGTGCCCTTGCGCACCCGCACCAGGGATGAAGTGCTTGGGGTGATAGCGTTGAGGACGCCGGAGCGCGTCGACTCTCTGGACAAGGCAGCGATTGCCATGGCAGGAGACCTGATACGACAGGTAGAGCGCGCATTGGAAGATGGGGTGCTCCAGCAGGGGATATTCCTGGCATTGCAAAGGATCATCCCTGATATCGAGAGGGTGCAACGTTGGCGCGGGCGGATCATGTACAGGCCCAAAGGTGTTCCTCTATCGTCACAGGAAGGGGCCGGCGAGGATATCGGCGCTTCTCCTGAGTTCGTCCAGTGGGTGAAGGATGCCCTTTCCCACTATTGGGGAGGACCGAAACTTCGTGAGAGCCCGCTCCTGGAACTCAAGGTCGTCAGCGAGACAGCGAAACACGAAGGAAGTCCCATCCGCGCTTTGCGGAAAGTCCTGCGAGAGGCTGTAGAACGACTCCGTCCGGAAGGAGAACGTCAGATGACATCGCCAGAGTGGACTCTGTACAATATCGTCGACTTGAAATTCATCCAGGGGAAGCGCACGAGGGAAGTGGCAAACCAACTGGCAATGAGTGAATCTGATCTGTATCGGAAACAGCGCATGGCTATCGCCGAAGTTGCCAGGGCACTGGCTGATCTCAACGCCTGGGGGAAAGAGAAGGAAAAGAAGAACCAGGGATAGCGGCGTGGTGGCTGGTCGGCCAGGCATGCAGTGGTTCCGAGGAGGTGGCAGTGACTATGAGCAAGACAGACCCGCTCAGCGGGCTAAGGTACGGATACAAAGTATTCCTGACAGCGCTGACGGGGATATTCTTTGCAGCAGCAGTGACATTGGTGCTTTTCCTCCCGCCGCGCCCGACTGTAGGAGCATGGGTCGCCGAATTCACTTTCTGGGGAGTGGTTCTGGCGGCTTTCCTGGTACTGAGCGCGAGGGATTCATCTCTCCCATGGTTCGTGGCGCTAAGGTGGGCTGCGTGGATCGGGATAACACTGTCGATGCTGGTAGGGTTCAGGATAAGCCATGCTTTCTCGTGGGAGCTGACGATAGTGTGGGTGGTGGCCATCGCTCTGTTCGAGTTGAGTCTGGGTGGGGGTAAGAGCACCGGAAGGAAGAAATAGTGGGATTCCAGGCGGCTTACTTCGAGTTTCCGGGATGGGACGACCCCCTTTATATCTCCCGGAGACCCGGCGTGGTCAATTTCCAGGTAGCTCTCTCCGAACCGGTTTACGCTTTCGATGCCCGTGGGCGCCTCATAAGTGGGTTTGTGAGCGGGAAAAACTACCGCCGGGCACTGGACAACCGCGTCCTGATGAAATGGCAGGAGAATGCCCAACGGGATAGGCGTTGGCTCTCCGAGAAAGAAGCCAGAGAGTTCGTGGAGCCGGCTTACGACCTGGCCCGACGGGCGCTCGAGGCTATCGGGAAAGGTGGATACCGGATTCTGCCAGCTCCCAGTAGCAGCGAGGAGTCCATCCCTGCCATCCGCGAAGCGCTGGAGGCGGTTGTTTCCTGGTCGTGGGAAAAGCTTCTGGAGGACGCTGAGTGGTTCCGCCGGATCTACAAACCGGTGAGCATCCTGCCCCCTGACCAATACATGGCGCTGGTGCTCCAGGCAACGGAGGGTTGCTGGTACAACAAATGCACTTTCTGCACTTTCTACAGGGATCGCCAGTTCCGCATCAAAGAGCAAGAGGAGTTTCGCGAGCACATAACACAGGTGAAGGAATTTTTCGGGCCGGCGCTGGTGCTGAAGAAAACTCTCTTCCTTGCAGATGCCAACGCTTTGATGATATCATATCGAATGTTGTCCGGGCTGATGGATGAAATCCACAGAGAGTTCGAGGTAATGCCCGGAGGATTAGCACCGGATGAGCGGGCAGCTTGGCGTCAGGAGCATCCGGATGGGTTCGAAGGCATTTACTCCTTCATAGATGCTTTCAACGTGGGGCGGAAGACAGTAGAACAATGGCGCTCTCTGGCAAAGATGGGCCTGCGGCGGGCGTACATCGGCATGGAATCGGGACACAACCCGCTGCTCCAGTTCCTCCAAAAGCCGGGAACTGCAGAGGATGTGCTGAGCGCTGTCCGGGCGTTGAAAGCCGGAGGGGTGGCGGTGGGCGTCATCATCCTCGTGGGGGCCGGCGGAGACCGGTATGCAGCCGGACACATAGAGGATACCGTCCGCATGCTCAACGAGATGCCGCTAGACCGGAGGGATTTCATATATTTCTCCGAGTTCGTTGCACTCCCGGGAGCGCCTTACGTGGAGATTGCTAAGCGAGCGGGGATAAGGCAGCTTACCCGTGAGGAGATGAAATCCCAGGAACGGGCGATCCGGGACAAGTACGTCCCGCCGAATCCAAAGAACCGCCCAAAGTTTTCCCTTTATGACATAAGAGAGTTCATATACTAAGCCAAGCTAAGTGTAGCCATGACGATTCCCCGGAGGTTTCCGGGCGGGAAAGGAGTTCAGGGTGAGAAGAAGATTCTGGATAATTGCAGTTCTGCTGGTAATGGCGATGGTCGTGGGCGCGTGTGGCGGCAAAGCAACCCCCACGGCTACAGCGGTGCCCACCAAGGCACCCACGAAGGCTCCGAAACCCACGGCCACGCAGGCGGCGGAGCATCAGGAGACGTCCGGAGGCGTGCCGGGCAAGGCCAAGCCTCCCACGGGCAAGTTCGAGGGGATTCCCGTCGGTTTCACCGTTGAAGGAGATCCATACCTGGGTCAGCCTGACGCACCGGTGACCATCATCGAGTACTCGGACTACCAGTGTCCGTTCTGCGGCAGGCACGAAGCACAGACATCGCAGAAAATCATAGACACCTACATCAAGACCGGCGTCGCACGTCTGGTGTTCCGTGACATGCCTCTTGTGTCCATACATCTTCATGCTATGGATGCTGCTGTAGCTGCCGATTGCGCCGGAGAGCAGGGGGCTGAATCTTTCTGGAAGATGAACAGGCTTCTCTTCAAGAACCAAAAAGATTGGGTCGGGAGCAAGGACATCGCCTCCAAGATGGAAGGATATGCCAAGTCATTGAATCTGGACGCTGGTAAATTCAAGGCATGCTTCGACGCCAAACAGCCGCAGAGCAGTATCCAGAAAGATGTACAAGCCGGGAGCAAGATGGGCATCCGAGGAACGCCCGGCTTCTGGATCAACGGCAGGCTGATCGAGGGGGCATATCCCTTCCAAAAATTCCAGCAGGTGATCGAGGATGCGAAGAAAAATCCGACACCTCAGCCAACCGCCACGCCCACCAAAGCCCAGGCGGACCCATTCGGTGCAGACCCGGACCACCCGGGGTTCACGTACGACGGTTCGCCCATGCTGGGGACGGGGAAAGAGCCGGTCTTCCTGCTAGTGGTTCAGGATTTTGGATCGGGGAAGGACGCGGAGTTCGAGAACAAAATCCTGCCCGTGTTGCAAAAAGAGTACGTCAAGACTGGCAAAGCCAGGATTGTGTTCAACTACGACCCACGCGGTACGCCGACTGAGTCCCTGGCAGCGGCATGTGCTTCGCAGCAGGGGTCTGATGCTTTCTGGAAATTCTACCACAAGCTGTTGGGGAGCCAGAAAGAATGGAAGGCTGTGAAAGGGGATGCCAAGCCCACGATGAAGAAATACGCCAAAGAACTAGGGCTGGACACAGAAAAGTTCGATGGCTGTCTGGATAAAGCAGGCGCCAAGAATGTGCTCAACAAAGACCTCAGCAGAGTGATGCGGTGGAAAGTCCAAGAGACACCATATTCTTTCATCGTTTCTTCCGACTATCAGGCCGGCAAACGCCTGGGCAGCGGCCTGACGCTGGATCAGTACAAGGAGAGCATAGACGCTTTGCTGGACCACCTCAAAACCGGAAAGTGACAATACGACCGCAATTTGGGTAAGCGGCCCCATCATCAGGAGTTGAACGGGGACGAACCACCAGGCTCGCCCCCGTTCTCATTTCCGTTCCACGATTACATGCGCCGGGAATTCTTTTCCTGACAATATCTGTCCAAGCGCCCTATCCATGCCGCCGCGAGACAAGTCCCCAGCCTCGGCCGCCTCTGACATGGCAGAAAGCACCAGCTTTGCCGCTTCGTAGGCAGCTGTGGCCTCAGGCGTGGCGTCCTGTCCAGTGTATTCCCGGAACCGTTCCGAGAATCCAGCGCCCGGAGTGGGCCACGAGGTGACCCAGCGGACAGCCATTCCTTCCGGGAGAACCGGCAGGATCCATAGCCTGAATGCATCTGGGCCGGCGATCAATATCGGCGCACCCGCGGATGGGTGGGCCCTGCACCACGACGGCACCGCCGATATGGTTCCCGCCGCGCTGCCGCACGCCATGATCCAGTGGGGGGATTCCCCTTTCGGGCAGCCTCTTCCTTCCAGGGGCGAGCTTGCGCTCCCCACGAGGATGGTGCCGCACCCGCCGATGGACCGAGCTTCCCTTCCCGCTGCCTCGGCAAGAGAGCGGTCGTCAGCAAAGAGGCGATACCGCCCGGGCAGTACGAGGTCGTCTGGCAGAGACGCCGGGATCACCAGCGACGGGGCCCCCGTATGCCACGCCTCTGCCGCAGTGGACGCTGTCGCCCGGCTCCACGGCCCGACAATCGCCATCACCTCGGGGTCTGCGTCAGCGGTGTGGACCTGGCGGGCGGCTTCAGCCGGATCATAGTCGTCGTTGAGAGCTGCCAGTGCCACTATCTCCCCGGTGCGCAGGCGGTAATCGGATTCCTTCAATGCCAGCTTCACCCCCGATAGCACCTGATATCCCAGCGGCCTGCCTTCCCCTTCGAACGGCGCCACCAGGGCAATTTTGACCTCGCGAGGCGTGCTCCGGGGAGCGCAGGCCGATAGCAACAATGCGAGTAGCGTTGCCCCTAGCAGTAAGAAAGCTTTACCGGCGTGCGCTCCGTTCATTTCCCACCGATCAGGTCTTGCAAAGCCGGGGCAAGACTTGCGAACTCGAACCTGTACCCAGCGTCCAGGAGCCGCTCCGGGATTGCCCGCTGTCCGTCCAGCACGACTGTCGCCATCTCGCCCAGCAACAGCTTCAGTGCAAAAGCAGGTATGCGCATGAACGCCGGACGTCCCATGGCGCGTCCGAGGGCCTTCGTGAACTCCTCGTTGGTGACCGGTTCTGGCGCGCTCAGGTTGAACGGGCCGGACGCTCCTTCGTCGTCGAGCAGGAACAGAATTGCGCCTATCTCGTCCGCCATGTGAATCCAGGGCATCCATTGCTTGCCGCTCCCCAGGGTGCCACCGGCAAAGAACCTGAACGGAAACATCATCCTGGGTAGTGCGCCACCTTTGGTGGAGAGAACGATACCAGTGCGAATGATGGCCCGCCGCACGCCTATCGCTTCCAACGGTGCGGTCGACTCCTCCCATTCCGCCGCCAGATGTGCCAGAAAATCGTCACCGGCGGGCGTCCTTTCTGTGACGATCTCACTGCCATGGGGACCGTAGAAGCCGGTCGCAGATGCCTGGATGAGCACCCGCGGCTTTCGATCTGCCATTGCAATGGCGTCAACTACCGATTTGCCCACGTCAAGACGACTCTTTCGGATACGCTGCTTTCGTTCAGCGGTCCACCGACCGGAAGCGATGTTCTCTCCCGCCAGGTTGACGATCGCATCCACCTGATTGACCAGATCCTCCCAGCCAGACGCGGTCCTCCCGTCCCAGCGACGCAATTCCACACCCGCGGGCATCCCTTTCGCTAGCTCTGGGTTTCTGCTCAGCACGGCGGCGCGGTCGCCGCGTTTGATCAGCGCCTTGCAAAGCGCCCTTCCAATGAGCCCGGTGCCTCCAGTTATCAAAACATTCATCGTTCCACTCCATGACCTTTGTGCGCTACCGCCCCATATCACTCACCAACGTCAGTCGCAATCCGTTCAATGGCGTCAGCTTTCTGGTACCCAGCCCCAGGCCCGCAGCCATCGGTTCCCCCATCGCACCCATTCCCCGACACTGCCAGCGAGGGCGGAGCGCCGCCAGGATCGCCGCCCCCGTAGGCGTCAGAAGCTCTGCGTCTACAGGACCGGAGACATGGGGAATGTGGTGTCGCTTCAGGATTGCGGTGACCGCAGGTGCGGGCACTGGCAAAGTGCCATGGGAGAATGTAATCGTTCCCCCGCCCACCGATACAGGCATAAGGCACACCACATTCTCCGGTTCGATGCCGATGGACTCCAGGCCTTTCGCCGCGCCTATCACGTCCAGCAGGATATCCTGAGCCTCGTGCAGAACTGCCTCTTCCCCCGCGTGGGTGTGGGGTATCCCTTCTTTGTGCAATCGCAGGTGATCGCTATCGGTGAGCCAGCCATCGTTCCCGATTCTCGCATCGTCCAGACTGCGGATGTGCGGTTTGATGTCCACCACAGGCGTACCGTCGAACAGGTCGAGAGGGCCAGTGTAAATCCGGTTCCCCTCGATTTTCTTGATCTCCGCCACGGTGATACCGAGGGGGCTCGGCCTGTTGGGCGAACGGCTGGCAAAAAGCCCGACCCGCTTCGGCGATTCCCCCTCTTGCCATGGTGGGGTTACCGTCATCGAATATCCCCCGGATTGGTGCAGGTAAGAGACGATATACACATCGAGAAAGCTATCAAGGCCATCTAGCCCTGCGGCAAACTCCGGGAAAACCTCTACGTAGAACGTGCCGCTGGCCCTCTGCTCTGGCTGGCTGGGCGCTTCGTGGCTGTAGGGCGTGTGAGCTATCCCCACAGGTGTAACCGTCAGGGTGCCGAAATCTAGCCTGCCGCTGCTGTGGGCCTCCCGTTCCGCTGCGGTGAGGATTTCCAGTGTTTGCCTGGCAAAATCAGCGTACCTCTGCGACAGTTCTTCCTCTTTGATAGCCGCTTCCAGGTAGCGGCGGGCATCACCCGCTGCCAGGTGCGGGGAATTCGACTCCAGGGATATCCTCAGGTGTACACCAGGGCCTTCTTCAGTCTCGACCCGCTCCACGCACACATCCGCCCCGCCTATAGGGAGTGCCGCTCTCTTCATCGCACCGATCACGGCATCTGCAGGGGCACCCAAGCTGATAAGGGCAGCGGAGAACATATCTCCTGCCATCCCCATACGTGGGTCAACGATCAACGTCTTCTGGACACTCATCGCCTATCCTCCTGGCAGCCTCGCGAGCCGCATCGTAGACCTGTTTCAACGATACTCCATGCCACTCCGCTGCTGCACGGCATGACTCGTACTCCGGGGCCGCCGTGACAACTTTCCCCTCCATGCAGGCCAGCTTCACCTCTAGCGGGCCATATTCCGTCTCCACCGTCATCACCTGCCTGGGAAGCGCCACCCGATCCACCTGAAACTGACGCACCCCCAAAGTCGTGGTCTCCCGGAAGAGGAGCTCCGTCAGAGATTCCACAAGCTCCGGGCGCGCAAGCACCGAGAGCAGCACTCCGGGCCGACCCTTTTTCATCACAATCGGCGTCATCCACACATCCAGCGACCCCATCTCCAGGAGCCTGCGGGCAGCATAAGCCAAAGTCTCCGGCGTAGCATCGTCTATGTTGCATTCCAATTGCACCAATCGATTGATCTCCATTGTCACCTCTCCGCGTCAAGGAATCGGTATGTCATCATCATTGCATCGAAATGGTCCGGAAAAGGTCACGGTTCTCCACGACCCATTCCAATAGCTTTTTCACGCCCTCATCTGGAGAGGTTCTTGGTTCCCAACCCAGCTCTCTCCCTGCCTTGCGCACGTCTGCTATGAAGACCCTCTGATCTCCGGGCCGCCAATCGGAAAAAGAGATCGGTATCTTTCTGCCCAGCATCCTCTCCAGCTTGTCCAGTAGCTGCAGGAGGGACATTTTGTTCTCAGGGCCACCGCCCACGTTATACGCGTGTCCCTTTACATCTTCGATTCGCCCGATAGCAGCCTCATACAGATCGACCAAATCCTCCACGAAGAGCACGTCTCGCACCTGTTTCCCGTCGCCATAGATGGTGATCGGGTGTCCGGTAACCGCCGCAATCACGAACCATGCTACCCACCCCTGGTCTTCCACACCGAACTGGCGCGTGCCGTAAATGCAAGACTGGCGGAACACAACCGTTGGCAGATCGTAGATACGGGCGTAATCCAGGACGTACTGATCCGCCGCCCCCTTGGAGCAACCGTAAGGGGAGTGAAAATCTAGCTGGCGATCCTCGCCCACACCGAGTGGGAGGGATTCATACTCGTAGGCATTGTTTCGCTCCACCACTGGCACATCCTCCATGCCGCCGTACACCTTGTTGGTGGAAGCGAAAAGGAACGCCGGGCGCTGTCCGCTCAGGCGTACCGCCTCCAGCACGTTGAAAGTCCCCAGGGCGTTGATCTCGAAATCGGTGCGTGGGTCGGTCACCGATGTCGTGACGGCTACCTGTGCTGCCAGATGGAGCACTGCCGCGGGCCGGTACCGCTCCATGAGCGCCTGCAGGAACCGGAAATCCCGGACGTCCCCTTTTTCGAAAACCAGATCGCCATCCAGGGATCGAAGCCAGGCCAGGTTCGTCTCCGTCCCCATGCGGGATAGATTGTCCACCACGATCACACGGTGCCCCTGTTCCAGGAACCTCCTGGCTGCGTTGCTCCCGATGAATCCTGCCCCGCCGGTTATCAAAATCTCCGACATCACGTCCTCCTCGATTTGTTATCTGATGACTTCGATGCCGCCCATGTACGGTCTGAGCACCTCCGGCACCACCACCGAACCGTCCGGTTGCTGATAGTTTTCCAGGATGGCGATCATCACCCTGGGCAACGCCAGCCCAGACCCGTTCAATGTGTGGACGAATACGGGCTTGGAGTCGGGCGTGGGACGGTAACGGATGTTCGCTCGCCGGGCCTGGAAATCCCTGAAATAGCTGCAGGAGCTAACCTCCAGCCACTCCCGAGAGCCGGGAGCCCACATCTCCACATCGTACTTGACGGCGGCGACGAAGCTCAGGTCGCCGGTGCACATTTGCACCACTCTGTACGGTATCTCCAGCCGCCGGGCGACCTCCTCTGCATTGTCCAATAGGGACATCAGCTCCTCGATCCCTTTCTCCTCGTCCGGCTCTATGAACTTCACCATCTCCACTTTGTCGAATTGGTGTACCCGCTTGATGCCACGTGTGTCCTTGCCTGCAGCGGCTTTTTCGCGCCGGAAGCACGCTGTGTAGGCCACGTGGTAGATGGGCAAGCTCCCGGGCGGCAGTATCTCCTCACGGTACATGTTGGTGACCGGCACTTCCGCTGTGGGGATCAGCCAGAGATCCTCTTCCGCGTCCCGGTAGAGGTTGTCGGCGAATTTCGGCAGGTTGCCTGTGCCGACCATGACGTCGCTCTTCACCAGGTAGGGTGGGTAGACCTCCGTGTAGCCATGCTCCCGGATATGCAGGTCGAGCATCCAGTTGATGAGCGCCCGCTGGAGCCTGGCCCCCTGTCCCTTAAGGACGTAGAATCTGGTGCCGGAAAGCTTCGCACCCCGCTTAAGATCTATGATGTCCAGCGTCTCACCCAGGTCCCAGTGGGGCAGCGGCTCGAAGTCGAATTTCCTTGGCTCGCCCCACACCTTGACCACCACATTCTCGCTTTCGTCTTTACCTACTGGCACGCTTGGATGCGGCATGTTAGGGATGCGGAGCAGTGCATCGTTGAGGGTCGCTTCCACTTCCCGGAGTTTCTCCTCCAGCCTTTTGATCCGCTGACCTACCTCCCGCATCTCCTCGATCCGCGCCTGACGCTCGGATTTGTCCTTGATCTTCGGAATCTTCTTGGATACCGCGTTCCGCCTGGCCCGCAGTGCCTCCAGTTCGTGGAGCACCTCCCTCCGCTCCCTGTCCTTCTCCAGGACGGTATCCAGTGGTGCATCGGTGTTCAACTTTTCGAGTGCTTCCCGCACCTCATCCGGGTGCTCCCTGATGAAATTGATGTCCAGCATTCTCCACCTCCGAAGATAGCCAACAGTTTCTAGTTCGCTCGTACCAGGCCTGATCTGAGCATCGAAGAGCGATTGGGCCCCCGCTGATCCGCAACAAAAACGCGCCGCCGTCCTTCAGGACGAGCGACGCGCCCGCGGTACCACCTGATTTCGCCGACGCCTCTCGACGCCAACCTCAGTGGGTCTCGCAACGAGACCCAAGCCTTGTAACGGGAGCCAACCGGCATGCCTTAGTCAGGCCAGGCCCGTTTTCGGCAGCGACTCAGGAGTGGATTCGGGCGGACAAGGCTATCGCCTTCCAGCCGCGAGCGACTCTCTGGAAACCTCGGTGCCGTCCTACTACTCTCCATCACAGTCCGTTGGAACGTTATAGTTAGACTTTTGACAGAACGGAAGCGGAGCTTTCTGGGGC
>CAZDOZ010000065.1:0-12725 GCA_964507175.1 uncultured Anaerolineae bacterium
GAAAAAAGGCCACTGCCCTGAGGCAGTGGCCTTTTTCAAGTCGTCGTAAGCATTCCCTACGCCAGCATTACCCAGGTCAGGTTCCAAGGGTCGGAGACGAGTGAGGCAACAACCTCAAGAGCTCCCTCTCAGCCGGGCATCCCCCCAGCTCCCCTAGCACATATTCGATTGTCAATCCCCCGCAGTCACCACGCTTAACTGTGATGGTTGCATGACACTTCCTCGCCATGCGCCCGTGCACTGGACGAAGGTCATAGAGCAGGATGTGACTTGCTCCACATGCTCCACACCTGAGTGCGTTTCTACTTTATTCAAATTTTAATCAAGCTTGCGGGGAAATGCAAGAAAGGCAGTTACTACCCAGCCTCCCCAGCAATAGAAGGCTAATCCTCGCTGATCTTTTCTGGTCTATTTGCTTTATCCGCGGTATGCGCGTCCGATTTGTTCAAGGCTGAACAGTCACGAAAGACGAAAGGCAAGCGAGGGCTCCCCGCATCTCCTGAGGTGGATAGAAAGGAGCGCAAAGTACATTGTGCCGTCTGCCTGCCGGAAGCCTCACCGCCTCCCTTTTCGCTCTCGGAAGATAAATCTTACCGGCGTTCCCTTGAAAGGATAATGGGCTCGCAGCTGGTTTTCCAGGTACCGTCGGTAGGAGAAATGCACCATATTGGGATCGTTCACGAATACCACGAAGGTCGGAGGGGCAACGCCCACCTGGGTAGCGTAGAAAAATCTGAGCGGCCGGCCTCGTTTCAGAGATGGAGGGTGGGCTAGAACGGCGTTCTGGATCAGTCGGTTTAGCTCGCCAGTGGGTATACGGTATCTAGCCGACTCCCATACACGATACGCCGTGGGCATTACCTGATGTACCCGCTGCTTTGTCTTGGCAGAGATGAATATGACAGGGGCCCAGGCAGCGAAATCGAATCTCGACTTGATCTCCTCTCGGAAACGGTTCATTGTGTAAGAGTCTTTCTCCACAGCATCCCACTTGTTCACCGTCAGAACCAGGCCGCGACCTTCCTCGACCACGTATCCGGCAATGTGGGTGTCCTGGGCAGCGATACCCTCCGTGGCATCTATCAAGACCAGGGCCACATCGGAACGCTGCACAGCCCGAAGCGACCGGATCACACTGTACTTCTCCAGGTCGGGCTTGATCGCCCCGCGCTTGCGGATGCCTGCCGTATCCACGAGGGCCACCTGGTGCCCTTCCCATCTCAGGCGCGTGTCCAGCACGTCCCTGGTGGTGCCGGGCACATCGCTGACGATAGCCCTCTCCTGGCCGATGATAGCGTTTAACAGAGATGACTTTCCCACGTTGGGACGTCCCACTATGGCAAGATGAAGCGTGTCTCTTTCTTCCGGCAGTTCCGGAAAGTACGGTAATCTCGAGACTATCTCGTCCATCAGATCTGGAATCCCCAGGCCATGGAGTGCAGAGATCGGGAAGGGCTGACCCAGACCGAGACGGTAGAATTCCACAGCATCTTCCTGACGCGCAGGGTTGTCCGCTTTGTTGACAGCCACGACGACAGGCTTGCCGGACTTCCGGAGCATGTCGGAGATTTCCTCATCCACAGGCGATACCCCCCCTTTTACATCGGTGAGAAAAAGGAGCAGGTCTGCCTCGTCTATCGCCATCTGGACGTGATCCCGTATTTCCTCCACAAACTGCTCGGAGGCCTCCGCCAATGGCTTCATCTTGCGTCGTTTCCGCCGGATGGTTTCCTGGGACGGTTCTAGCCCACCGGTGTCCACCAGCGTAAAAGTGGTATCCGCCCATTCAGCATCGGCGTAGAGCCTGTCCCTGGTGGTGCCCGGGATATCCCCGACTATCGCCAGCCTTTGACCGACGATCCGGTTGAAAAGCGTGGATTTCCCCACATTTGGCCGCCCAACTATTGCCATTATCGGTTTTCTTTTCCTAGGCATGTTTTTTCAATACCTCTGTGCGCACCAACAAAAGTCTCCCCATCTGCCAGCGCGGCTTGGGATGGACTGACACCCCACTCTGCAAAGTTTCTGTACGTTTGCGCATCGTCACTCTGTCATCGTCCAGGAGTGGATAGCAATGAAAAGGAGTCATCTTTCCGTTCAACAGGATAACATGGGAGAGAATGAATCGTCAAGCCAGAAAAACCACAGTCCGAGATCGCCCTGGCGCGAAACGGCCCGCACCACGAAGGTGCGGACCGTTACCCAACACACAACCGTACAAACTCAGTTCCTCAGAGGTTTGTTCGTCCTGAGCATGTGATCTAGCCGCGCCTGCGTCTTCTCCTCACCGCAGAGGCTCAGGAATGCCTCCCGCTCCAGGTCGAGCAGGTGCTGCTCCGATACTTTCGTGCCAGGTAGCACATCCCCGCCGGAGAGGACGAAAATCAGCTTGCGTGCAATGGACTCGTCGTAGTCGGTAATGTAGCCACCGTCCCGCATGGTGTGAACGCCCAAAGTCAGGGTCGTGATCCCCTCACGCCCGGCCACAGGGATATCCTGAAGTGGGTGTCTGGGCGTGAACCCTTCCTGCAACATCGCCAGCACCGTCTGCTTCGCATCGTAGATCAGCCGGTCGCGGTTCATGGTGATGTTGTCGGTGGGACGCAGCAGTCCCCAGTCCTTCGCCTGCTTCGCACCTACGGAGACCTTCGCCATGCCGATCAGGTCCAGGGCATGGGCCGCCGCCTGCAAAGCGTGCTGCGGTACTTTCAGAGGATCCGTCGGTATGGGGATGTCGCCGTATGCCCGCAGGTACACCTCCTTGTTCCCGCCGCCACCGGGGATCAGCCCGACGCCCATTTCCACCAGGCCCATGTACGTCTCGATGTGCGCCTGGGTCTTGCTGCAGTGCATGGCGATCTCTGCGCCGCCGCCCAGGGTCAGATCGTAAGGGGCGACGACTACTGGCTTCGGGGCATATTTCATCCTCATGTTCACGTCCTGGAAGGCTTTCACCACCCGATCCAGCATGTCGAACTGCTTCTGCTGGGCTGCGGTCAGGATCATGTAGATGTTTGCGCCGGCGCTGAAGTTCCTGGATTGACTCCCGATGACCAGACCTTCCAGCTTGTCGTTCTCTAGCATGTCCATCGCCCGGTTCAGCATCTCGATGATCTGATCGTCGGTGGAGTTCATCTTGGTGTGGAACTCCACCAGTCCGATCCCGTCGCCCAGGTCGATCAGGGATGCAGAGTTGTTCTCCTCGATGATCTTCCCTTCGTCCTTCAAGGCCTTGACGAAAATCGTCTTCGGGTTGACCGGAACCGGCTTGTACTCCATGTCGGCGAAGTCGAAGTAGTACTTCTTCCCCTCGACGGTGATGTAGAATTTCCCGTACCCTTTCTCCAAAAGGTCGTACACCATGGGCGGGACCTCAACGCCATCCGCCTCCATCCGCTCCACCGACTCCCGAACGCCAATGGCGTCCCACGTCTCGAAGGGGCCTAGATCCCAGTTGAAGCCCCATTTCATCGCATTGTCGATGTTCACAATGTCGTCGGCAATCTCGAAGAGCCTGTTCGCGGAGTAGATCATGGTATCGCGGATGACCCGCCACGCGAACTCCGAGGCTTTGTCGTCCCCGGAGACCAGGGTCTTGATCCGCTCGCCGGGATCGCGCTGGCTCCTGGCCGCGTCCACTGAATAATAAGAGTATTCTTTGACAGGGCGGTACTCCAGGGTCTTCGGGTCTATCACCAGCTTGACCCGCTTCCCTTTCTCGTCCTTGGTGCGTTTGTAGAAGCCGGCACCGGACTTGTTCCCCAGCAGTCCTTTCTCCACCATTTTCTGGACGAATTCGGGGACGCGGAACATCTCACGTTGCTCGTCGCCCCAGACCATGTCGTACAGGTTGTCCACCACGTGGACCACCGTGTCCAGGCCAACCAGGTCGGACGTGCCGAAGACCGCCGTCCTGGGACGGGACATCGGCCTGCCGGAGATGTAGTCCACCTCGTCTATCTCCAGTCCTTCCTCCACCATCGCCCAGATAGTCGCCATCATGCCAAAGACGCCTATCCGGTTCCCCACGAAGTTGGGGGTATCCTTACCGAAGACGACACCTTTCCCCAGGACATTCTCGCCGAAGTCCTTCATGAACGCTACCATGTCGGGGTCGGTGTCCTCGCCGGCGACCATTTCCAGTAGCTTCATGTACCTGGGCGGGTTGAAGAAATGGGTAACCATAAAATGTTGCCGGAACTCTTCACCCCTTCCCTCGATCATTGTGGTGATGGGGATGCCGGAAGTGTTAGACGTTACAATGGAACCGGGCTTCCGGTATTTCTCCACCGTCTCGAAGACCTGCTGCTTGATCTTTGGATTTTCCACCACCACCTCAATGATCCAGTCCGCATCTCCCAGCCACTCCAGATTATCCTCCATGTTGCCGGGTGTCATCAGATGAATGTCCTTCTCGGAGTAAAGAAGGGGCATTCTGGATTTCATGGACTTTAGAAGGCCGTCAATGGCGCCCAAAGCAAAGCGATTGCGGGCTTTCGTGTCCTTCCGTTCTTCATCCGTCAGGTTGGGCGGGACGATATCCAGGAGGTACACCGGGATGCCCGCACCTGCCAGGAGGGCTGCAATGCCCCTGCCCATGACCCCGGCGCCTATCACTGCTGCTTTCTTGATCGTGTATTCCGAAGCCATTCGACGCCTCCTTTATTTCTCGATCTCGATGGCGGTGGCAATCCCCATGCCGCCGCCGATGCACATAGTGCCCAAACCGAGGTTCAACCCGCGTCGCCTCATCTCGTACATCAGCGTGGTGAGAATCCTGGGCCCGGAGATGCCCAGCGGATGCCCCAGGGCAATCGCGCCGCCATTCACATTGATGATCTCCGGATCAATGCCAAGTTCGTGGATGCTCACCAGCGACTGCGAGGCGAACGCCTCGTTGATCTCCACCAACTGGAAGTCCTTGATGTCAAAACCGTACCGTTTCATCAGATACCTTGTGGAATAGATTGGGCCAAGCCCCATTACCTCTGGCTCCAGACCGCGTACGCCTGTCGCCCTGATCTTCGCCAGCGGTTCCAGGCCTAGTTCTTTCGCTTTTTTATAAGACATGAGGACCATTGCCTGGGCCCCCACATTTATCGGCGATGAGTTCCCGGCGGTGACACGACCGTTGGCCCGGAACACCGGCTTGAGTTTTGCCATCTTTTCGAGGGAAGTATCCCGGCGCGGGCCCTCGTCTTTCGTCATCAGGACCCAGCCGTCCAGAACGCCTTTTTCTTTCCGATACATCTCCACATCAGCAGTCTTCGGATTCACCACCAGCGGTACGATCTCGTCATCGAACTTTCCCTCGTCCTGGGCTTTTATCGCCTTCATGTGGCTGTTGTAACTGAACCTGTCCAGCGCTTCTCTGGAGAGATCGTATTTGTCCTGGTACCGGTCTATGACCCGCTCCGCCGTCTCGCCCATGGGAATGTAAACGTTGTGGAGGCCCTCTGGTATCTCGACCCCTTCGAGACTTTCACCGTAGAGCGCTTTGACGAATTTTATGTTCGGGGTCAGCTTGTTGCTGGTCATGGGCACCAGCGTCATGCTCTCGGTACCTCCCTCGACGATGATGTCAGCGCCGCCGGACCAGATGGCGAAAGTGGCGTAGTGCAGCGCCGTCATGGCGGAACCACACATCCTGGAGTAAGTTGCTGCAGGAACCTCTTCGGATATCCCAGCCATCAGGGCGGCCACGCGTGCCACGTTCATCCCCTGCTCAGCCTCCGGGAAGGCAGTCCCTACCGCTACGTCGTCTATCTGTTTCCAGTCCTCTAGCTGGGGTATCCTCTCCAGGGCAGCTTTCATGGCAATTGCTGCCAGATCATCTGGGCGCACCCTGGAAAGAAGCCCCTTCTTGGACCCGATGGGGGTCCTGACTGCGGAAACGATTACCGCGTCCCTATCATTCATTTTCCTATTCCTCCTGACTGAACAAACCAGATTTGAAGTTTCGATAAGCCTGGCGAAGTGACCGTTTCCCAACGCAAAGTCGCAAAGAGGCAAATCCGCAAAGACTTTCTGAATATTCTTTGTGTCTTTGCGTTTTCCTTCCGGTCACGTGTCCACAGCTCACGCCAGCGCTTTCAGAATCGCACTCACGACCTCTTTCACGTCGCCGACGATGCCGAAATCGGCATGTTTGAAGATCGGCGCTTTTGAATTGTGGTTGATGGCGACTGCCATTTTCGCTTTTTCCATGCCGGCGTAGTGGTGCATCGTGCCGGAAATCCCGCATGCGATGTACAGATCAGGCTCGATCTTGTGGCCAGTGATATCCACAAGCTGATCCTTGGTGATCCGGCCATCGTCTAGCGCACCGCGGCTTCCGCCAACCACGCCACCGAGGGTATCGGCCAGTTTCTGGAGAAGTTCCCAGCCCTCGTCGTCGCTCACACCGCGCCCACCGGAGACCACCACTTTCGCCGTCTCCACCGTCAGCCTCTGCTTCGGTCGTTGGGCTGCCGGGCCGATTACCCGCACCGGCGACGAATCTGCCGGGAGATCCACATGTTCTACTGTCCCTTCACGTGTCTCGTCCAGGAACGGCTCACCGAACGCTTTGGGTGACACCGTCGCCATCTGCGGATGGCCGGAGCAGGCGTAAACCTGGCTTGCCAACCTGTCGTATACTGGCGCAGTTACCAGCAGCGCTCGCTCGCCCTCGTCGATCCCCAAGTCCTCCCCGTGGGGGACCAGCGCCGTATCCCACCGGAAAGCCAGTCGGGGCGCAACCTCCATGCTCCAGGAAGAATCCACGAAAATAAGCATCTCCGGCTTCCGTCCCTCGAAGAACTCCGCCAGACCGTCGGCATCCGGCTTGTTTGCCGAGAGATAGACCTCGTCAGCGCCAACCCGGATCAGTTCCTGAGCAAAATCCTCGTCAGCGCCGCCGACCACCAGCGCCTTCACATATGCACCGAGACCGTCGGCCAGCGTCCTCGCTTTGCCAGCCAAGCCAAGACTACCTTCCTTGCCTGCCTCCAGCACCAGCCAGATGTGCTCGTACTCCGGCCCGGCTTCCTCTCCACCCATCATCGCTTCGAGATAGGATAGATCCATCTTTTCACCTCCTCACACGAGCCTGCGCTGGCGAAGCTCGGCCACCAGCTCTTTGGCGACCTCCTCCGGCGTGCCGGAGAGCATGTTCCCGATCTCCCGCTTCGGTGGCAGAACCATCCCGCGAGGCGAAACCCTCGGTGCCAGCGAATCCGGCTCCAGCCCCAGGTCATCGCTGGTCCAGGTGGTGACCGTCCACTCGCGATAGGCGTTCATCACACGGGCCACGTGGGCATATCGAGGATAGTTCGCCACCGGCGAGATCGCCACCACCGCGGGCATCCCGCTGTGGAACACGGAACTCTCGCTGTCCACGTCTCGTATCGCTTCCACCGTCCCATTCTGGACCGAAAGACCTTCCACGTCCAGCAGGAGCGGCCAGCCCAGTGCCTCCGCCAGCCTGCCGGGGAGATCACCTGCACCGGTATCCACACCCTTCTGTCCGGTAATCACCATGTCTACCTCGCCCAGCTTGTTCACCGCCGCTGCTAGAGCTTTCGCCACGCCGTTGGCATCGGTGACCTCCAGGGCATCGTCGCTGAGCAGATACGCCTCGTCGGCACCAATCGCTAGCGCTTCCCGCAGGGCATCGTCCACATCCTTGCCTCCCACGCTCAGCGCCATCACCGTGCCGCCATAGTGATCTTTGAGGCTCAAAGCAGCTTCGAGGGCGTGCTTGTCATAAGGGTTGATATTCAGCTCGGCGGAGCGCGTGTCCAGCATCTCCCGGCTGCGGCTCACCCGCACCCCCTCAGGCCCATAAACCTGTTTTATGCAAACTGCTATCCGCATACCTCCCTCCTTGTTCACATCCTGTCACACGGACGACGCAGAGCCGCCTAGACGCAGAGAAAAGTAAACGAAAAGCTTTTGCAGCGTCTCTTGCGTCTTTGCGTCAATTTTCCGTCCATGCGGGTTCACCTGCTATGGTCTCAGCCTGATCCCGCGCTCGCGGAACAGCCTGGTGGCAATGACGTACAGCTGAATCTCATTCGTACCTTCGAATATCTCGGCGATCCTGGCATCCCTCAGCATCCGCTCGATGGGATAGTGTCTGCTGTAGCCCAGGCCGCCGTGAATCTGCAGGGCACGGTTGATGCATTCGGACGCGATCCTGGAGCCCAGGAGCTTGCAAGCGCTCGCTTCTTTGGTGAAAGGCTGGCCAGTGTCCACCAGCCATGCCGAACGGTACACCAACGACCGCAGAGCTTCGATCTTCGCCTCCATCTCTGCGATCTCGAAAGAGACCTGCTGCTTGTGGGCGATCGGCTTGCCGAATTGCTCACGCAAGCGGGCGTACTCCAGGGACAGGTCCATCACCTCCTGTGACCCTCCCAGCGAAGCGGCACCTATCGTCAGCCGACCGAGGTCCAGCGTCTTCATGAAAATGATGAAGCCCAGGCCGACCTGCCCCAGGACATTCTCCACGGGTACTTCGACATCCTCGAAAACCAGTTCGGAGGTAGCGCTGCCGCGGATACCCATTTTGTCCTCGTGCTTCCCGACGGAGAATCCGGGCATGTCCTTTTCCACGATGAATGCGGTGATGCCGCCCCGGGCGCCCAGGGCTGGATCGGTGACCGCCAGGACGCTGATGATGTCGGCGATGGGACCGTTGGTGATGAAAGTCTTGGAGCCGTTCAGGATGTACCTATCCCCCTTGCGCACCGCTCGCATTTTTATCCCGGCGGCGTCGGAGCCAGCGCCAGATTCTGTTAGTGCGAATGCCCCAAGCTTTTCACCTCTTGCGAGCGGCGTGAGGTATTTTTCTTTCTGCTCCGGAGTTCCATCCAGGTAAATCGACATCGCACCGATGCCGATATGTGCGCCTACCGTGGTGGCAGTGGACGTACAGGCCTTGCTGATCTCCTCCATCAAGATCGCGTAGCCCATCTCGCCGGCGCCACCGCCGCCGTATTTCTGCGGGAACGGGACGCCCAAGAGCCCTGCCTTGGCCATTTTGTGGACTATTTCCATATCCACTTCGCCTTTAGCCTCAGCCTCCGCCGCCCTGGGTCTGATCTCCTTGTCCACGAACTCCCGTATCGTCTTGCGCAGCAATTGATACTCTTTAGGCAACGAGAAATCCATTTTCTATCCTCCGCGACAATCAGCGGATCAGCGAATGGAGCGAATCAGCGAAACGCCCGTCGTCGAGAAGGTTCGCTGATTCGTTGATTCGCCGATTCGCTATGGTTTGATCTTCAGCCCGTACTCGCCGAATATCTTGGACGCGACGATGACGCGCAAGATCTCATTGGTGCCCTCGACGATGGACATGGCGCGGGCATCTCGGTATATCCGCTCCACTGGATACTCCTTGATAAACCCGTAGCCGCCGTGAGTCTGCAGCATGTTGTTCGCCACATCGAACGCCACCTGGCTTGCCATCACTTTGAGGGCAGCCGCCTCCGCAGTGTATCGCTCACCCTCATCGGCAAGCCACGCGGCATGGTAAAGGCTGTAGCGCAGTCCCTCGATCTGCATCCATGCATCTGCAACGTATTTCTGGATGATCTGTTTGGTGGCGATCTCAATGCCGAACTGCTTCCGCTCGGAGGCGTAGCGCGAGCCCTCGTTAAAAGCATGCTCCGCAACTCCCAGTCCAATGGCGGACACTGCTATTCGTGCGAAATCTAGGGTGCTCAAAGCGATTTTGAAGCCTTCGCCTACCTTCCCGAGCACATTCTCCTTTGGAACGCGGACGTCGTCGAGGTAGATGGTAGTGATGCTGGCGCCACGCACGCCTAGCGTTAGTTCCCGCCCGCCGACTTTCAGACCCGGCGCGCCCCCGTCCACGATGAAAGCTGTTATTCCCTTGGAACCAGCGTCAGGATCGGTTTTGGCGAAGACGATGTACACTCCGGCGATGCCACCGTTGGAGACCCATGTCTTGGTGCCATTGAGGACGTAGGAATCGCCATCTTCCACCGCCACAGTGCTCAGGGAAGCAGCATCGGAACCTGCATCCGGTTCCGTCAGGGCGAATGCGCCGATTTTCTCCCCCATGATCATGTCGGGCAGGTATTTCTCTTTCTGCTCGTCGGTACCGAATTGCAGAATCGGCCTGGAAGCCAGGGTGTTGTGGATGTGCATCGTCAGCGCTGTGGAAGCGCAATGCTTTGCCAGCTCTTCCAGCATCAGTAAGTAGCTGATGGTGTCCAGCCCAGCGCCGTAGTACGGCTCCTCCGGCACTAACGCGCCGAAAAACCCCTGTTCGGCGGCTTTCTGAAGAAGCTCTGGCGGGATACGTTCCTTTTTGTCGATCTCCTCTGCCAGCGGTTCCACCTCTTTCTCCGCGAATTGGGCGAACATCTGGCGGAACATCTCCTGGTCTTCGGTCAATCTAAAATCCATACGGTTCCCTCCGTTGACTGCAGGGATTGGGGATCAGGGCTTAGGGTGCAATGACGGCCTCCTTTGAAAGCCGATGCACGTGCTTTCCCTGTCCCCTATCCCATAACCCCTTCGTCTTTCCCGAAATTACCGTCTCTGTGAAGCGACGGCGTTCCATGCAGGACGGCTCATCTGTCCTCGAACTTCGGCTGGCGTTTCTCCAGGAATGCCTTGATCCCCTCGGCGGCGTCGTGGCTTTCCACCAAAGCGGAGAACTGATCGGCTTCGGCCTCCAGTGCCTCAGCCAGCGGCATCTCCAGCCCTTCCCGTACGACTTTGAGGATTGCGGCGGTGGGAAGCGCGCTCTTGCTGGCCATCTTCTTCGCCAGGTTCATCGCCTGCTTGAGCACCTGGGACGCCGGCACCACTTTGTTGACCAATCCGATGCGGTATGCTTCCTGGGCATTGATCATGTCGCCAGTGAGCAGGATCTCCAGCGCCCGGCCTTTGCCCACCAGCCTGGGCAGCCGCTGTGTGCCGCCCCAGCCAGGGGTGATACCAAGGTTGATTTCCGGCTGACCGAAGCGGGCCCTATCGGAGGCAATGCGGATGTGGCAGGCCATGGATATCTCCATGCCGCCGCCTAGCGCCACCGCGTTGATAGCAGCAATCACCGGCTTGGCGCTTGCCTCGATCTTGCAGAAAACACGGTGCCCCTCCATGATGACCTTTTTAGCCTCTACCTTGTCCTTGAGCTGCGCTAGTTCGGTGATGTCGGCGCCGGCCACGAAAGCAAGCTGACCCGCACCGGTGATTATGATCACCTTCACGTCCGGATTGGCGGTCAGCTCGTCAAACGCAGCATCGAGATCCTTGACCGTCTGCGTGTTCAGCGCGTTCACCGGCGGATGGTTGATGGTCAGAACCCCGACCCTATCCTCGACCGAAACCTTCACGTTCTGATACTCTCCCATTTCTCAGACCTCCTTTGTCATCTCTCTCTATGAATTTGAGGCGCTTCATTGCGCCGTGCTGCACTTTTCCAAATCGACGGATCAGCGAACACTCGATTTTCAGCAAGGACGTTCCGCTGATTCGCTCATTCGCCCATTCGCTGATTCGTTGATTCCTCACACGTACTCGTGGAACCCCCGGCCGACTTTTTTCCCCAGCCGCCCGGCATTCACGTATACCTTCAAGAGCCACGCAGGGCGGAAACGATCCGCTCCATACCGTTCCAGCAGGTTCTCCAGTCCCAGGAGCACCTCGTCCAGGCCGAGGGTATCGGCCAGCTGGAGCGGCCCCATGCGCTGGCCGTGGTATGTCATCCCGGTTCCGAGGACCATGGCCAGGTCTATGTCGGCAGGTGGGGCGATATTCTCTTGGAGTGCCCTCACCGCCTCGTTTATCATCGGGTAGATCAAGCGTCCCGGAGGAAACCCGCCCGACGGAGCTTCTTTCCCCGAGGTCCTGCCGGAAGCAGCGTAATCATAGAATCCGCAACCAGATTTCTTCCCCAGCTTCCCCGCCGCGACCATCTCGTCGAATGTCCGGCCGGGGCGGAAGCGCTCCCCATACTCCTGGTAAAGGTAATCGGTCACGTGCTTGGCCACGTCCAATCCCACCATGTCCATCAACGCGAACGGCCCCATGGGCCACCCGAAATCCACCATAGCCCGGTCTATCCCTTCGGCGGGAGCAAGCCCCTCTTCCAGCGCGTGAGTGGCTTCGTTCAGGTACACGGTGAGTAACCGGTTGACCAGGAAGCCTGGGCATTCCCGGACAACGATGGGCGTCTTTCCAAGCCCCTCGGCGAATTTCTCCATCGTTCTGAGGGTGTCCTCGTCGGTGTCGAGCCCTGGGACGATTTCCACCAGCTTCATCACGTGGGCCGGGTTGAAGAAATGCAGTCCCAGCACTTTGTTCGGGCGCCCCGATGCCGCTCCGAGGGAACTGATGGGAAGGGAAGATGTGTTGGAAGCCATGATGGCAGTCGTAGGTGTAACCTCAGCGAGCTCCTCAAAAACGCGTTTTTTGAGGTCGAAACGTTCCGGCACCGCCTCGACCACCAAGTCTACCTCGTCGAAACCTTCGTAGGACGTGGTCGGCTTGATCAGGGCGAGCTTGCTTTCTGCCTCTCGCTGGCTCATGCGCCCTTTCCGCACCTGTCGGAGGTAGATTTCCTGGATGTGGGACATACCCCTTCCCAGGTACTGCTCCCCGACATCCTTGAGCAACACAGGCAGTCCCGTGCTGCTTATGACCTGGGCGATTTCCGCCCCCATCGTCCCTGCTCCAATGACCGCCGTCTTGAAGATGTACAT
>CAZDOZ010000066.1:0-12717 GCA_964507175.1 uncultured Anaerolineae bacterium
GCCCGGGATGACAAGGTGAGTGTACGCCGGTCAGCCAGCTCCTGGGTACGACTTTATTAGACCCGGCACATGTTGCACCCGTACCGGTTCACTCCGCCGGAAAGATGCTGTCCGAACTCATGTCCAAAGTTCAGCAATTGACGTTTGAAAGTTGGCTTTCCCCGCTGTATAATAACTTTTGAGTGTCATAGGGGTCAGAGTGTTTCATAAACTCCGCAATGGTGCCCGGATATTGTGCTGATGGTTGCACGCGCGCAAAGTCCATCACAATAAGAGGGATGTCTTGGGTAGCGGGAGCCAGGGGCAACCTGCGGGTTGCCCCCCACTTTCAGGATCAACCGCCTAGATCCGAACGCTACCCCAGAAGAAGATACGTCGGGACGATCTGTTGGCGAAGCCATGCATGATACTGGAACATGTCATGGTGTATCACAGCTAGGAGGTATGACTTAGATGACGAAAATAGTGGCCACGCCAGAGCCGCTTTCTATTGCAGCTCTGGTACTGGATCTGTCGTTAGCATTTCTTCTTTCAGCGATTGTTGCGTGGTACTATGCTCGCTTCGCCGAGACGCTTTCCAATCGAGTAAAATTTGCCAAGCAGCTCCCTTTTCTTAGCCTTACCACCGTATTAGTGATCTCTGTGGTTAAGTCATCGTTGGCACTTTCATTGGGACTGGTTGGCGCTCTTTCCATCGTGCGATTCCGTACGGCAATCAAGGAACCGGAAGAGCTGCTTTACCTCTTCCTGGCCATTGCCATCGGCCTGGGGATGGGCGCAGATCAAAGGGTTCCCACTCTGGTAGCAGTAGGGATCATTTTCCTGCTCTTACTGGGCAGCACTATTTTGAGACCTAAGCTACATAGGCGCAATCTCTACGTGAATATTCAAGTGCCAGCCGGGGGAGAGAATGGCGGCGTTTCCTTCTCCGCAGTCAACGATATTCTGGCCACACATGCTAGTTTCGTCGATATGCGTCGCTTGGAGAAACAGCCGTCCTGGTTGCAGATGACGTACTTCCTCGATTGCAAGAATCAGGAAAGCCTGGCTGCTCTCATGGACGACCTGCAGGCTCGTGTGCCTGGCTGTACGTTCAATTTTGTCGAACAAAGCAACATGCCGGGGGTCTGAGCAATGCGCATCAAGAGCCGCCGAAATCCATCCGCTTCCGTTTCTTTCTGGCAGGGGATCAAGGAGTGGCTGTGCATGCCGCAGGGGAGGAAACAGTTTGCAACAGTTTTCCTCGCAGGCGTCCTTCTGACAGCGGTGGTAGCTGCTTTGTATGGCTCTGTGGCTGGACGCTGGGTGCATACAGCCTTCACCGCTCTGGACCGGGAGGCAACCAGCACGGTCAAGGACTACGCCGTTACCAACGACCTCCCGACCATGTATTTGGACATTGGCTTCAAAGAGTTTCAATTCCTGCGCGCCAAGCGAGACGAGGCGTGGCGTACCGGCATCTTGATCAACTCCGACACCGATTGGCAGAAAGCCATTGTCCGCTTTCAAGGGAAAGCGGTTCCTGTGCACGTTCGCCTGAAAGGGGATTGGTCCGACCACCTACATGACAAAAAGTGGTCGTTTCGCATAAAAACCCGCCACGGCAAGAAAATCATGGGCATGCATGTCTTCTCCGTGCAGGCTCCCTGGACCCGCAACTACATCAACCAATGGCTCTACTTTCAGGATCTGCGCCAGGCAGGTTTGCTCACGCCCCGCTACACTTTCATCAACCTGGTAGTCAACGGCGAGAAGTGGGGAATCTATGCGTTGGAAGAGAGTTTTGCGAAGGAGTTGCTGGAATCTCAGGGCCGGCGAGCAGGGGTCATCGTTCGCTTTGACGAAAACCTCTCATGGCTCTACCGTGCTGGCTTCGGCGATTCCTTGCGCAATCTGTATCCTTCCAGTGCCGACCGTATCGGCAGCACCATCCGAAAAGAGAAATTCGCCCTGGTCGATGATTTCGAGAGCACCAAAGTACAGAGCGATCCGATCCTGAGAGAGGAAAGGGACGCCGCTATTGGCCTGCTCCGAGGGTTCGAGAGTGGCAAGCTTTCTGTCTCGCAGGTCTTCGATCCAGAGCAATTTGGGCGTTACATGGCTCACAACAACCTCTGGTCCGAACGCCATGGGTTGCTCTGGCACAACGAGCGGTATTACTACAATCCGCTGACGGCACATCTGGAACCCATCGCCTACGATTCGTTGCCGTTAGCCGAGTTTTACGGTCCTTTCACCGATCTGGCGCGGTACGACGACCCGGCGGTGATGAAAGCGTATGTGGCCGAGGTCAACCGCATCGCCGATCCTGCTTATCTGCAGCAATTTCAGGCCAAATTTGGCGCTCAATACGAACATTACCGGCAGGTTCTCGGGCAGGAATTCCCTTTGAGTGATATGAAGCCGCCCTGGCCTATGCTGGCCGAACGCCAGCGTCTTTTGCGCGTTGCTTTGCGGCCGCCGCAGACGGTATACGCTTACCTGCCGCCGCAGTCGGCGAGCACCACGGTCGATCTGAAAGTCGCCAACATCCTCCGATACCCCGTGGTCTTGCAGAAATTGAGGGCGGGGAACTCATGGTTGCCGGTAAACAGAGCCTGGATATCGGCTCAGGACCAAAAGCTGCTCTACCCTGGAGATGCGCCTATCCTGCGCTCGGCGCCGAAGGACATGCCAGTTTACCTCACTTTGCACCTGCCTGAGACGGCTCTGCGGCAACTGGTGCCAACTGGCACGACGGTTTATTCACACACCTGGCAGCTTGTCACCAGCCTGTATGCTGTGGATAGGCCGATTACCGTGACGGTCAAAATGTACTATCCTCCGTTGTTGACAGCCCAGGCTGCACCGATACAGCCAACTGTGAAAGAAGCGCTGGAGCGTTATCCGTTCTTGGCCACAGCACCGGAAAATGGCTTTCTGGAGCTCAAACCGGGAACCTGGTCGGTGAACGGCGACCTCATCCTGCCTGATAAGGTAGGATTGATGGCTGACCAACCTGTGACGCTCACTTTCGATAGCGGCGCTATCCTCTATGCCAACGGGCCGCTGCATCTGGACGGCCCCGAACCGGACAGCATCCGCTTGTTGCCGAAGGGAAGCGAATGGGGTGGCATCATGGTCAATTCGGCTGGCCAGCGGACATCTCTGCTGCATCACGTCCTTATCAGCGGCACCACCGGCATCCGCCGGTCGGGGTGGATCGCCAGTGGAGGCGTTACATTTTACAAGAGTCCATTGCTCATGGATGGTTGCCGCTTGCTGCATACCAAAGCAGGAGACGATATCAACATAGTGCATAGCAAATTCGAGATACGTGGTTCGGAGTTTGCCTACACCGCCTCCGACGCTGTAGACGGTGACTTCGTGCAGGGTAGCATCCACGATTGTTCCATTCATGATCTGGGCCTGGACGGCGATGGCGTGGATACGAGTGGTAGTCAGGTGTGGGTCGACCGGGTGAGATTCCAGCACATCTACGACAAGGGCATATCTGCTGGTGAACAAAGTGTCATCACCGCCACACGCGTCTTCGCTGAAGATGTGGCCATGGCGGTGGCAAGCAAGGACTTGTCGCGAGTGCGGGTTGACGACATATCCGTGCGCAATGCGTGGATAGCAGGCCTGGCAGCGTATCAGAAAAAAGAAGCCTACGGTCCGGCTACCATCGTCGCGACCAATGTCCGATTTCTGGATAGCTCTCCCCACACGCTGGTGCAAAAAGGTAGCAAGATCAAGATAGACAATGTCGATGCACCAACTACGACTATGAACATAAAAACGTTTTACAGGCGGCTATCTGCCGTTGCGTCCATGCACCGGTTGGGGGTGAGGTTTGGCCAGGCGATCAAGTTGGAGGGGACGACGCTTTTCACACCCAAAGTCAAGCCCGGGAAAGACCTGGAGTTTTCACTTTACTGGCGCGCTGTCAATGTGCCCGACAAGGACTATACCGTTTTCGTACATGTGCTCGACCCTTCCGGTCGGCAGGTTGCCCAGCGTGATGTAATGCCCGCGGACAACAGTTCGCGTACTTCAGGATGGAGGCAGGGGCAGTTTTTGGACGACTTCCACAGGGTCGCTATTCCAAGAAACGCCCTGCCAGGGACGTATCAGGTGCAGATTGGCCTGTACGATTGGAAGACGGGCGTCCGTTTGCCTGCCGTGGCCGCCGACGGGAAAGAGTACAAAGATGACATCGTCGACCTGACCACTTTCCAGGTAAAGAGATGAACGAGACGTCCTGGCGTTACGAGATCAAGATCAATTGCTCCGACGCATATCTCTCACTCCTGCGCAGTTGGGTGCAGGTCCACCCGGCTGCCTTTTTCTCCTTTTACCCGCCGCGGCAGGTGAACAGCCTCTATTTCGACAATATGGAGGGAGAGGCTTTTCAGGACAACCTGGCAGGGGTGAGTCGGCGCAATAAATTGCGCTGGCGTTGGTACGGCGATGATTTGGGATTGGTGCGTGGGGCTCTGGAGCTAAAGGCCAAAGTCGGCCGGCTGAGCAACAAGACGCTCCTTCCCATCGGGAGAACATTCGACTTCCGCCGTTCTACCTGGACGGAGATACTGCGAGAGCTAAAACAAGGGGTAAATGGGCCATTTTCTTTCTGGCTGGAACAACTCTCACAGCCTTATCTGATCACTTCCTATCGGCGCGAGTACTATGAAACGATGGATCGGGAAGTACGGCTGACTCTGGATTCGGGGTTGTGCGTTTACGAGCAGCTATTGCAGGCGCATCCCAACATTACTTGTCCGGTTTGCTCTAACGAGATGGTGCTCGAAATCAAAGCAGGCCGACGATGGGAGGCGCGGATCACCGAGATTCTGGCTACTTTACCGGCCGTCCAGGTAAGCAGGAACTCCAAATATGTCAATGGGGTCCTGCATGCTTTGAGCGGCTTGTAAGTCATGGTTGAGGACAGTGGCCCGAAGTTTGGCAGATAGACGATGATAAGCTATAATCAATTCGTCTGGAGCTGGTGGGACCTGAAGCCTCCCGGTAGGCCCTCAGGCCGCTGGGATTTGCTTCGAATTCCTTCACTCTCCGGAGTTTGACAAATCATATACTTCTTCTTTATAATGTTGCCCTCGAAGAAGGTGATTTTCACGGAGGAGAACACCACGCCGAACAGGCAGGAAAGAGATTCTTTTCAGAGATGTATTGCCTGCCATATCTTTTCACGAGCGACCATTCGGTTTGCGTTGTCGCATTGAGAAGAGTTGGGCAGCACAGAGCCTTGGAAGGCGGACCACCAGTCCGCCCCAGGTGAACATTGTCAGACCGTCCTATGTTGCCCAGCCCCTCCCCTCCAGGTAGCAGTTGTCCGTACCTGAACAGTTATTTCACAGTTGCCCGCACTGAGCACTCCTGTATCGTGTCTGACCGCGATGAAGATTGTGCGTTCGCATTACATATAGAGTACATGAGGCTGTTTGATGCAAAGGGGGTGATAGCACCTGTCCAGCAGAATGGACGTAACGAGGCAAATGGAGGTAAGGGGTAGGTTCCCTTAGCCCAGACAAGTTCCCACGAAATCCGAACTATCTTTGAAGGAGGAGGAAAATTATGAAGTCCAAGAAGTTGTTCTTCCTGATGAGCGTGCTGCTGATCCTCTCCATGGTACTGGCAGCATGCGGCAAGGCCACGCCGACCAAGGCGCCTGCTGCGACCAAGGCACCTGCTGCAACCAAAGCTCCCGCCGCAACTAAGGCACCTGCTGCGACCAAAGCTCCTGCGCCGACCAAAGCGCCTTCTGGCAAGAAGTTCAAATGCCAGGACAAGCTCGGATGCGTGGACGTCGCACCGGGTGATCCGATCAAGATAGCGGCATTGGCGGTTCTGTCTGGCCCGAATGCGTCTCTTGGCGAGGACTCCATCCATGGGATAGAGATAGCCATTGACGATGTCGGTGGAAAGCTATTGGGGCATCCCATTATGCTGGACAAAGAGGACTCGCTCTGCTCGCCTGAGGGTGGCGTGGCTGCAGCGCAGAAAGTAGCTGCAGACAAGAGCATCGTTGGCGTGATAGGGACGAACTGCTCCAGCGCTGCGAAAGTAGCTGCGCCTGTGATCTCGGATGCGGGCATGGTGATGATTTCTCCGTCGAATACTGCTCCATATCTGACGGATCCGAAGTCTCACTCTCCGGGGTATCTGCGAACTGCCCACAATGACCTGTTCCAGGGCTCCCTGGCTGCTGAGTTCGCATACAAGGGGCTTGGGAAGAGAAGGGCTGCCACCATCCATGATGGCAGTGTGTACGCGGAGCAATTAGCGAATGTGTTTGCGAACACATTCAAGAAACTCGGTGGTGAAGTGGTAGCACAGGAAGCTGTGAATGTTGGTGATACGGACATGCGGCCTGTGCTGACGAGGATCGCTGCGAAGCACCCCGACTTCATCTACTACCCGATCTTTGTAGCTGAGGGTGGGTTCATCACCAGGCAGTCCAAGGAGGTTAGTGGGTTGGAGAATGTGGCGCTGATGACAGCGGATGGCTGCTTCAGTGCTGATTTTGGGAAGGCTGCTGGTGAAGCTGCTTTGGGGATGTACCAGAGTGGGCCGCATGTAGCTGGTGCAGCGTACGACAAATTCCTCAAAGAGCACATGGCGAAGTATGGGACGAATCCTCCCAGTTGCTTCCATGCCCATGCTTACGACGCCACCAACATGCTCTTCGACGCCATCAAGAAAGTCGCTGTAGAGGACGAGAAGGGCACACTTTACATCCCTCGCAAGGCATTGCGCGATGCGATGTTTGCCACCAAGGACTTCCATGGCCTGACGGGTACCCTTACCTGCCAGCCGACAGGGGACTGCGCGACTGGTGAGGCTCTGGCCATCTACCAGGTTACCAAGGATACATTGAAGACCCTGAAGGAAAAGAACGAGTGGCATCCTAAGGTCGTCTACACCAAGGCCGGAGGAATGGTCGGAGGAGCTGCAGGGCCTAAGAAGGTGACAGGTTATAAATGTAGTGACCCCATTGGCTGTGTCGAGATTGCCAAGGGTGATCCGATCAAGATAGCGGCATTGGCGGTTCTGTCTGGCCCGAATGCGTCTCTTGGCGAGGACTCCATCCATGGGATAGAGATAGCCATTGACGATGTCGGTGGAAAGCTATTGGGGCATCCCATTATGCTGGACAAAGAGGACTCGCTCTGCTCGCCTGAGGGTGGCGTGGCTGCAGCGCAGAAAGTAGCTGCAGACAAGAGCATCGTTGGCGTGATAGGGACGAACTGCTCCAGCGCTGCGAAAGTAGCTGCGCCTGTGATCTCGGATGCGGGCATGGTGATGATTTCTCCGTCGAATACTGCTCCATATCTGACGGATCCGAAGTCTCACTCTCCGGGGTATCTGCGAACTGCCCACAATGACCTGTTCCAGGGCTCCCTGGCTGCTGAGTTCGCATACAAGGGGCTTGGGAAGAGAAGGGCTGCCACCATCCATGATGGCAGTGTGTACGCGGAGCAATTAGCGAATGTGTTTGCGAACACATTCAAGAAACTCGGTGGTGAAGTGGTAGCACAGGAAGCTGTGAATGTTGGTGATACGGACATGCGGCCTGTGCTGACGAGGATCGCTGCGAAGCACCCCGACTTCATCTACTACCCGATCTTTGTAGCTGAGGGTGGGTTCATCACCAGGCAGTCCAAGGAGGTTAGTGGGTTGGAGAATGTGGCGCTGATGACAGCGGATGGCTGCTTCAGTGCTGATTTTGGGAAGGCTGCTGGTGAAGCTGCTTTGGGGATGTACCAGAGTGGGCCGCATGTAGCTGGTGCAGCGTACGACAAATTCCTCAAAGAGCACATGGCGAAGTATGGGACGAATCCTCCCAGTTGCTTCCATGCCCATGCTTACGACGCCACCAACATGCTCTTCGACGCCATCAAGAAAGTCGCTGTAGAGGACGAGAAGGGCACACTTTACATCCCTCGCAAGGCATTGCGCGATGCGATGTTTGCCACCAAGGACTTCCATGGCCTGACGGGTACCCTTACCTGCCAGCCGACAGGGGACTGCGCGACTGGTGAGGCTCTGGCCATCTACCAGGTTACCAAGGATACATTGAAGACCCTGAAGGAAAAGAACGAGTGGCATCCTAAGGTCGTCTACACCAAGGCCGGAGGAATGGTCAAGTAAGAAACAGCACTGGAGGATCTAAACAGGGGGGGTAAATCCCCCCCTGGCATTGATTCTATAAGCAATAAGGGGGGAATTGATGTGGGAACGGATTAGAAGCAGAATCACAGGGATGACAATTGCCATGTGGCTTATCGGCGGCGTTGTCACGGTTCTCATAGTTTACGGCTCCGCGGTTACCTTGATATCGGGCAAGTACACCGGGAGGCAGTGGCTGGACATTATCATTTTTGGATTTGCTCAAGGGGGCATTTATGCTCTTATTGCCTTAGGGTATACGCAGGTCTACGGCATCCTCAAGATGATCAACTTTGCCCATAGTGAGGTTTTCATGAGTGGCCCTATGATTGGCTACTTCGTGGCCGCCGACCTGGACCACTGGGGTTTCTTGAATGCCCATCCCATTCTGAGCCTTTTGATTGTGCTTGTTGTCGCAATGTTTACCTCTATGAGCGTGGCTGTGGTCCTTGAGCGAGTTGCATATAGACCTCTACGGGACGCTCCTCGTTTGGTGCCGCTGATCACGGCTATCGGCGCGTCTTTCTTTCTGCAATATTTCTTCAAAGGGCTCTTTGGATCCAACGTCAAAGTGTATCCAGACTGGCACATACTTAGCGGGAAGTGGAACATCCTCGGCGTCGATGTGCTCAAAGTCCAGGTTATTGTGTTTATCGCCGCTATTCTCCTGATGGCAGCTCTTTATTCGTTCATGCAGAACACCAAAATCGGGAAAGCAATAAGGGCTGTGTCCGAGGATATGGGTGCAGCAGCTTTGATGGGCATCGACGTTGACCAGATGATCTCCCTTTCCTTTGCACTGGGAGGGATAATGGCAGGTGCTGGGGGCGTTTTCTACGCCTTGATTTACAAGCAGGTGTTCTTCCTTATGGGTTTTGTGCCTGGTATCAAAGCGTTCACTGCCGCTGTCCTCGGTGGCATCGGCAATGTCCCGGGTGCCATGCTTGGCGGATTTATCCTCGCCATTTTTGAGGCTGTGGGCCCCAACCTGTTCCTCGACGGTCTTGGGATCCCAGCGCCTTACCAATTGAAGGATGTCATTGCTTTCACGGTTCTGGTTCTGGTCCTGATTTTCCGGCCGACGGGTATTTTGGGTGAACGGCTGGCGAAACGGGCTTGAGGGGGAGTGAAATATGAAAGGGCGGAAACAGCATTTCTGGCAATCTGACGCAGTGAACTACAGTTTGATTGGGGGCGTGGTTGTGGTTGCCATGTCGCTGGTGGGTATGGTGGTTTCATTTGGCGACAGGCATTTTATCAGCGGAGTGATCACCGAGGGGCAGCTTCTCCTTTTCCTCACGATAGCTATCGTAGGCTACATAATCGCCCAGAGGATGGAAGACAGAAATCTCGTCAAGGCTGCGATTGGGGGCGTCGTAGCAGGCCTGATCGCCAGCTTGTTCTTGATAGGCCTTGTTATCCTCATTGGGATAAAGCCTCTGGACATGCGGACGATGTTTGTAAACGCTTCCCCTAAGCTTGTGAAGGCACTGACATTCGACAAAGGCTTGGGCGTCGGATTTGTCTACATGCTTCTAACGAACGTAATCAGTGGGGCGTTTGGCGGACTTGTGGCGGTTATCCCTGGCATATGGGGTAGCTCTCTTACCAACGGCGCGCTGATAACCGTACTTATCGGAATCCTGGCCGAAATATGGAAGACATTCCTCCCCAAAGGCGTTTCCAGGTTCCTTTTTGTCGGCAGGGGCTTCAGCATCGCCGGATTCATAGTCACTTTCGTGGCGATAGTGGGATTCCTGTTGTTGTGGGGCTTCTATGGGGAATCCGTAAGCTCGGGGTATAAGAAAATAGAGTCGAAACAGCCTACCGGCGTCAAAGCCACCACTTGGATAATTGGGCTTGTGTTCCTCCTGTTGTTACCTCACATACTAGGGAGTTACCTCAGCGAGGTCATGGACATGGTTGGCCTCTATATTCTCATGGGACTGGGGCTGAACATAGTTGTGGGCTTTGCAGGCCTGTTGGATCTCGGCTATGTGGCTTTCTTTGCAATTGGTGCGTACACCATGGCTGTCCTGACCTCGGTGGACCTTGGGCTTTTCCACTTTACATTTTGGGAGGCGCTCCCGATATCTGTCTTGCTGGCCATCACTGCTGGAGTCCTTCTCGGCATTCCTGTACTGGGGATGAGAGGCGATTACTTAGCCATCGTTACCATGGGCTTCGGCGAGATAATCAGGCTGTTGGTGCTTTCGGACATGCTCAAGCCAATCCTCGGTGGCGCTCAAGGGCTGACCAGGATTGGCCGGCCCGTCATTGGGCACCTGGTGGTGAAGGACCCCCCGCAGTTCTACTATGTGATTCTAGTGGGAATAATAATAGGCTGGTATGTGGCCAGCGCTCTTAAAGATTCTAAGTTGGGGCGTGCATGGATGGCCCTGCGAGAGGATGAGGATGTTGCACAGGCAATGGGGATCAACCTGGTTTCCATCAAATTATTGGCATTTGGGACCGGCGCAGCACTTTCTGGCTTGAGTGGTGCGATTTTTGCCGCAAAGATCAACTCGATGGTACCCCACACTTTTAACATCTTGATCTCCATTTATGTGTTGAGTTTGATTATCGTCGGTGGTGTTGGAAGCCTTCCGGGTGTGATCGTCGGCTCACTCGCTCTGATCGCCACCCCTGAGCTTTTGCGCGAGTTTGCAGAATACCGAATGATGATATATGGGGCTGTCCTGGTTGGCATGATGCTGTTTATGCCTGAAGGGTTATGGCCCGAAGCAGCTCGCAAGCGCGAATTGCACGAGGAGGAAGAAATGGAGTCCGCTGCAGCCGTTTCTGCAAAGCGGGGTAGATTGAGCGCGCAGGAAGAAATGTAGGAGGCATATAGATGGGAGTCCTTGAAGCACACAACGCAACCAAGCGCTTCGGCGGCCTGGTTGCTGTGAATAATGTAAACCTGGATGTGGAGGCGCAGTCCATCCACAGTATCATCGGGCCTAACGGCGCTGGCAAGACGACTTTGTTCAATTGCATAACATGCTTTTACAAGGTCGATGGAGGAGAAATACTCTTGGAGGGGCATCCCATTCAGTACCTTTCGCCCGATCGGGTTGCCCGGAAAGGCATAGCACGGACTTATCAGAACATCCGGCTTTTTGCCAATATGACCGTGCTCGAGAACATCATGGTTGGGATGCATATACACACTCACTACGGCTACATAGACGCCCTGCTCAGATCTCCACGCAAGAAAAAAGAGGACGAAAGGACGACCAAAGAATCTTCGAGACTCTTGGAATTCGTGGGGTTGAAGGGCAAAGGGGACCTCTTTGCCAAGAATCTCCCCTACGGCGAGCAGCGGCGGCTGGAAATTGCAAGGGCTTTGGCCTTACAGCCAAAGATTCTCCTCTTGGATGAACCTACGGCCGGAATGAACCCCAGGGAATCCGAGGATACCATGAAGTTCATCAAGCGACTGAGAGATGAGCTAGGCATAACCATCCTCCTTATCGAGCATGACATGAAGGTGGTCATGGGGATTTCAGATATCATCACGGTCATGGACTTCGGCAAAGTCATAGCCGAAGGCACGCCAGAGGAGATCAAATCCAACCCGCAAGTTATTGAGGCATACCTCGGCCATGGTGCCGCGGAAGAAGTCATGGCCTAGTGGAGGAACGATGGGCGGAAACGGGAGTGATAACGAAAGTATACTTGAGGTAGAGAACCTAAACGTCTTTTATGGTGCCATCCAGGCCTTACACGGCATCTCATTTCATGTCAAAAAAGGGGAGATTGTGACGCTAATTGGTGCAAACGGGGCTGGCAAAACCAGCACGTTGCGCACCATATCCGGCCTGCAGCGCCCGAGGCCTGGCATCATCCGCTTCATGGGCGAGGACATCACGTGGATGAAGCCACACGATATAGTCAAGATGGGGATCGTACACGTCCCCGAGGGTCGCCGGATTTTTGCGGCACTGACTGTCAAAGAGAATCTGGAAATGGGTGCCTACGTGCGGCAGGATAAGAAGCAAATTCAGGAGAGCATGGAGAAGGTTTTTGCACATTTCCCCAGACTGAAAGAGCGCCTTCACCAGCTCGGCGGCACCCTATCCGGCGGCGAGCAGCAGATGTTGGCTATCGGTAGAGCCTTGATGTCTGAACCGAAAGTCCTGCTGCTGGACGAACCCTCCATGGGGCTGGCCCCTATCCTTGTAGAGGAGATCTTTCAGATCCTCAGGGACATCAACGCAATGGGAGTGAGCGTGCTTCTGGTGGAGCAGAACGCGCGAATGGCCCTTTCTGTCGCCACCCGCGGCTATGTGCTGGAAACAGGGTACATAAACATTCAGGGGAATGCCAAAGAGCTATTGGCCAACCCCAGGGTGAGGGCTGCATACCTGGGAGGCGCTTGAGTCCTCTTCTCCTGATGATATTTGGAGTGGCGAGCCAGGACAGATCCGCTCTGAGCCTCATTTTCATTTTGCACCGACGAGGAAGCGGATAGACAGAAGCACCAGCCTATTTTTGCAGGTATTCTTCGTCGATGGCTTCTCTGATTTGAGGAAATTATGT
>CAZDOZ010000067.1:0-12421 GCA_964507175.1 uncultured Anaerolineae bacterium
AGAGGGATATATGTCGGAAGAGTGGTCACGGCTTCCATTTTCGTCGCTCCTTGTCATAGAAAGACAAAGCCCGACCCTTTCGGGCCGGGCCAGTTTTGCTTCCTACCGGGCCTGGCCCGGCGTTGAGGCTGGGGGACAGGGATTCGAACCCCGACTTACTGATCCAGAGTCAGCCGTCCTGCCGATTAGACGATCCCCCAACGCGCTTGAATTCTACACAAAACTCACAAGCCGCGCAAATTTTCACCATGGTTTCAGGATGCTCCCGGTATCGCAGTCCCGCGACCTGGCACTCAGTACGTCACCTTCCTCACAGCGCGCTCGTTATAACCCGTAACGACGGTCAGGTAGCCGGAGAGCATCTCGTCTACCTCGTGGTCGCCCGTATCCACCAGCAACGGCCGATGCCCGAGGGCGTGGAGCTTACCGGGCGTGGCTACCACGATGATGTTCTTCTTCCCGACCCGACTGATTACCCTAGGGCTGATCTGCTGGTTCCCTCGGCCAAAAATGTAACCTTGCCCACCGATGAGCGTAACGACAATCTTGACGCATCCATCGCCGTGCCTGTCCAGCAGATCCAGCAGTTTCGACTCGTTAGCATCCGCGGCGATGATCTCCCGATTGAGCACAACGTCTACGCCGACGAGCGTCTTCGGCAGGCCAAGCCCGTCGGTAATGGCACGCGTAGTTGTCCCGGGACCGATAATGTACATGCAACCATCTTCCATCCGATCCACGATATCCTGCCCGATGGATGCCATTGCCGCTTCCTCACCTGCACTGGGCACCTTGAGGTTCTGGACGAGGCTCTGGTGGTACGGTATGCTCAGGTAGCCATACAGCCTCACCGCCAGACTGCCGTGGCGAACGGCTTCCTCGTTCATGTCTATCACCTCAGCCTCACGGAGCTCGTCCACCTTGCCCTGGAGGTAGAGAGCGGCAAGCTCGCCCGCGCTGGCGGGATTTGTGGCGTACACCGCCGAGTGTATCTTAACACCCGCCGGGACGCCAAGCACTGGCAAGCTAGTGCCCACCGCTTCGTAGATATCCCGCGCCGTGCCATCGCCTCCGGCGAAAAGAAGCAAATTCACGCCAAGTTCTTTCATTTCGTTCGCAGCCCGGCGGGTATCTTCCGCCGTAGTGTGACCCGACTTGATAGAACCGATAACCGTGGGAGAAAACCCTGATGCCCTGGCGGAGTCCTCGCCCATCTCCCTAGGGTAAGTGATGATCTCCAGCTCTGGCAGCGACTTAAGCTGTTTCAACGCCTGCACCGCTCGCTCACCGGCGTGAGGCTCAGCCCCCAAATCCAACGCTTTCCGCTGAATATCTTCACCGTCGCTCCCTTTCAGACCCACACTCCCGCCAATTCCGGCCATGGGGTTGACGATCAAACCAAGTTTCTTCATGAGTTTAGCTTACCTCACCGTGATATCAACCAAGACATTTGTGTCTTCGCCGTCTTTAGGATCCTACTCAAAAGTAAGAACGATGCGACAATCGTACCCCACCAAAGGCCCAGTGGGGTGAAAAGCAAAACCACCATATTGTATCACAGCGCCGGGGGGCAGAAAAATCCAAACATCCAAAAGCCCACAATGGGCCTTCGAGCGAATCAAAGGTCCAGGCCGCCTCTGGAGCTTTTTTGATGTGTCTGAAGCATGGCGCGCTCCATTGCTTGGGGTTGATGGATGCTGAAGATGTCTTGGGGGAAATCCTGGGGGCCCCTCAGGATTTGCTTCGCATTCCCGCGATTCCATCCGTTGACACATGCAGGCTGAGATGATAAAGTAGCAACAAATTCACATTCTGCCGAGCGGCAAAGGAGGCCTGTATGAAAAAAGACGATATCCCCATCATCGAGACCCGCCACCTTTCCAGAAAAGTCGAGGGAACCTACCTCGTCAGGGATGTGAACAGAAGAGTGTTTCAGGGGGAGACGGTCGCAATCGTGGGACAGAGTGGTGCAGGCAAATCCTCACTGCTCCGCCTGCTCAACCGCCTGGACGAGCCAACAGAGGGAACTGTGCTTCTGGACGGCGTAGATTACCGCGCCATCCCGCCAAGGGAACTCCGTCGGCGTGTCGGGTTGATCATGCAGTCAGCATACCTGTTCCCCGGGACGGTAGGCGACAATATTCAGTTTGGGCCTCGCCAGCGAGGTGAAAACCTCCCGTGGGAGGATATCGAAACTCTGCTGGCACGCGTGGGGCTTTCAGGCTTCAGCGACAGAAACGTATCGGAGCTTTCCGGAGGAGAGGCGCAGCGCGTCTCGCTGGCACGCGCACTGGCAAACAAGCCGGAGGTGCTGCTTCTGGACGAGCCCACGTCGTCGCTGGACGAGGGTTCCAAAAGCGATGTGGAAGAGCTTTTGCTGGAGATCATACGTGGAGGCGGGCTGACATGCATCCTGGTAACCCACGACCTGGCACAGGCTACGCGGATGGCTTCCCGCGTGATGCTCATGGAAAAAGGACGCATAGTACAAGCCGGAACTGTGGAGGAGGTGCTTCATGCTGACAAGATTGTTCCTTGACCCCGTCCAGCTTGCGGCGGCGCAGGCACTGGTGGCGGGGGTAATGGCGCTTGCCGTGGTCTTCGTGGCCCACTTCGCCGATATCCACATGGAAAAAGAGATGGTAATCGCCCTGCTGCGAGCGCTGGTACAGGTAGTGGCCGTTGGCTCTGTGCTGTTGCTCATCTTCCAAGGGACGGTGCTGGTGGGATTTGCAGTTCTGCTGATTATGATGATCCTCGCTGCCCAGACCGCATCGCGGCGTGCGAAGGGGATACCCGGGGCATTCAAGGCATCATTTTACGGCATAGCCTTGGGCGCGGGAACCACCATAGTCCTGATGACATGGGCAGGCGTCATCGAGACCAGGCTCACGGCATTGATCCCCGTGGGCAGCATGATAATTGCGAACGGGATGAACACAGTATCCCTGGGACTGGAACGATTTCGCCGAGAGGTCGAAGCGCATGTAGGGCTCATCGAGACCGCGCTGGCGCTTGGCGCGGAGCCGAAAGTCACCATTCTGCCTTACGTCAGAGCCGCCGTAAAAGCCAGCCTCATCCCGCGGGTGGATTCCCTGCGCTCCCTGGGGATCATCTGGATACCCGGGGTGATGACCGGCATGTTGCTGGCCGGAAACCAGCCAGTACACGCTGCGCTATATCAATTCGTGATCATGGCAATGATTTTCTCGGTATCCGGGCTGAGCTCGCTGATAAGTGCGCTGATGGTGGGAATGAGGGTATTTTCCGAAGCGGAACAGCTAATAACGGCAAGGTCGGATGGACGATAAGGCAGGGCATCTCACCATCACCGACGTGAGGGGTGACGCGGAGCCACCTATGGATATAAACGCAGAAGGGAAGCGTAGCAGCGGCGCCGCGCCCCTGGGGATGCACTCCACCCTTATCCCTATGCTTTCTCGTAAGGCTTTGCGACGTAGGCCGGCCCGACAGCCCGGCCCATCGCGCCCATCAAGGCAACGATGGTCAGCACGTAGGGCAAAGCGAGCAAGAACTGAGGGGCAATCGGGATATTGGCAGCTTGGGCCGCTGCCTGGAAGGCGTCAGCGAAGCCAAATATCAGGCAGGCAAGCAATGCTCCCCACGGATTCCATCTGCCGAAGATCATGGCTGCCAGGCCGATAAAACCCCTCCCTGCCGTCATAAGCCTGATGAATTGAGAGAGGTACGAGATCGACAGAAACGCTCCACCCAAAGAAGCCAGGACTCCGCTGATCAGAACGCCAGAGTAACGCATCAGGTACACACTGACGCCGACGGTCTCGGCGGCGTAAGGATTTTCCCCGACAGCACGTAGCCGCAGGCCAAAAGGTGTTCTGAAGAGAACGAACCAGCTGACAGGCACCATGATCAGGGCAATGTAGACCAGGGGGCTCTGCACACCCAGGGCCGGGCCGAGAATTGGTAGATCGGCTACAATTGGGATCCGCCATTCATGCAGGCGGGGGACGATAGGAGAGATCCCCTGCGAACCAAACAACTTCAGGAGCAGGAAGCTGGGCAAACCCACACCCAGAATGTTAATGCCGGTACCTACTATCGCCTGGTCCGCGCGCATATTGATGCACATAAAGGCATGGATAAGGCTGGTCAAGAGACCAGCAACGATAGCGTACAGGACTCCAATCCAGGGGTTCCCGCTGTAATAGGATCCGACCACGGCTGCAAAAGCGCTGATCAGCATTATGCCTTCCAGGCCGATGTTCAGGACGCCAGAGCGCTCGGAGAAGATTCCAGCCAACGCAGGGTACAAGATCGGGGTTGCGGACCGAATCGCCTCAGCGAGTAGCGTGACGGTTAACATCTGTGACCAGGTTCCCATAAAGCACCTCCTCATCAAGACTGCACTTTTGACAACCGGGGGCTCTGCCATCCCAGGCTTCTCATCTCGAAGGCGGGAAAGAGGAAGAAGCCCGCATCGACTTTGTCAAAAGTTCGAATCAAGAGGGTGACGAACGAAAAAAACAGGCTCAGCCATCCTCTTGTCCTTGGACCGAATCCGCCTCTTCACGTAAACTATGTTTTCTGATGGCACGCTCCAGTATTGGCCGTAAGGTCTGGTTTGTGGCAGAGAAAAAGATAACCAGAGCGGTCAAGATGGATATGACCTCTTTGCTGATTCCCGCTATTGCCTGCAACGTAATGGAGCCGCTTCTCAACATGCCGAGCAGGAATGCAGCGGCGACAACGCCAACAGGGTGAAGCAATCCCAGCAAAGCAACCGCAATCCCATCCCACCCATATCCGGGCGAGAAGGTTGCGAAGAATCTATAGTGAATTCCCAGCACTTCCACTGCGCCAGCCATGCCGCCAAGCGCACCGCTGAGTGCCATAGCCCATATTGTCATCTCCTTAGGATTGATCCCGGCATACTCAGCAGCGTTCGCGCTGAACCCCACGGCGCGCATCTTATAGCCAATCCTGGTTCTGAATACGAAGAACCAAACCAGCGCTGCAGTCAGCAGTGCAACGATAATTCCTGCGCTTACACGGGTCCCAGGCCAAAGTCGGTCCAAGCGTGCCGTTGCCATGATCCTGGGAGAAGCAGGTAGGACGCTACTCCCTTTCATCGGGCCACCCACGGCGACCATGTAATCAGCAACCGCATAGGCGATGTAGTTCAGCATGATCGTGGTGATTACCTCGTGGATCTTGTGATAAGCCTTGAGATACCCCGGAAGAGCTCCCCAGATCCCTCCGACAATCGCGCCGCCCAAGAGTGCCAATGGGAGGTGTATCACTTTCGGCATAGCCCAGGCGTATCCAATATACGCCGCCACCATTGCCCCGAATTCCATTTGGCCCTCCACGCCCATGTTGAACAATCCGCAGTGGAAGCCCAATGCGACGGACAAACCTGTAAAGATCAACGGGGTAGTCGAGACGAGGGTTTCGCCGATGTAGCGTTTGGAACCAAATGCACCCTCGAACAAAACACTGTAGGCCCTGATTGCATTCTCTCGGAATGCCCACAAGAACAACGCCCCCGCGACGAATGCCACAATGATTCCCAGCATGAACTGGATCGGACTGACGAGCGATAACAACAAAGACAGTTTTCTTTCTTCCGAAGGCCGCTTTCTCTTATCCACGTTCAGCACCGCCCTTTTCCCCGCCACGACGCATCTGGGTGTTCTCCTGCTCGCTAGTCTGCTCAATCTTACTGCCAGCCATCAATAACCCCAACATCTCAGGGGTGGCCTGCCCAGCCTCAAACGAACCAACGATTTTCCCTTCATACATGACCAAAATCCTATCGCTCAGGTCGAGGATCTCTGTCAGCTCCATGGAGATCAACAGAATAGCTTTGTCCTGTGCCCGCAGCTTGAGTAACCCATTATGGACAAACTCAATGGCTGCGACATCCAGCCCTCGGGTGGGTTGCGCGGCAATGAGGACGGTGGGATCCCGCTGAAATTCGCGCGCAATGATCACTTTTTGCTGATTGCCGCCTGAAAGGGTACGTGCCAACACGCGAGGACCTGCGGCACGCACATCGAATGTCCGCATGGACTCACGCGAAAACCGCTCGGCTTCGGCATAATCCAGCATCGGGCCCTTGGCAAAGGGGGGGGAATCCTCGAACCCCATCAGGAAATTATCGATCAACGAAAAGTTCATTATCAGACCACGGCGCTGCCGGTCTTGGGGGATGTGACCCAATCCAGCATACATCCGCTCCCGCGGTGTCATATCCGAAATATCAAGATCCCCAAGAAAGACCTTCCCGCTCTCCCTGTTTCTCAAGCCGGTGATCACTTCAACCAATTCATCCTGTCCATTCCCGGCCACACCAGCGATTCCCACGATCTCTCCAGCCCGAACGTCGAAAGATACATCCCTGAGTGCCGGCAGCCCTCTGGAATCCCTGGCAAACAGGTGCTCCACCCGAAGTTTGACCTCCCCCGCGGCGTGTTCCTCTTTCTTCACATGCAGGACGACATCACGTCCCACCATCATGCGGGCCAGCCCAGCCTCATCAACATCCCGCGTCTCGACAGTGCCCATCACCCGACCATCGCGCAAGACCGTCACCCGGTCGGTGATCCTCTTGATCTCCTGCAGTTTGTGGGTGATGAAAATGATCGTATGGCCTGCTTCTCGCAGAGAACGCATGACTTCATATAGCTCTTCGACTTCCTGGGGCGTCAAGACGGCAGTCGGCTCATCCAGGATCATAATCCTGACGCCACGAGAGAGGGCCTTCAGGATTTCGACCCGTTGCTGCATCCCGACCGGAATATCACGGATCAGCGCATCAGGATCTACTTTCAAACCATAACGCTCGGAGAGCTCGGTCACCCTCGCCCTCGCCTTTTTCATATTCAGCCAGAGTCCCTTTTTAGGCTCGTTCCCCAGGATAATGTTTTCGGTGACGGTGAAAACAGGAACCAACATGAAATGCTGGTGGACCATGCCAACCCCATGTTTGATCGCATCCAAGCAGCTTTTGAGATGGACCGGGGTTCCGTTCAGCAAAATCTCACCCTCGTCCGGGGCCGACAGACCAGAGAGGATGTTCATCAGGGTGGTCTTGCCAGCACCATTTTCCCCCAGCAGGCCATGGATCTCGCCTTCCTCAACAGTCAGCGAAATGTGGTCGTTTGCCAGGACGCGAGGGAACCGCTTGACGATATTCCTCATTTCAACGGCTGCGGTCAAGGAATTGACTCCTTTCCTCAACACTAACTCTCGACAGGCCCTAAGTATCGGCGCCAATGTGCTGGAAGCCGGTTGCTGGTCTTCTAGCAATCAGCTTCCAGCTTCTACAACTTCTAGCTTTCAGTCTACGACGGTAGCTTTGGTGGTGTGAAAGTCTTCAACTCATCAAGAGTGGCCGGCGGCTTGATCTTGCCGTCAATGATCATTTGCTTGATGTTCTTAACTTTCGCCAGGATGTCGGGAGGGACGTTCTTGCTTGTACTCGGGGCGATGTCAACGCCACCCTCCGCCAGGCCGTAGCGGTAAGGGCCACCCTTGAATTTGCCCTCGATAACTAACTTGCCGACGTTATAGACGCCTTTCCCAAGCCCTTTGACCATGGAACTGATGACATTATGAGGGGCAAGGTAATTCTGGTCGCGGTCAACGCCGATGACCATCTTATTGGTTTCCTTGGCAGCATCGATGACGCCAGTCCCGGTGAAGCCAGCCACCTGGAAGATCACGTCGGCTCCCTGGTGGTACTGAGCCAGAGCCAACTCCTTGCCTTTTGCGGGGTCATTGAATGCACCTGCATAGGAAACAAGAACCTTCACTTTGGGATCGACGGTCATCACGCCTGCACGGTAGCCCGCCTCGAACCTCTTCACGACTTCTGTTTCCATGCCGCCGACAAACCCGACTTTACGGGTCTTGCTCATATACGCGGCGATGGCCCCCATCAGAAAGGCTCCCTCATTCTCCTTGAACTGGATGCAGGCCACATTTGGTTGATCCACACAGGCGTCGACCAATGCAAAGTGAGTGTTAGGGTATTGCGGCGCAACTTCATTCATAGCATCCTTCATCAGGAAGCCTACCCCTACGACCAGGTCCGCGTGCTGCTCGGCTAGCGTGCTGAGGTTAGGAACGTACTGGGCCTGCTCGCTACTCTCGACTACTTTGATGTTGACCCCATAGTCCTTCTTTAGGGCCTTGAACCCTGACCATGTGGCATCGTTGAAAGCCTGATCTCCAAGCCCGGACTGATCGGTAACCATGGCGAAGGTCAGTTTCTTGGCAGGGGCTGCCTTTGTCGGGGCAGGGGCTGCTGTGGGTGCTGCCTTTGTCGGGGCAGGGGCTGCTGTGGGGGCTGCCTTTGTCGGAGCAGGAGCTGCTGTGGGAGCCTCCTTTGTCGGAGCGGCAGCTGGCGCACAGCCAGCTATGACCGTGGCAAGTACAACCAAAACGATAAGCAAACTGCGTGTACGGCTCATCTCAAATTTCCTCCTTAATTTACTTGATCGAAAATCGTACTGGCTCTCGAACGGTCAAAAAACTGTCTTCTACATTCTCATACAATCGCACCTCCTTTCGCAACAGTACCTACGAAACCCAAAACACCATCAAGCGCGAGAACTCAGCGCTAAGTCGCTAACGCCAGAATGTTTCCAACCTTGAGTCCGAAGAGTAAGCCGTGCCAGGGATACCCCGTCCCATACTGATTTACAGGTCTCTTATGGGTACTCCTTCTTGCCCACGTAGTTGATAACCCTGGGCGCCCAAGTCTCGGGAAACTGGCCCAGGACATCGTGGTAGATCGTTTCTGCCTCTTCCATGGACCTGGTGTCCATCAACGCCTTCACGCCTGTGGAAACCGCCTCAACCATGGTCTTTGGGTCCAGGAAGAGGTAAATCGCCGATAGCGGCGTGGTGTAAGCCCGGCGCCCCCATGGACTGATGATCGGAATCTGCTTCAAGCCCAAATCCCCTTGTGCCGCCCGGGCTACGAACGGCTCGATTGGATCCGGGAAGGCCTCGCACGCCTTCAAATAGTCGCGGACATCTCTCTGCGTGAGGCCGTAGGCCCCCAGAAACCCACCCGCCCGCATGACGCGGCCCATCCGTTCATCCAACTCCTCTATTTCCATTTCGGCATCGACCGTGTAGCCTGCAAACCCATAAACCGTTGGACAATCCAGCTGGATCATTGCACTGAGCGACATCAACGAAATGAGCGAGGCAAACGGTGGGCTGGTCTCGTTGCCATCGTGGAAGGAGTGAGCACCAACGTCCGCTCCCACGAAAAGATCGATCCCCTCATTCGTAATGAACGTATTCAAGCTGTCCCGCAAGCCGGCGACCCCGTTGGATAGACCACCAACAAACACCTCCCAGGGTACGACTTCACTTACTGCAGCCTCCGCCGGGCGCTTCCCGTCGAAATTGGAGGCCGGGTTGACGTGGGCCAGCATCGGCTCCCATAATTCTGCCTCTTCCAGCCGGGCCACGTCATACACGAGCGGCGCCAGCACGAAGTTCTCCCGGCGAGCCCCTCCCTCAGGATTCCACCATTGCGAGCTCACCCCGCCCAAATATATCTTCTCAACGCCAAGGATTCTCATGTAGTTCGCGATGGGGATTCCGAGGATGACGTCCCCGCCGCCTCCAACCCCCATGATCATCACCTTCCTGGCCGTAACGGCAAGTTCGGTGAGTGACGGCTTGAAGTCCGACATGGTGCTGTTCCGCCTCCTTAGTCCTGTTTAGTGCTGGACGGCATCAAAGCCGGGCAACGGTGGTAACCCAGCCTTTTCACGTATCCGGAACACCGTATCCTGAATGCCTTCTTCCATCGTATACTGCGCCTCGACCCCCAAATCAGCACGCAAGCGGCTGCTATCGAGTCTCCAACAAGCATCGATGGTCCCAGGCCGAACCTGCAATTGTGCGCCTGGAATACGCTCGGTGAGATACTCCACAGCCTCGCGGACACCACGGACCTGCCCAGAGGTGTTGTACACTCGCGTGGACGTCTGAGGCACCTCAAGAGCCCGCACGATGAAACGGGCAGCATCCACCGCATAAAGCCAATCAACAACTGCATCCCCACTGTCCACCACGCAGGGCTCCCCGAGAGCGGCTTTCTCTATCATCTCGCTGGCAAAAGTGCTGGCACCACGTATCCGACCGGCGCCGTAAACCAGACCGAAGCGCAGCCCAATGCTATCCACCCCCCTCTCAGTAAAGTAATGCCCAGCCATGTACTCATTCAACGACTTGAGCGCACCGTATACAGTGTTAGGTCGGTGGAACTCGTCGTTGGGAATACACTCGGCCTGGTGCGACTTCGGAGACCCAAAAACAGCATTCGAACTGGCCCACACTACCCGGCGCAAGTTGAATATGGAAGCTACCTCCAGCGTGTTGTTGAAGCCTATCCCGTTTATGCCGATGGCTGCCGTCGGATTATGTTTGGAAGCTGGGATCTGCCAATATGCCAGATGAACAAGGTGATCCACCTGGTTCTCCTTGACCGACCTGGCCAGCGACGCCAGATCGGTGACATCGCCATGCACTAACGTGATTCCCTTTAGTTCGTCAGGCGTCCATACTTTTTGGAGTGCATTCCGGTCTGGCATGACATCATAGACCACGACGTGATGTCCCCGCGCCAGTAGCTCATGCACCACGTACGACCCAATGAAACCAGCACCTCCAATAACAAGACAATTCATATTGTTAACCTCCAAATGTGTTTGAGCCTTTTTGTAGCTTTCTCGGCTATAACCCCGAACCTACTCCGATACAACTCAAAGAGCCCGCCAGCGCGAGCGAGTCCACACTAAGATGTGCTACGTCGTCCAGTGTCATCACGTCTTCATACTCCGGAATCACTAAAACGACCGAGCAAGGCTCACTCTCACTCCTCGGGCCAGACTTGTCGCAGCACATGAGCGTGCCGTGCTGGTGGGCCTTGTTGGGCAAACGTTTGTGTAAACCATTATATCGATCACACAAACGTTTGTCAAAACCAAAACCGACGCATTCTTGCCCTATTGGACTTTGGACAAACAGGCCGATTTGCCAATCAGAGCCATTTATCTTTAGGGAGTAGGAAAGAGAGAGCGCGTATCTTGTGGTCAAGCGAAGCTCGACCACAAGATACGCCACTTCCCTTCACCTGCCGTCCAAAGATGAAAAGCTCGGACAGCCGCATGTCGATTTTGTCAAAAGTCCAGTGCCCTAAAGATAAACCATAGATCGTACGGCGAGCTACTGCTCATGGTGACTGCTTTATTTTGGTCGTCATGCGGCGAGCAGCCACTCATGCCGACTGCTTTTAAGCGCGCCTTCCTCCATGCGGATACCGCGTGAGAGGCCAGAGACGCGGGCCATCCCAATCCTGATATGGCCCATGGCCCTCAAGCTCATCGGCCACAAACTTCAAACCAAGGCTTTCCAATCGCCCTCGCGTCGGAATCCCCGTCTCAAGATCATAACCGTGTACCCGGTAGTACTCCGTAAGAAGTTCTGCGAACTTTCTTGCCTCGGCCTCACCTTGTGGGGTTCCTTTCTCCTCAGGCTTCTGGGGGAACTGATCGTGTTTCCTCGTTATCCCCTGTCTAACGTTGAACGCACGCTCGAGTGCGTAGATCCTCTCCGCGGTTTTTCCCAGCTCGGCTTCGTCGAATTCGAAGCCGGTAGCCGCCCTGAGAAGTTTTGCCAGCCCGTTCAATAGGGGATACTTCCACACCAGCGGCACGGCAGCGACCCAGCTGTTAACCGCACCTTTGCAACGCCCGATCGCATCCGTAAGGGTCGTAGCCCGCTCGGAAATGGTGAGGGCCCCCACCGGGTCTTTTGATACGTCGGGGATAAAGCCTTTCCTCACCAGCTCCGGAAAGGCCTCAGGGTCGTTTTCTCCATAGGCCCAACTCCTCCCCCGCAGGTGATCGGCGCCGCGGGTTGAGGTCGCGTGAGCAAGGGCAAAAAGACCCGCCGGATGAGGCCCACGGCTGAGCCCCTTGACGTGATAACAGTAATCCATTGCCCCTCTACCAACAATCTTTGCCAGGCTGTACATTCCTTCGGCAATCATGTTACCGAACCCCTCTCGAAGTGCGGTCCGATGGACAAGCTCGATCTGGGATTCAGCGTCTTCCCAATCAAGCGACAATCCATCGGTGTCCTCGTCGGTGATGATCCCCAGACTGTAGAGCTCTTTGGCGAAGGCAATCGTATTGCCGAGAGCTATTACATCCATTCCGTAAGCATCAGCGAGGTTCTCCATCTCCATTATAGCGACAGGGTCCGAAACGCCGCAGTTGATGCCCAGGTAGGCAACACATTCAAATTCAAGCGCCGAACCAGTTTCTCCTGCGCGTTCCCCTGCGGGGATCCTGTAGACATTCTTACATCCTACAGGGCATCCATAACAGCTCGTCCTCCCTACCTC
>CAZDOZ010000068.1:0-12398 GCA_964507175.1 uncultured Anaerolineae bacterium
TGAAAAGCCCTGGGGCCCCCGCCACGGTACTTGACAACGTCGGATTTTTAATGTATAATGAGGTGGACAGACCAGCAGATGGTATGCTGTGTTTCTCTGATTGTTCTGGCAAGGGGCAAGTGGCGTTCTCATTAGAGCTTATCCCTGCTGGCTTATCGCCTGGAGGATGGGGAACCATTGTTGGCAGATAGCTTCCCTTGGTAAGTGGATTCCGCCCACATAAGGGGTACCTGCCGATCAGCGGTAAGTTTACAAAAGAGCGTAATAGGACTTTCGACAATCGGGCTACCCTGCTGGGCTGAGTTTTTTGCCTTGAAGGCAGGAAAGAAGAGGGTGTACCCTTTCTTCACAGTCATGTAGCAGGCGTGAATCCCAGGAGGCTCCGTCTCCGCTTTGTCAAAAGTCGAAACATAAGGATAAGGAGACAAGCACATTGGTCACACAAATGAACTTAGAAGGCAAGGTCTCTCTTGTTACTGGTGGGGCAGGTGGAATTGGGGCAAGCATTTGTGAGAAGCTTGCAGCGTTGGGATCGTTCGTTTATGTTTGTGACATCAAGGGAGCGACGCAAGTCGCGGATCGCATAAACGCAAAGTACCAGAGGCCAAGAGCCGCACCTGCAGAGTGTGATATATCAGACAAAGGGGAAGTCAAGGCCACCTATGAACGCATCTCGGAACAAAAGGGCGGGGTAGATATACTCATTAACAATGCGGCGGTGTATGGTCCCTTGAAGTCTCATCACTTTCCTGACATATCGTATGAAGATTTCGTAAAAACAATTCAAGTGGACCTTTCCGGTGCTATGTATTGCACGATTTTAGCACTTCCTTACATGAAACGGAAAGGCTGGGGTAGGATTGTTTTCACCGCAGCTCCGATGTCTTCCTCGGGGATTCCATCGCCGTATCTTGCAGGGAAGGCTGGTTTTATCGGCCTTACGAAGTATCTCTCAATGAAATACAGCCAAGGCGGTATATTGACATTCGCCCTCGCACTGAGACATGTGGATACTCCGATGATAAGAAGGGTGATAGAAAGCAGAGGAGGAGATGTCGAGGAGGGTATCAGGGCAATGCACAAGAAATCTTTGACTGGTAGAATGATCACCCCGGAGGAAGTAGCCGATATATATGCGTACTTCGTCTCGACCGCTCCTTCTAGTGTTAGCGGGGCGGTCATCCTTGCAGACGGTGGAATTACGTACTTGCGATGAGAGGAGTGAAGGTACAGTGAGTGAACTAGCGGGGAATTACAAAGGTAAGAATTGTGTGGTGTTTGGAGCGAATAGCATTGTTGGTGTAGGAATAAGCAAGTTTCTTTCCCAAAATGGCGTTAATCTTGGGCTGGTGGATATTGATTCCTATAAAGAAAATACCCTTATGGAAAAGGTAAGAAGCCCCGGGGCGAAGGTCGTCTACAGAACAGCCCTATCCTCTGATCAGGAAAGCTTTAAGAAGGCCGCGGCCGAGATCAGTGGCGATTTGGGTGGTATAGATTATCTGGTTTGCACGTACTACTTTGAAGAAGAAAGGAAAAGGACAAGCAAGGACGATTTTTGCATAGATACCTGGGACAGATGGCTCGACCGGTGGGTCTTGAACTACTTTCTTGTCATGAAAGCGGTCGTCCCACACATGGCCCAGAGAGGAACCGGGAGAGTGATCTTTGTGAATACGACTACCGGGTATACCGGAGAGGGCGAAGGCGAAGGGGAACTTACTGGGGATGGGTCTATTTACGAGTGTGCTTCCTCGAGCGCTATAACGGGAATGATGACCTCGATAGCGAGGGACGTTATCCCTAAGGGGATTTCAGTCAATGGAATATCCCTTGGCCCTAATTATAAAGACGACATGGAAAGAATAACCTGGGCGGTCAGGCTGTGGCTTTCGGGAACGTGTGAATATGCCTGTGCGCAAATTCTTAGACTATACTAGGAGGTACTCCAGTGGATGACGCTTTGAAGAGCAAGATCTTGACGGAATGGGGGATCGATAGCTTGAGCTTCGATCAGCAGGTAGTTAGGATTTTCGAAAAGGTAAGGGATATACCATTCGGGCAAATTGGCTCCAGAGACCCGAAAGATGTTTATGAACAAAATAAGGGGACATGCTCGGGGAAGAACTTCCTGCTAAGAGAGCTATACAAAGGGATTGGGGTACAGACGAAGGACATGATATGCCTGCAACGATGGAAGGATCTAACGTGGTTTGCGGACGACACCTACGGGATTGTGAATTTCCCTGACGAATTGATACATATATTGGATACAACCGATGTCGTGGATTTCCATAATTACGTGAAAATATTTGTAGGAGGCAAGTGGGTCACGCTTGATGCTACTATTGATCCTCCTCTTAAAGAACTGGGATTCTACACCACAGAACATTGGGACGGGATATCCGATATGCCATTATGTTTTGTTGGTACGCACAAGGTATGGGACTGTGGGGATGACGGCCTGGAGAAAAAAACACAGCTAATCGCTATGCTCCCAGAGGAAATCCGGGAAGCAAGGCACGTATTCCTTGTAAAATTAACGAAGTGGGTTGACAGCTTTAGGGAAGAAAGGAGGGGGTGACATCCTTGCTTTCCTAGGGAAGCCAGGAAGGAGGTGGATGCCGCATGACATGAACCAATCATAAGTAATAGCGTGTCGGTTTTGCACAGAGTTGACGGTTGACAAGAAGTTGATAACACAAAAAGAGTCATCATGGGCCTACGGCACAGCACAACGTGTGAAAACAGTGCATAAGACACAACGCCTGGTTTTCCGTGAGTAGAAAAATGCCACGGCCCTGCATCAAGTCAATCTACAGCGTTGAATCCATTTTTCACAAGGGAGGTTAAAAATGGAGGAGCGGAGTTCATCTGGATATGCGTGGTGGGTTGCGATTATCAGTACGATCGGGTCGCTTACTGTTTTCTCTACCATGACCTCTTATTCGATGGCATCACCCCAGCTTGCCAAAGCATTAGGTTCTACCCAGAGCGCAGTCATGTTCGGAGAGACAGTCCGCATGATCTTCTGGGTCGTGGGGCTCATCGTGGGCGGAGCGGTCATCGGTAAAATAGGTGTTAAGAAGACTGTTGTCCTGGCGATGGCTTGTCTGCTTGTTCCCCAATTCCTGTTTCCATACATCGGTGATTATACCTTGCTGTTAGTGCTTAAGGCCATCCAGGGATTCGCTTCTATGTCTTGGCCTGCATTCGTCGTAGCTACTATGGGTTGGGTACGGGGAAAGCAAATAGGGCTAGCCTCTGGCATATTCCTTGGAGGTAGCCTGGCCGGCGGCGGGATTGGTGGCGTCATTGTCGGCTATGTCATACCCTCAATGGGGTGGCGAGCCTCTTTCTGGGTACTGGGGCTGATCTCGGTTGTAGTAACAGCCATTTGGTACGTAACTGTAAAAACTGCTCCTGCACAAGTCCCAGAAGGGCCAGCCGTTACCAAGGAAGAACCCGCGACAGGTCCTTCGCCGTTCTCTAAGATGCTACGAATGCCTGAGACATGGCTGCTTTCTCTGATTATGCTGGGGAGCACCTGGATGCTGTTTGGCCTTCTGTCAACCCTCCCGATCTACGGAGCTAGCCTGGGGTACAATGTGACAAAAGTCGGCAACCTGATGACTGCGGTATCCATTGGGTACATTATCGCGGCCCTGATCGGAGGGTCCATATCGGACGTGTTTGCCACGAAAATGAAAAACCAGCTCAAAGGAAGGTCCATAACAATGGCGGTTGGATTCATAATTGCCATTGTCGGGGCGGTTCTTCTGCCGTTCCTCGCTCCAGTGAGTTTTGGCGCATTCTACTTCGTAGCACTACTCTCTGCATTTGGCAACTCTTGGCCGCAAGCGGCTTTTTGGGCTGTACCTTCAGTAGCATATACTCCTGATGTGGAAGCTGCGGGGACCGGGTTTGTTGGAGGTATCGGGAACATATCTGACCCGATTTCCCCGTTAGTTATTGGGACCATTCTGGGAGGAGCCGGACTGTGGAGCATGGGCTGGTGGACGTGTGCAATCGCAAGCGCAGTCGCATTGCTTGCCTCGCTGGCTCTCGCAGCCCGAGGCAAGCCAGACGCGGCTTGATCTCGAGCAACAGGGTGCAGGCAGGCAGCACGTTCGCGCTGGGAATGCAATAAACGCAAATGACAGCAGGCTTGTGCGTTGTAGCTTGGGGTCTGGGCAGGCGCGTAAGCCTGCCCAGACGGTGCCCTGGACCTCTCTGCGCCCAAAGTCCTCTGGGTTCGAAAAGGCGATGAGAAGGGCACCCATCAGTTCAGAAAATCGCATATCCCCGCGGACATTACATAGGTGAGAATGGTCCAGAATGCAGCGTAGTAGAAATTGATAAAAAGTTCACGGAGAGAAAGGAGGATAAATCTAAAATGGCTGGTAAATACATACTTGTTCATGATCTAGGAACCACTGGCAATAAGGCAGTTATCGTCAACGAGAATCTTGAGCTTCTAGCCAGTGGGTATACCCCGTTCAAACAGTATTATCCACGCGCGAACTGGGTTGAGCAAAGTCCAGAAGAGTGGTGGACGGCGGTTGTTGAGAGCACTAAAGAAGCACTCGAGACCAGTGGGATCGATCCTGCGGATATCGCAGTGGTCAGTTTCAGTGCTCAGATGATGAGCCAAACCCCGGTAAGTAAGGAAGGAGAGTTGCTCGTAGACCGCACGGCTATCTGGGCGGATTGCCGAAGTAGTGAACAGGCGGATAGAATCCACAAATACTTCGGAGGTCGAGACAATTACTATAAGATTCATGGGGTGGGATGGCAATCTGAGCTCCATGTAATCAATAAATTGCGTTGGATAAAGGATAATATGCCGGAGGTCTACAAGAGGACCTACAAATTCCTGCAAGCGAAGGAGTTCATTGCCCAACGGCTAACTGGCAACTTTGCGACAGAGTGGGGCGACGCCTCGATGTGCGCATACATGGACATCAAGAAACGCAGGCTTTCGGAGGAAATTTTCAAGGCGGCCGGAATTGACATGGATAAGATCCCCGATGTCCTTGAGTCGCACGATATCATGGGTTACATCACGCCCCAAGCAGCTGAGGTTACAGGGCTGAAAGCTGGAACGCCGGTCTGCTTGGGTTCTGGGGATGTAATTTGCTCCGATATTGGGGCAGGCGTTGTCAAACCTGGTATGGCTTACACGTACATCGGCTCCGCCAACTGGACCGGGGTGTTTCGAGAGTCGCCTAGTACGGACCCGAAAGTGAAGATGAATTGCAGTACTTGCCTTCCATGGCCTAATGCTTACCATTTGGTGCTGATTACAGCGGCTGGCGGCATCGCTCAGCAATGGGCCAAAGACAACTTCTACAGCCTTGAGGACTATGTGGCCGAGAAGCTCGATGCCAACATCTACGACATAATGACCAACGAAGCAGCTAAGATTCCTCCGGGATCGGATGGCATGATCTTCCTGCCCTATTTGCGCGGCGGTGGCGCGCCACACTTTGATATCAACGCCCGTGGCGCTTACCTGGGCGGGGTCTTGCCGCACAAGCGCGGGCACTTCCTGCGGGCGCTTTATGAAGGTATCTGCTTCAATATCCGGTGGCTATATGAGTTGTTTGAGTCAGTCGATGTCCCAATTTTCAGCCTGGACGAGATACGCGCCATCGGTGGCGGCGTGCTGAACGACCTGTGGATGCAGATCTATGCAGACGTGAACAACCTACCTTTTGCACGCGTTTCAAACCCACAGCAGGCGACAGCCGTCGGTGCGGCCATTATTGGAGGCGTTGGTGTGGGTATTTGGGATAGTTACGAGGAGGCGGCCGAGCTGGTAAAGATATCCAAGCGTTTCACGCCGAACCCCGAAGCTACAGAGATGTACAATCAGCTTTACCCGGTCTATAAAGGTGCATATCCAGCCCTCAAGGAGACCTTCGACAAGATTTCCGAGTTCCAGGTCAAGTACATGCATGAAGAGTAGCAAAAGACACATCGACCTGGATCAAGCTGTACAACCTGCCGCCACTGGTCTGCCGGAACCCCATCTCGGCTGACAGTGGTGGCAGGTCCTCCCTTTGTGGAAAAGCGGAAAATAACCAGACCAGAGTCATTTCCCTCCGAGGTGATCGAATAGGCCTTCTTGTTTTAAGTCTTCCAAGGCATTCCTAAGATGTCGCTCCATGGCCTCTCTGGCAGCCTTTGGATTCCTCTCCTCAATGGCTCGTAATATCTCCTCATGCTCAGGGATGGACTTCTGTGCCCTTTCAGGGATTCTGAGGGAGGCTTTCCACCCCTCTTTCAGATGTTTCACAAAGGTATCCATGAGGTACATAAGCGTACGGTTATGAGTAGCTTTGGAAACTTTATGGTGGAAGCTACTGTCTGCCAGAATCACTCCGGCAAGATCCCCCTTGTCTATTTTTTCTTTCATATCTTCCAGAGTCCTGTGCATGGCCTGAATATCTTCTCTCGTAGCCCTTTGGGCTGCCAGATAGGCCGCGCCGGGCTCAATCACTTGTCTTACTTCAAAGTGTTCCAACAAATCTTCCCTATGTAACAATAGCCAGGTGCTGAGAGGAGTATCCGTGATATCTTCGGTCCTCTCTCTCACAAACGTACCGTGCCCTGGCCTTACTTCTACGATGCCTAATGCCTCCAGGATTCTTACTGCTTCTCGAATGGTACTACGTCCAACTCCCAACTCCTGGGTAAGCTGGCGTTCCGCGGGAAGCTGGCTGCCAGGTTTCAACTTCCCTTCGGCGATGAGATCCTTGATCCTCTCTACGACGAGGTTAGGAAGATTGACTTTCCTCACAGGTTGAAGCATTTTCTCTCGTTCCTCCGAAACGATAAACTACAATGCCAGTATACCATGGTGCAGCCTCCAACCGCAACCAAATGCCTTCTCGGGAGAACGGGGTAATTCCTGGGGAGCCAGTATGGCCACCAGGAGCCCCCCCGAACTGTCGTCGATCTCCACCATCAACCCCAAGTGCGAAACGTGATCTGCCTCAGATGCCTCAAGGAGGCTCCTGGAACGGCTTCGGGATTTCGATTTGCTTCGAAATCCCCCCAGATACGATCCAAAAAAGACTACCCGGTGCGGGAAGTATCAATGGTTACCAACAGGCAGCAAGGAGCTATTGCACAAGCCTGCTCAGATTTGACAGAGTTCAGCCATGAGGTTTAGAATTTAGGTGGATCAGCACTTTTACAACTGGACGCACCAGGGGAGCTGGGGGGATGCCCGGCTGAGAGGGAAGTTCTGAGGCTGTTGCCTCGCCCACTTCCGACCCTTTGAACCTGACCTGGGTAATGCCGGCGTAGGGAAGCTTACGACGACGGAAGAAAGGCCATTGCCTCAGGGCAGTGGCCTTTTCTATTATAGGCGTTCGGGAGGAGTACGTGCTTACGCAATACGTAACACGTATTACATGGTACGTGGTGCGTGGTGCGTATGAGTAAAGGAGGGATTTTCATGTCAAGCGAAAGCAAGGGCGCATTGCCTGCTGTGCAGGCGCCCCCGCAATGGGGAATCGAACCGGTGCCCCAGGGGCTCCGGAGGTTGGCTTTCCTGGATTATTTCGTCCTTTGGGCAGACCTGGGGGTAGGGTTGTTGGTGCTACTGGCAGGCAGCCTTCTGGTGCCCGGCATGGGGTTGGGTCAGGCGTTGCTGGCGATCCTGGTCGGCACGGTTATCGGCAACCTGTTGCTGGGCCTGACCGGCGTCATCGGCAGCGACACCGGAGTGCCCACTATGGTGTTGCTGCGCCCAGTATTGGGGATCCGGGGTTCCTACCTGCCCAGCTTCTTCAACGTGATCCAGCTCATCGGCTGGGGGGCTTTCGAAGTGATCATCATGTCCCAGGCGGCCAACAGCATCAGCCAGAGGTTCCTGGGTTTCTCCAACCTCCTGGTCTGGACGGCCTTCTTTGCTCTGTTATGCACACTGTTCGCGGTGGGCGGGCCGCTGGTGGTTGTGAAGCAATGGCTGGAAAAATTCGCCGTCTGGCTGGTGTTGGCTACCACGGCCTGGCTGACTTACTACCTTTTCTCTCACTATAACGTAGGTAGCCTGCTGCGCACCCCCAGCACCGGCAAGATGCCTTTCTGGCTGGGCGTCGACCTGGTGGTGGCCATGCCGGTTTCCTGGCTGCCTCTGGTGGCCGATTACAACCGCTTCGGCCGGGAGTCCAAAGGGGCTTTTTGGGGAACTTTCCTGGGATACCTGGTGGCCAATGTCTGGTTCTACGGGCTGGGCGCGTTGCTGGTGCTCGCGCTGCAAACGCAAGATTTGATCGCCGCTATCATGGGGCTGGCAGGCGGTTGGGCAGCACTGCTCATCATCCTGGTCGATGAGACGGACAACGCTTTCGCGGATATCTACTCAGCGGCCATTTCTGCTCACAATGTGCTGAGCCGAGTGAAGCTGTGGCATCTTGTGGCTGCCATAGGCTTCGTGGATTTCCTGCTGGCAGCCACCATCCCGATCGGCAACTACCAGAACTTCCTTTTGCTGATAGGCTCGATCTTCGTCCCACTTTTCGGCATACTGGCTGCTGACTACTTCGTACTGCGCGGGCGACACTATGATACTGATGAACTCTATCGCGCAGGCGGTCAGTACTGGTACAATGCTGGCCTGAACTGGGTGGCGTTGCTGGCATGGGTCCTTGGGATCATCATCTACCACCTCATCGCCAGGTTTTTGCCCAACCTGGGTGCCTCCATCCCTAGCTTCGTGGTTGCTTTTCTGCTTTACTGGCTATTCGCTTTGCTGGCAATGCCGGCTGAGAGCTACGGGAAAGGAGAAACCAAATGACAGACAAAAACTGGGGTGATGTGGTGGCGGGGATGCTCGCTCGCATCCGCCAGGAGCACCCGCTCATACACCACATCACCAATTTCGTCGTCATGAACGATACCGCAAACGTCACCCTGCACATCGGGGCGCTTCCTGTGATGTCCCACGCCAGGGAAGAAGTGGCCGAGATGGTGAGCGCGGCAGGCGCACTGGTGCTCAATCCAGGCACGCTCACGCCTGAGTGGGTGGAATCGATGCTTGTAGCGGGTCACCGGGCGAATGCCCTTGGGGTGCCGATCGTCTTGGATCCGGTGGGGGCGGGAGCCACGCGGCTGCGCACCGAGTCTGCCAACCGGCTGCTCGACGAGCTGGAGATCGCCATTGTTCGTGGTAACCTCGGCGAGGTATCGACTCTAGCAGGCCTCGGCGGAAAGGTGAAAGGGGTTGAATCGGTAGCCGGTGGAGCCGATGCCCTGAAAGTGGCGCGCACCCTGGCCAGCCGCCGCGGCCTGACGGTCGCCATCACGGGGAAGAGGGACGTGATCGCCGATGGCGAGCGTGCGCTGGGGGTGGACAACGGTCATCCCTGGCTGACAACCATCACCGGCAGCGGCTGCATGTCCACCACCATGGTGGCTGCTTTCGCCGCGGTGGAGCCGGACCCGCTGTTGGCGGCAGCCGCCGGCCTGGCTTGCTTCGGCCTCGCTGGCGAGCTGGCTGCTGAGAGCGCCCGGGGGCCAGGGAGCTTCAAAGTGGCGCTCATGGATGCACTCTACAACCTGACGCCGGACCAGGTTCGGGCGGGGGTTAAGATCCAGGAGATAAGATGACACGTTCCCACTAGGGGAACAGCCGTGTCGAGCAATTGCACACCGCATAACGACGAAAATCAAGAACGCTGATGACGCTGATCTCTAAAAATTATCTGCGTTAATCCGTAAAATCAGCGTAATCAGAGTTCTATTATCGGAACGGAAGGAGGTTGTTGTTGTGGGAATCAGGCAAAAGGCAGATTGGACGCTTTACGTATTGACAGACGAGGAAGGAGGACATTCCCATCTCGAAGTGGCTCGTGAGGCTATCGCAGGTGGTGCGACCGCTATCCAGTTTCGTGACAAGAAGGCGAGCGGGCGGCAGTTGGTAGAAGTAGCTCAGGCTTTGCGGGAACTAACGCGGGAGGCAGGAGTCACTTTCATCGTCAATGATCGGGTGGATGTGGCTCTCGCCGTGGGAGCGGACGGCGTGCACGTTGGCCAGGAGGACATCCCGGCCGCCATCGCCCGTCGACTGGTTGGCCCGGACAAGATCGTGGGGCTCTCAGTGACCAACCTTGAGGAGGCTCTGGAAGCGGAACGTGAGGGAGTGGCCGATTATCTCGGCGTCGGCCCGATCTTCCCGTTCCCAACCGTTATCAAACCAGACGCTACGCCCCCTATGGGCCTGACGCTACTGGCCGAGATTTCTCGGCGTGTTTCCATTCCGGTTGTGGCCATTGGGGGCATCGAAATGAGGAACGCTGCGGCTACCATAGAGGCCGGAGCCGACGGAGTGGCTGTAGTACACGCCGTCGCCTGGGCCGAAGATATAGCTGCGGCTGCCCGGGATTTACGCGCCGTGGTGGAGAACGCAAAATCAAGGAGGGGTCGATGAAGATTTCGTCGTTGGGCGAGTTTCCTCTCATCGATAGGGTTGCTCGACGGCTTCCTCCCTATCGTGGAGACGTTCAGGTGGGCGTTGGGGACGACGTGGCGGTATTGCAGATAGACGACCACATGTACCAGCTCGCCACCTGCGATATCCAGGTCGAGGGGGCTCACTTCCTGCGTAACGCCATCACCCCTTACCAGCTGGGGCGCAAAGCAGCGGCAATCAACATCAGCGACATCGCGGCCAAAGGAGGGGAACCTCAACATTTCTTGATTTCCCTCGCTTTGCCGCTGGACACCGATGTAACCTGGGTGGATGGTCTCTACGATGGCCTGCGTGAGGAAGCCGAGCGGTATGGGGCCGACATCGTAGGCGGCAACATGGCAAGGACGGATGGGCCCATCGTCGTGGATGTCTTCTTGCTGGGCCAGGTGAGGCAGGATGAACTTTTACTCCGTGCCGGGGCGCGTCCCGGGGATCTGGTGTTGGTGACCGGCTGGCTGGGCGATTCGGCGGCAGGGCTGGAGTTGGTGCTCAACCCGGACATCACCTTAGGAAAAGAACAGAAAGACCAGCTCCTGGCAGCGCACCTCACGCCAACACCTCGGGTGCGGGAGGGACGTGTCGTCGCCGGAAGGAAACAGGCCACGGCTATGCTGGACCTGAGCGACGGCCTGAGCAGCGATATCGGCCACATCTGCGACGAGAGCAATGTGGGTGTGCGGTTGTGGGCCGACAGCCTGCCTGTCTCGACTGCTGCCCGGCAGGTGGCAAGCTCAATCGGCCAAGCCGACTGGGCGCTGGCACTGAAAGGCGGCGAGGACTACGAGCTTTGCTTCACTGCACCTCGCGGAGTTGCTCGGGATTTGGCTGCCGCGGTGGAAGATGCAACCGGTACCAAAGTCACACTCATAGGGGAGATCTTGCCGGAGGAGGAGGGCCGGTGGGTTCGGCTTCCGGACGGCCGCGAGATCCCCCTGAGGCCGGAGGGGTGGGATCATTTTCACGCTGGTGAAAAGGGAGATGACCTATGATGAAAAAAGCACTTACGATCGCCGGTTCTGATTCCGGCGGAGGAGCCGGAATCCAGGCCGATCTGAAGACATTTTCAGCTCTTGGTGTTTACGGGATGAGCGTCCTGACGGCCATAACGGCACAGAACACTGTCGGCGTGCAAGGGGCTTTCGAGCTTCCGCCCGAGTTTGTGGCATTGCAAATCGATAGCGTCATGACAGATATCGGGGCCGATGCTGTGAAAACGGGTATGCTTGCCAACGCCGGCATAATCGATGCTATCGTCGACAGGCTCCGCAAGTACCAGGTGGAAACGCTGGTGGTGGACCCGGTCATGGTGGCCAAGAGCGGAGACCCGCTCCTGCGGGAGGATGCTTGCTCTGCACTGATTCAGGAGTTGTTCCCTCTGGCGTTGGTAGTCACTCCCAACCTGCACGAGGCACGGGTGTTGACCGGGTTGGAGATCCACGATGTGGGGGCGATGAAGGAGGCCGCAAAGGTGATCCACGCTATGGGACCTCGCTACGTGGTGGTCAAGGGGGGACACCTGGCCCATAGCAGCGAGAGCATCGATTTGCTGTACGATGGCAAGGAATTCCGGGAGTTTAGTGCGACACGGCTTGACACAGAAAACACCCACGGCACAGGTTGCACTTTTGCGTCTGCCATCGCCGCTGGCCTCGCCAAAGGCCTGGATGTGCCGTCGGCAGTATCGGAAGCGAAAGCTTACCTGACGCGGGCGTTGCGGGCTGGGGCCAGGCTGAAAATCGGGCATGGCCACGGCCCTGTGGATCATTTTGTGGACTGGCATGGTGTAGCATCCGGATAGACGAGCACTGGCGATGGCGATGGCGATGGTCAAAGCTGTCGGGGGCAAGAAGGAACAGGCCCCAGCCTGATCGGCCGAGGTGAATCAGGCACAAGGCGCGGCCTGCTCAGTGGG
>CAZDOZ010000069.1:0-12104 GCA_964507175.1 uncultured Anaerolineae bacterium
ACTCTGCGGTGAGAAAGGCTTGCATCAAAAGAGCCAGGCCGGCCTGAACAGTTACTCTTGAGGAAGGAGGAAAGGCTCGGACAGCCGCATGTCGGTTTTGTCAAAAGTCCAATTATACCTGCATAAGGAGAAACGACGAGTGGGAGCATGGGAAGAAAGAGCGGAATCGTTTGCCACCGAGATGGCCAGGGAGCGCTATCTGGTAGGTTCGGGGCGAAAAGAAAGGCTGGAACTAGACCCAATCTACCAGCGGTACGGCAGCTTGTTCTCGGAGGACGAGGTAAGGGAGCGTCTATCCAGAAGGCACGAATCCCCGCCGGCGAGTCGCTACCTGGCGGGATTCGCCGCCGGAGGCTACCTGGGGAGCCGGGTGAAAGAGCTGACGCAAAGAGCCACCAATGCGATGCTCGCAGCAACTGTCAGGTGGAACGGGGAAGACATCCCGTACCAACAGGTGTGGGTGTTGCTGGCAAACGAACCAGACTGGCACCGACGACACAGTCTCGACCGCCTGGCCCTGGAGGTTACACGTGGGATCAACCCTCACAGGAAAGAGCGGCTCCTGCGGCTACATCAGGAAGTGCAGGCTCTTGGATTCGACGGCTACGTGCATCTCTACCGTGACCTCCTCAGTGTTGATTTCGACGATCTCTCTTCCAACCTCGATGGATTCCTGGGGGAAACGGAGGAACGTTACCACAGTCAGCTCCACGACTTGCTCGAAAGGGCGGGCGTTCCACCTGACGAGGCCATTCCCGCCGACCTGCAATACCTGCTGAGAGGTAAAGAGTACGACTGGTATTTCTCCTCCCGCGGGATGGTCCCGGCGCTCGTCCAGACATTGCAAGCCATGGGCCTGGGCCGGGGCGACGATTTTCCTTTCGTGCTCGACCTGGAGCCGCGTCCCAGAAAGTCGCCGCGGGCATTTTGCGCGCCGGTGAAGATCCCGGGAGAGGTCTACCTGGTCATCAAGCCACAGGGCGGCCGTGAGGACTGGGAGGCTCTCTTCCACGAGGCGGGACATGCGGAACATTTCAGCCACATAAATGCAGATCTCCCGTTCTCGCTGCGTGTCTTGGGTGATGACGACCTGATGGAAGTCCATGCCTTCCACATGCAGTACCGTTTGGTGGAGCCTTCATTCCTGCGGGACATCGTTGGGATGCCCTCGGATGAGATACAGCCTTACCTGCGTCTGGCCAGATTCGGCAAGCTCTTTCTGTTGCGGCGCTACGTGGCCAAGCTCCGGTACGAGCTGACGCTCCACCGACAGGGGCCCGAGGAAGCGCCACAGGCATACAGGGATACGCTCAGTAGCATTCTCGGCATCTGGATAGCTCCGGAGCGCTACCTGGAGGACGTGGACGACGGGTTCTACTCGGCCCAGTACCTGCGTGCGTGGATGTTCGAGGCCATGCTTCGGGAGTTTCTCCGCCACGAACTGGGTGAGCGGTGGTGGGCCCACCCTGACTCCGGCGATCTGCTCTATCAATGGTGGAAACGTGGCCAGAGCAAGCCCCTGGATGATCTCCTGCCGGACATAGGAGCCGAGCATCTCTCGGCGGACGCCCTGCTCCAGGATGTTATGGAGTAGGGGCGACGCGTGCACTGCACTAGCGTTTAAACGGAGTAGCAATGTCAGGAGTACCCGGCGGCGACATGGATATCTTGAGGGAAGGGGCAAGAAAGCTCTGCATCCCCCTGACTGAGCACCAGCTTGCTCAGTTCCGCCTCTACTACGAGGAGCTCGTCCGGTGGAATGCCAGGTTCAACCTTACTGCGGTGAGCGACCGTAAGGGGGTGCAGGTCCGTCATTTTCTCGACTCCCTGACTGTGCTGCTTCCCCTGTTGGCTTTGCTGGAAGCACGCGGGATGGGACGCCGTGAAGCCTGTCTGCATTTATGTCGCAAGCCGCTGCGCGCAGTGGATGTGGGGACGGGGCCGGGGTTCCCAGGGCTGGTGCTGAAAATCGTCTGGCCGGCGCTTTCTCTAACTCTGGTGGAAGCCACCGAGAAGAAGGTACGCTTCCTGGAGCACATGGTGGAGGTGCTGGGGCTACGCGGCGTGGAGGTAATGCATATCCGCGCCGAGGAGTTGGGGCACCTGCCAGGGCACAGGGAATCCTACGACCTGGTTTTCGCCAGGGCGGTCGCACCGTTGCCGGTACTGGCGGAGTATCTGCTGCCGCTAGCCCGCCAGGGGGGGCTTGTGCTGGCGATGAAAGGCCCAACTGCTCCTGAGGAAGCGATGACCGCGGAAGAAGCAATCCGTATTCTGGGCGGCAAGATCAGGAAATTGTGGGAGGTGGAGGTGCCTGCGCTTGCGGAGGAACGTCGGATCGTGCTCATAGACAAAGTGGTGCCAACGCCGGAGGCATACCCGCGGCGCCCCGGAATACCACAGAAACGCCCACTAGGGCAGAAATAGTGAGGGTGATCCACCTCGCTCTGGTCGGGGTTGATAGCCCGCCTATCTACAGACCTGCATCCCTTCTATCGTGCCTTTCCATGGCTATTTCCGGAACGGGCTGTCGTTTCAACAACCTGTCTCGAAGCGTCAGGACATTCTCCATGTGCCGGTTGAGGTCTTCCCAGAGCTTTTCGGAATGGGAGCCATAGCCCATGCGCCTGGCGAGAAAGCCGAACTCCTCGCTGCCTGGGAATGGCACCGTCAGGTCTTTCGCGTTGCCACGCACCATCCTCAATGCCTCTATCAGACGTCTCAGAAATGTGTGAGCCTCCGTCAGCTCCGCAAGCTCGTCGGGGCTCAGGATACCCACTGTCGCAAGCATCAGCATGGCGGCCCTGGTGTTCGTTACACGCAGGTTTCGATTGCGATGCCCATAGGTGATCTGGAGCCCCTGAACCAGGTACTCCAAATCCACCAGGCCGCCAGGGCTGTATTTCGCATTTACCGTCCCGCCGTTGACCAGGTGGCGGATTTGGCGCTCTCGCATCGCCTGCATCGCTGCAACATCGAAATGCTCTCCGGTGTAGACAAAGGCATCCCGCAAGCTCAAGATTTCCTCCCCCAGAATCGGATCGCCGGCGACCGGACGCAGCCGCACCAGCCCCTGCCGTTCGTAGGGCCACGCATCTCCCCCAGGCGCGAAATACTTCCGGAAGGACTCCAGTGACACCGCCAGGCTTCCCGATTGACCGTATGGCCGGAGCCGCAGGTCTATCTCGAAAATCCCTTTCCTACGGGAGCGGATCGTCTGCAGAAAACATCGCACGAGCGCCTCGTAGAACTCCACTGTGGTAATTTCCCCTGGCCCCGACGTGGCCCCATCGCCTCTGTAAACGAACATAAGCTCGATGTCAGAAGCGAAGCCGATCTCGCGCCCGCCGAATTTGCCGAGGGCACAAACGGCCATGGTGGAAGGCTGCTCGCCTGCGAGGATAGGTTTGCCATGCTTATCAGACAACTCCTTGTAACAAAGGTCGTAAGCAGATTTTACGACCACTTCCGCAAGCTCCGATAGCTCCACAGAGAATTGCCAGTAGGCGCCTGAGTACCCCAGGATGTACCGCATATCTACCCGGAACATCTCCCTGTCCTTGAACTCATTCAGCGCTCTGACGCGTTCGGACCTGTTCGGCGCTACGGAGAGCAAATTCTCTAATTCGGATTGTAAATCCGTTTTCGGCTTGCTCGAGGCAAGCGCTTCGTGGTTCTGCACTACAGGGAAAAGATTTTCATACTGCATACGCAGAAAATCGTCCCATAGAAAATCACTGATCCCTAACAGACGCGCCAGGCCGCGGAGGATTTTGGGGTTTTCCAAGGACGCGAGTTCATCGGGCCACTGGGGTCGAGAGAAAAATTGTCCTAGAAGCTCGCTGAAATGCAACAGGGCTGCTTCGGGATTGGGGGCGTGGGGCAACAGGTGGGTGAAGTGCTTCACGAGCACAGTAGCAGCGCGGAGCTTCCCTCGCTCTTCCTGCGACGTTATCTTGCACCCACGTGCGTCGGTCACGTAAAGCGTATCCTCCACACGTCGTCCAATGGATCTAACCGTGACCCTGGAGATGTAGATTCCATTGAGCGCCAAGGCGTTCGTGAGCTCATAGAGAAACCCGACCGTATCCGTGGAGTTTATCCGGATCACCGTGTGCTTTTCCGATGACTCGTTGTCTATCTCGATCTCAACAGGGTAGAGAGGAGTTTCGTCCGGCTGGGCGCTCTCTACGGAGGCTGCCACTTGTTTTATGAGCTTCCCCTGTGCTTCTGATCGCTTCCCAGCATCCAGCAATCGAAGTATCGAGCGGAGGTCGTCGGCGTATCGCTGCCATGTCCCATCCGCAACCTCACGCCCGACATGTGTAACGACGAAAACGTCCACGATGCGCCGTCGGGACGAGGCGGTTCCCGGCTCAGTGGTGAAGACATTCCCTTCCAGGATATTGAATCCATACGCCAGGAGGAGCCCACATATAGCAGAGAGCTCTCCGAAGTAATCATATCCCACAATGGTCAATCGCCAGCGTCCTGCTGGGAGAGATGCAGCTTCCACTTCCGCTGGATGTTCTCTTCCCAGGGAACCTGTCATGAGCGCGTGGCGGCGCATTTCCTCATCGGTGAAGATCTCTGCGTAGGCCGGGGGCATCTCACTTATGTGAGAAGGCCTGTCCTCGGAAAGAGCACTGCCACGCGGCTCCTTCGTCTCTTCCAGATACTTCCGATAGACGGTGCGGATTGCCCTTCGATGTTGCTCGTAGCGGGAGAGGAATAGTCCGCCAGCGTCTTTCCCCTCGAACCGGAGCCTGCGGGCCAGGCTCGCTATCCCCTCAGCATCGTCTGGGAGGGTGTGAGTCTGGCGATAGTGCATCAGTTGTAGATGATGTTCGACAGTCCGGAGGAATACGTAGCCTTCCGACAGGATGCGATATTCCTCTGCTGACAGGATGCCGCGGGCATGCAGCCGATTCAGCGCCTCCGGGGTGTTGCCGGTGCGTATGTCAGGATAGCGTGCCCCGTGGAGCAGTTGGAGGTACTGAGCGATGAATTCCACATCGCGTATGGATCCCTGCCCCAGTTTCACCTCACCCCAGTCTCTTCCTTGCCGGGTGAGCCTGGCCTCCACGCGCTCTTTCATCCTGTGAACATCCGCCCGCAGGGACCCGCTGCCGTGAGAGAAGACGATCGGCTCGGCCCTGCGCAAGAACTCTCTGCCGATCTTCATATTGCCCGCTATTGGACGCGCCCGAAGCAATGCTTGTTTTTCCCAGAACCGCGCATGCTTTTCCAGGTACGTTATGTACCCTTCCTGCGGGGAGACGAGCGGTCCGGTGATGCCCCAGGGGCGCAGGCGCATATCCACCCGGTACAGGAATCCTTCAGATGTGATACTCCCAAGGATTTCTATCAGTTTTTCCCCGAGCCGTCGGTATCTGCTGGCGTCAGCCTCTGCCAGGAAGATCAGGTCTATGTCAGAACTGTAGTTCAGCTCTCTGCCGCCCAGCTTGCCGAGGGCCAGGACGACGAATCCGTCTGGGACGATTCCCGTCCGCTCAGTGGCGAGGCCCAGGCCTGCCCGCACTATCCCTTCCGCCAGGTTGGAGAGCTGTTCTGTCACAGTGCCGAGGTCCCACAGGTCGAACAGGTCGCTTGCCCCGATGCGCAGCAGTTCACGGCGCTGATAGCGACGCAAGTAGTTCATTTTCTCGTCGAAAGAGTGCGCTTTCTCGGTCGCGGCACTTGCGCCGGCGTAGAAATCGACAGCCGATTTCGGCCGCGCCAGATCCCGCTGACCCAGAAGCAGTGGAAAGTACTCCGGGTTGCGGAGAAGTATCTCCGTGAGAAACTGGCTGCTGGAGAAGAGAGTCACCAGGTTCTCCACAGCCCTTGGCGACGACGCCAGTGTATGGAACAGCGCTGCGCGATCTGGCACGCCCAGGACGAACCGCTCGAAAGTGCAGAGTACGAGGTTGGGGTGCTGAGTATCTGCAAGGGATGCCAGCAACTGGGGCAGAAGACTCAGTATCTCGGCCTCCGCTTCCCGATCGCGGGCCATGGAGCGGAGGCATTTGCTGGCGGACTCCCAGTCGGAAATGCCAGAGCGTTCCAGCAGGGCGCGGACATTCTCGTCTGGCCCTTCTGGAGCTAACAAACTTTCAAATTCGCTTCTCATAGCTTGCGCCGAAAATGACCCGTCGATTGCAAAGCTCATACCCTTTGGCTGGAGTCTATCGCTTTGGCGACTGCTGCGGCCCTGTTGTTGACACCCAGCTTCTCGAAAATGGCCCGCAAATGGCGCTTGACAGTGTTCGTGGAGATGACCAACTCCTCTGCTATTTCCTTGTTGCTCATGCCGCGTGCCAGCAGGCCCAACACCTCACGTTCACGGCGGGTCAAGCGGTCGAGATCGCTTCCCGTCTGCCTGTATTTTTCCAACACCTCGTTCACGACGTTCCGGAATGCCGTGCGGTCGAACGCCTGCTTTTCCAGATAGGCGAAAATGTGGTGTTCCTCGTATGCCCTGCTTACGTCCGCTGGGCTAGCAGTCCCGCTGACGACGATTGCCGGTATCTCGGCTATCCTTGCTTCCTCCAGCACACGGTAGCCGTCGGAATTGTCGGCAGGAAACGTGGAGCTTGCCAGGGATAAATCCACGACCGCCAGCAGATAGCGCCCCCGTTGAAGATAGCCCAATGCCTCGCCGAAGCTGTTGCAGGTGCGCACCTTCAGCCCGGCGTCGCTCAACATTTCCGCCAGAATGCCCCGCCAGCCGGCGTCGTCCTCTACCACCAACGCCTGGCCTAAGATATGGGTTGGACTTTCGCGCTGGCGCCCCAGGGCCACGGCGGCCTTCTCGACAGGCGGAGACACCGCCAGAGCCCGACGAATCAGCCTGCGGAAGTTCCTGCGGCTGAATGTCTCTTTCTGGAGAGAAGTGAAAGCCCCGTGATCCTTGATCGCGCTCACCGCCAGATCCACAGTGATGTAACCCGACAGCATGATGGCCACGCATCCGGGGTCGTGGGCGCGCACGGCATCGAGCACCTTCATTCCGTCCTGGTTCCTGTACCCCCCAAGGGAGAGGTCCACGACCGCCAGCCGGTGGGGAAGGTTCCTGATTACAGCCTCGGCCTCAGTGTAGCTCGATGCCGTGTCCACATCCAAGCCTGCGTCTGCCAGCAGTTCGGAAAGAATCTGTTGCCAGGAAGGATCATCCTCCACCACCAGGGCTCTGCCAATGGAATCGTTCATTGCCGCCACCCCGCCCTCGGTAACCTGAGCCTAAACGTCGTCCCGCGAATGCCGTCGCTCTCCACTGAGACCGATCCGCTCAGACGAGTCATCAGGGTCTTCACCCACCACAGACCAAACCCGAGTTTCCCGGTACTGTCAGACCTCCCCTGGGAAAAATTGAACTCGAAAATCCTGTCCTGCATGTCGGGCGGGATTCCTTGCCCATCGTCCTGCACGGACAGTTCCACCCACCCGTCAACGGCTTTTCCTTCTATGATGATGGTTCCATGGCTGTCCATGGCAGCGATGGCGTTTGCCAGGAGATTGGTGAATACGAGGACCAATGCCTGCCGGGTTGCGGTGACCGGTGGGAGGTCTGTCAGCCCCTCTGACCGGATCTTCACCTCTTCGGGCGGCTCTACGGCGGCGATAGCCTCTCGGACGCATCCCTTCACATCCACTGGGGATAGGTGCAACGGGTGGAGCAAGGAAAGGCTCTCACGGACGGATTTCATTGCCTCGCCGGCGCTTCTCTCTATCTCACCCAGGTTCTCTGCAAGGTACGGATAATCCATGAGCACTTCCTTGCATTTGTCCCGGATTCCTTCCACACGCACCGGAATGATGCCTACTTTGTTGTTCAAATTATGAAGCAGGTTCGCAGCCACATCGCCGACCGCGGCGAAGGTCTCCGCAACCGCCTTCTGCTCCTGGACTGCCTCGAGCTCCTCCTGACGGTATGCTTTGTGCACCGCCAACGCCGCATAATGCGCCAGGATCGTCAGAACTTTCTTGTCCCAGTCCGATTCGGCGAAATGTCCTGGCGCGGCTTCGGAGCCATAGACGCTCAAAGCGCCTACCGGATCGGTGTCATCGCTGGCAAGCAAGGGTACGACCAGCGCCCGCTTCCACCCGCGCGCCTGAGCCAGTTCTGGCCGGTAGAACCTGGGATCGGAACGCACATCGTCGGAGGTAACTGGCCCGCGCGAAAGGATAGCGCGTCCCGTGAGGCTCCCGTGCAGCGGTATTCTATCCCCAAGGACATGGCCGTCGGTGGTGGCGCGCAGGAAAAGAGCGTCTCCTTTCAGTTCCCAGATGGCCCCGGAGGATGCGTTGAGCAGATCGCACGCCAGGGTCACCAGCCTGTTGGAAACCGCTTCCAGCGGATCCATGAGGAGGCTTTTGGTCACTTCCTGGAGTGCGTCCAGAAGCCGCGCTTCCTGGATTGCGATGATCGCCTGGGTCGCAAGGGACTGCAGCAACAGGCTGTCCTCCTCGGAGAACGCATTGATCTCAGGGCTCTCCAGGTTGATCACGCCCTCCAGCTTGCCATTTGCTCCTATCAGCGGCACAGTGAGTTCGGAGCGCATCTCCAGGTCGTGGTAAAGCGGGTAGTAGATCCGCGACCATGGCTCGGCATGCACGTCGGCGATTCGCACGGGGTGGCGGTGTTTCGCAGCCCACCCCGTGACGCTGGTCGCATTCAGCGGGAGTGCTTCTACCGCCGGGTTGCCTGCCCGCTCTCCTGCGACGGCGCGGGTCACCAGGTTCTGACCGCTCCTGTCCAGCAGCCGGAATATGCCGTATTTTGCGCCGGTGACCTCCAGAGCCATCTGGAGGATTGCTTCCAGTGTCTCCTCCAGCCGCGGGCGCGAGGAAATCAAGAGGCCAGCACGCCGGAGGCGCGCCAGTTCGTCCTCTTTCCTCGCCATTTCGCTTTGTATCAAGGCATTCTGCCGGACGTGGTAGACGCCCATGGCCGCCTGGTTCACCAGATTTTCCAGCATCAGGATTTCTACCTGGTCGAACCCGCGATCCCCAGGCCGGCAGACGTACAGCACGCCCACAGCCTGCCCGCCTACCAGCATCGGGAAGCAGGCGACTGCGTACCCCGGACAACCATCACTTCCGCTGGCAACGATCTCCTGCCGTAGTGCGATGGCGCGCTCGCCCAGGGTGTCAGGCAGAGACTGCAGCGGAGGGTCGCCGGAGAACGCCTGAGGCGTTGTGACGAGCGACGAGCTTTCCCGATCGCAGGCGTAGAGCACTGCGGAGGAACCCGGCGCCACAGCCTCCACGCTTTCGACCACCAGCCTCAGTGTCTCCTCCACATCAGATGGGTCTCCGGCCACGGATCTGCTCACAGCCCTGCCTATGCGGTTCAGGCTCTCGAGGGACCTCAAAACGTCTGCCGACATCCCTTCCTAGTCCTTGTCATCAAGCTTGAGAAATCTGCTCTTGTAGACCGGCACGCGCCGCATATAGGGCTCCTGCATGAGCGGAGATGAGATGATGAAATCCGCAGACACCCTGTTGGTGGCAACCAGTATGTTCCAAACCTGGGCTATTCGCAGAAGCGCTTTGACATCTGGATCGTGAGGCTGTGGTTCCAGCGGATCCCAGAAAAACACCAGAAAATCTATCCCTCCATCGGCGATTTTCGCTCCTACCTGCTGGTCGCCGCCGAGAGGGCCGCTCTGGAACCTCGTAATCGGCAGGTCGAGTTCCTCCTGGAGGATCCTGCCGGTCGTGCCGGTCGCGTATATATCGTACTCGGCCAGCGTGCCTTTGTTGTATTTGGCCCATTCCAGCAGATCTATCTTTTTGTTGTCGTGTGCTACCAGTGCGATCCGTTTCTTCCTGTGCAGTGGCACCAGTTCGTATTCCATGATTGGTCGTCCTCCCGTTTAGTCTGGCATCAGATATTTGTCGAACCAGCGCAGGATGTGGTTTAGCCTGGCAATCCGTCTGTCGGTGCGGCCAGTGCGTGAAAGCCCATGAGGCTCACCTGGGAACCGCACCATCTCTGTATCCACACCTTTCACTTTCAGCGCCACGAACGCCTGCTCACCCTGCTCGATGGGGCAGCGGTGATCCTGTTCGCTGTGGATGAGGAGCGTGGGCGTGCTCGCGTTGCCCAGGTGCGCTACCGGCGAGCGGTCCCAGTACTTCTGGAAGTCCTGCCACGGCGGGCCTGCCTCTAGCGGCTGTTGGAACACCCAGTTGAAGTCGCTAGAGCCCCACATGCTGATGAGGTTGCTCACAGCGCGCTGCGCTACCGCAGCTTTGAACCGCTGCGTGTGCCCGATAATCCAGAGCGTCATGTATCCGCCGTAGCTTCCGCCTGTCACACCCATCCGATTGGGGTCGATATACGGCTGCATCTCTGCGCAAGTCGCCCAAGCCATCAGGTCGTCGTAGTCCACGGTGCCCCACGCGCCCCAGATTGCTTTGGTGTGGTCCTCGCCGTAGCCGCGCCCGCCACGTGGATTGCTAAAATAGACCACGTAGCCTTTTGCTGCCAGCAGATAGAACTCATGCATGAAGAACCAGCCGTACTGGGTCTGTGGCCCGCCATGTATCTCCAGCACCGAAGGATACTTTCGGGAAGGATCGAAATCGGGTGGTTTCAGGATCCAGCCCTGCAGGCTGTAGCCACCTTTCCCTTTGAACCATACTTCATCTACTGTGCCGAGATCGAGCCTCGCCAGCAGGTTCCGGTTCGGCTTCGCAAGCGTCCTGATCTTTCCGGCGCTAACGTACCACACCATCACCCTTCCAGGGAACTCCATTCTCCCTAAGAAATACGCCATTTTCCGATGGTCGCGGTCGAAAGTGTAAGCTCCTATCACACCCCTTCCCTCGATCTCGGGACGCAGGTCATCTCCCTTGACACCGATAGACCACAGCCACACCGAGCCGTGCTCCGCTGCCTGGAAGTAAATGCGGCTACTGTCGAGCGTCCACGTTGGTGGCATGGTGATCAATGCCCCCGGGAGATCGTTGAGCACGTCCGCCGCGGCGTGCAGGTCGTCCTTGCCGGTGAGGTTTCTGGCTTTGGCACTGCCATCCGCCGGCACGACCCACAAAGACTGGTTCTTCCACCATTCGCCCTCGCCTTCGTAGCCGAGGTACGCTATCCATTTGCCGTCCGGCGAGCAAGAAGGCAACCCTTTCGGGCCAATGGGCGTCTGTATCAGTTCCATCTCACCTCCATCCGCCGGGATCCGATAAAGGTCGACGGCGTCCGGCCGGATGTCGGGGTCGGGCTGGCGGTTTGACACGAAAACGATCCATTTGCTATCGGGCGACCAGGCCGGTTCGGTCTCGTCGTAGATTTCGCCGCCAGTTAGTTGCTTTCCTTTGCCGGTGCGAACATCCACTGTCCAGATGTGCCATCGTTCTTTTGGCAGGTACCCGTAGCCATCCAGTTTGTAGAAGAGCCTGGTGATGCGCCTTTCCACGATGCCGAGCTTTTTCTTTTGCTCGTCCTTCTCCCGTTCCAGGGCCTCGGCGTCTTTTCTGCGGAACTGGAGAAGCAATCTCTGTCCATCCGGCGACCATTCCATCGCTCCGATTTCGCCTTTCAGGTCGGTGAGCCGTTCTGCCTCACCGCCCTGCACGGAGATTAGATAGACCTGCGGCTGTTCTTCGTCGTCCCGATTGGAGACGAAAGCGATGGTCTTGCCGTCGGGCGACCAGCGGGGCATGGTGTCCACATGGTCTCCCTGGGTGAACTGGCGTGATGCGCCGCCGTTGGCAGGGACGATCCACAGGTTCGAGAAATTCTTCTCGGTTTTCCGGTCGGCGCGCTGGAGCACGAAAACCACATTCTCGCCGTCCGGCGACATCCGGACGTCCTGGATTTGTTTGAAGTTGTACAGATCTTCCGCGGTGATTTTTCGTCTTCTGGGCATAGTTCCTCCTCGATACGATGGATGGGCATATCTGCGTCTACCCTGATTCGCCTGCTGAGTCAGCGAGAAGTTCTGTGCAGGAGAGCTTTTCGTCGATTTCCGGTTACTATTCAGCCTCTTCAGCAGTAGAACGCTGATGACGCTGATACACGCTGATTCTCGCTGATCTTTTCTGATTTATTTGCTTTATCTGCGGGTATCTGCGTGAAATCT
>CAZDOZ010000070.1:0-12054 GCA_964507175.1 uncultured Anaerolineae bacterium
TTTCAGGAACCCCATCTGGCACGAAAACTTCCGCTGTCCGATTGTGGAGCTTCATCTTTCACCTCCTACAGAACCGGCAGACTCGCCGCTGCTATCGCCTGCCCCACCCCCCCTGCTCCGTTCGTCCGGCAGGCGCAACTCGATCCGTTCCGCGAGCTCCGGGAACTCCCCACAAAGCACCTCAACAGCCCCGTCGAGGATGATTCTTGCATTATACCACTGGCTTTGGTGAATCCTTCCAGAAAGAACCCCGGAGACGGGCTGTCTCCAGGGTTCTTTCGCTGGAATTTTGGAGGGCTTTACCCGTTCACTCTTTCAGAGCGCGCTTGAGAATTTTACCAGATGCACTCAGCGGCAGGCTGGTTCTGAACCCTACGATGCGGGGAAACGACAACGCGTCGAATAAACCTCAGGAGGTGGTAAATCGTCTTTCCTGGCGCAGAAACAGAGGCTAGAAGGACCTGACACTCCGAGGTCAGTTTTTGGGAGTGGCAGCCCGACACCACCTCCAATTTCGCACTTTTATACTTCCGAAAGACTTGCGTTGGGACTTGACAACGGCTCTCTCGATCAGTATAATGTAACCGGTTACATACCAACCAGGTCGGTTCCGTGAATTCGTTTCAGGGAAGGAGGTGGTTGCAGGGCCAACACAGTGCTTTATAGCTTCACTCGGTTTCTCCGGCATGGCCTTTGATGGCCTCAAGACCTTTGTGGAACAAGGAGGAAGGAAAATGTCCAAGAAAGTGTTCTACCTGCTTACCATTTTGCTTGTCTTGGCCGTAGCTTTAAGCGGCTGTGCCAAGAAAGCTACACCAACGAAAGCTCCAGCGCCCACTAAAGCTCCGGCACCAACCCAGGCGCCTGCCCCTACGAAGGTTCCGGTGCCGACCAAGGCCCCGGCACCCACGAAAGCGCCTACCAAAGCCGCTGTAAAGGCTCCTAAGGAAATGCACGTGTGGGTCACCTGGGGCGACAACCCTGCTCAGTTGCAGTCCTTGTTCAATGAGTACGGCAAAGCCAACGGCATCAAAGTCATCGTCAACGCTCCTGTGGACGAGGACAAAGTCATCGCTGCGCTTTCTGGCTCCCATCCGCCCGATGTCCTCGTTCTGAGTGGTCCGGACAACGTTCCTGAGTGGGTGAACGAAGGGTTGTTGACGCCTCTGGATGACATCATTGCCAAGAACAAGATCAATCTGGACGACATCTACCCTGCAATGCTGGCCCAGGGCAAGTACAAGGGCAAATATTACGCCCTGCCGTGGGGCTCCGACACGTACGCCCTCTACTGGAACAAGGACCTGTTTGAGGAAGCCGGGCTTGATCCCAACAACCCGCCCAAGACCTTGGAGGAGCTGATACAATACGCCGACAAGCTCACCAAGGTGGACAAGAGCGGCAACATCGTCCAGATGGGGTTTGTGCCCGATTATGCCTGGAGCCACATCGAGCAATATGTGCCGATGTTCGGTGGATACTGGATCAGCAAAGATGGCACCAAGGTGCAGATCGATTCCAAGCCTGTCGTCGATGCCTTGAAGTGGGAGCAGTACTTCTACAAGAAGTATGGTCCGGACAAGGTCATGAAGTTCGTCTCGTCGCTGGGAGACTATGCTTCGCCGCAGAACGGCTTCATGGCTGGGAAGATCGCCATGGTTGTGGACGGCGAATGGTTCATGGGCCCGAATTTCATCGCCGGGCTCAAGCCCGATCTGTGGTATGGTGTTGCGCCTCTTCCGTACCCGAAAGAGCATCCTGAGCGGGCCGGCACCAACACCGTCGGCGGCACGGTGGCCGTCATTCCCAAGGGCGTTGCCGATCCCGACGCATCCGGCAAGCTGCTGGCATGGATGGCGACCCCTAAGGTCGTGGCCGACGAGATGTTCGCCAACTACAATCTGCCTTCCAGCAAGACCGCAGCCAAGGACCCGCGCTTCCATAAGGATAAGAACTTTGAGATGTTTATGAAGCTGGCTCAGGGGCCTAACGCGACCACGCAGGTGTTCACGCCTGCCAGCACTGAAATCAACACCGAACTCAGCAACATTGAGGAGAAAGTGCTCCACGCCGGAGCCGATCCCGAGCCGCTTCTGAAAGAAGCTCAGAAGAAGCTCCAGCCGGTGTTGGACAAGGCTTTGCAGGGGAAGTAGCCTTTAGCCCGAATTTCGAACGAGGAGGCCGAACGGCTTGCGTTCGCTGGCCGTTCGGCCAACCCCGGAAAGGTGCGTGAGCATGAAAGAAAGAGGCAAGAACGGCTGGCTGCCATGGGTAAACTGGTCTCCCAGAACCAGGAGGAGGTTCGTGTGGGGGATGCTGTTCATTTCCCCCTGGGCGATCGGATTCCTGCTCTTCACTCTGTACCCGATGCTGAGTGCTTTGTACACGAGCTTTACCATTTACCACATCAAAGCGCCATCGGAGTGGGTCGGGCTTGCGAATTACAAAGCAATCATTCACGACCACAGGTTTTCGATATCGCTTTACAACACCACGTACATGGTGGTCATAGGTGTCCCTTCGACCCTTATTGGATCGTTCCTGTGCGCCATTTTGCTCAACCTCAAGCTGAAAGGGCAATCCATTTATCGCGTGATTTACTTCATCCCTTCCATCGTGCCGGTGGTGGCCACCAGCATCCTCTGGGTGTGGATTTACAACACGAACAACGGCATCCTGAACACGGCATTGCGATTCATCGGCATCAACGGTCCAAGCTGGCTCACCGATCCCTATTGGTCAAAGCCTGCACTCATCATCATGGGATGGTGGGCCATGGGCAGCACCATCGTCATCTACCTTTCCGGCCTTCAGGACATACCGGTTACACTCCTTGAGGTCGCCGAGCTGGATGGCGCTTCCTGGCTGCAACGGCTATGGCACGTGACTATACCCATGATATCGCCGATCACGCTCTTCAACCTGATTCTGGGCGTCATCGATATGTTCCAGTATTTCACTCAGGCCTACGTGTTCTCCACATCCCAGGCCAGTTATGCCGTGTCCTCTGGTCGTCCCCTCGGCGCCCCGCTGGATTCGACGTTGTTCTACAGCATCTACCTGTATTATAAAGCATTCATAACGATGAAATTCGGGTATGCGTCGGCTCTGGCATGGATTTTGTTCTTCATAATCCTGGTCAGCACCCTTCTCCTCATGAAAGTGAGCGAGAAGTGGACGTATTACGGTGAAGAGATGTGAAAGGGGGAGCAGAATGGTAAACTCCAGGTACATGTCCGTCAAACGCCGGGTACGGATGCGACGGTTCCTGCAAAAAATCCTCGGTCACCTGATAATCTGGATCGTGGGGAGCTTTTTCTTCGTGCCGATACTCTGGATGATTTTCACGGCATTCAAATCTCCAGACGATGTGTTCCGGACGCCGCCAACGTTGCTTCCTCACAGCGTCAAGATGGTGACCATCCAGGGGAAACAATATCCAGTTTACGATGTCAAGTTCAAGGACGGCCGGGAGATGCGGCTGGCGCGGATCGCCGTGCACGCCGGCGTGGGGACTTTCGTGGACCCGGTCAATCCATTGAAGCGGTACGAAGTGCGGGCGCGGTTCGGAAAGCCAGTGCTTGTAGTGGAGTTTCACTGGCACAATTTCGTGGATGCGATGTACCGCAGCGTGAGGCCGGGGCTTCACGTCAATTTCTTCGTGTACCTGAAGAACAGCATGATCTACGCTGTTCTCGCAATCATAGGCACGCTGGTTTCCTCGACCCCGGCGGCTTACGGGTTTGCGAAGATCAAGTGGCCCGGGCGGGACATCCTTTTCATCGTGGTGCTCAGCACGATGATGCTCCCGTTCCAGGTCACCATGATCCCACTGTTCCTCTTCTTCACGGAGACGTTGCACTGGGGCGATACGCTCCTGCCACTGGTGGTGCCGACTTTCTTCGGCAGCGCATTCGACATTTTCCTGTTTCGGCAGTTCTTCCGCGGCATACCCGATTCGATTCTGGACGCTGCGAGGGTGGACGGCGCATCCGAGTTCCAGATTTTCTACCGCATTGTACTGCCACTTTCGAAGCCGGTGCTGGCCACCATCGCCATTTTTACGTTCCTGTGGGCGTGGAACGATTTCCTTGGCCCATTGCTATACCTGAACAATCCGGAGCATTTCACCTTGGCGCTCGGCCTGCAGGATTTCCAGGGGCAGAGGAACGTGGCGTGGAACCTGCTGATGGCGGCTTCGGTGATGTTTGCGCTACCGGTCATCATTGTATTCTTCTTTGCTCAACGGACGTTCATCGAAGGAATCAAGCTCAGTGGGGTGAAAGGATAATGCTGCCAACGAAAATCGTGGTTATCGGTGCTGGAAGTGCGGAGTTTGGGCTGAATACCCTGAGTGCGCTTATGCGCAGCGAACGGCTAAAAGGCAGCCGGATTGCTTTGGTCGATAAGAACGAGGAATCGTTGGAACTCGTCTATCGGCTTGCTCAGCGGCTCAATCGTGAATGGGACGCCGAAATGACGCTCACGCGGCATCCGCATCACAAGGAGGCGCTCGACGGAGCGGATTTCGTTGTGCTCTCCATCGAAGTTCCGCCTCGTGAGGAGCTTTGGAAGTCCGATTTCGAAATCCCGCTCAAGTACGGAGTGCGGCAGCCCTACGCAGAGAACGGAGGGCCAGGCGGCTTCGCCCATGCTGCGAGGAACATCGGACCGGTGATGGAAATCGTGCGGGACATGGAGTCGGCTTGTCCGGATGCCTGGCTCATCAATTTCACCAACCCTATGATGCGCATTTGCGACGCCGTTTCACGCTACAGCAAGATCAAAGTCGTTGGGCTGTGCCATCAGATCAAGGTCGGATACTCCATGGTTGGCCTTGCGCTGGCGAAAGACCTGGATATCGAGGTCCCGCCAGGGTTCACCAACACAGCCGCTTCCCCTGCCACTGAAGGTCCCAGGCGGGTCGTCGCCAGGCAGGCGATGGAGAAAGTCCACATCGTGGCCGCCGGGCTTAACCATTTTACGTGGATGCTGAGCCTTCACGATCGGCGCACCGGGGAAGACCTCTACCCGCTGTTCAGGAAGCGATGGGCGGAGATGCCGTCGGAGTTTGAGCCGCTCACGAAGCGGGTTTTCGATGCGTTCGGCCTGTTCCCGATTCCAGGCGACGAGCATCTTTGCGAGTATCTGCCGTGGGTGAGCGACCCGGTCACGAAGCCGTGGGAGAAATACGACATAAGCCTCTACGAATGGGGCGTGCACAGTCACCTACGGGACGAAAAATTGAAGACGATCGAGCGCATGGCCGACGGGCTGGAAGAGACCGAGCCGCTCCGGGAAGCGGATAGTGAAGGCGCTCTGGAGATCATCGAGAACGTCGCAGGCGCCGGTGAGCACCTGCACCTGGCGGTGAACCTGCCGAATCGGGGATACATCACGAACCTGCCGGACGGCGCAATCGTGGAAGTTCCGGGCGTCGTGACTGGGGCGGGTGTGCAGGGCGTCGGCATGGGCGACATGCCAGAGCCGATAGCGGAGTTGCTCCGCCGGGAAATCACCGTGGTTCGGCTTTCCGTCGATGCCGCCGTCAACGGGGACAGACAGGCTGCGCTGCAAGCTTTGCTGCTGGATCCCGTGGTCACGGACATGGACGTGGCGAAGCAGATTCTTGACGATTATCTGACGACTTATCGGGAGTATCTGCCGCAGTTCTGGCAGTGAGGAGGGCATCATGGCGTTGAAAATGGCGTTTGCCGGTGTCGGGTACATAGCCCGCGTCCACGCAAACGCTGCGAAGAAAGTCGAGGAAGTCGAGCTCGTCGCGGCGGTGAACCATCGCAAGGAAACCATGGACGCGTTTGCCGACGACTTCGGCGTCCTGCGGCGTTACATCCGCATCGAGGACATGCTCGCCGACGGCGACGTGGACGCAGTGATCGTCAGCACGCCGAACTACCTGCACGCGCCGCAGACCGTCGCTGCGCTGGAGGCGGGCGTGCACGTCATGGTGGAGAAGCCGATGGCGATGAACGCAGCCGAAGCCGAGGAGATGGTCGCTGCAAGCGAGCACTCCGGCGCTTTGCTGATGGTAGCCCACTGTTGGCGGTTCGACCGGGAGGTGCTGTGGCTCAAGGAGCAGGTGGACGCCGGAAGGATCGGGCGCATCGTGCGCACCACGGGCTATGGCGTTCACGTGCATTGGGGCCCCGGCGGATGGTTCACACAGAAGCAGTTCGCGGGCGGCGGTGCGCTGGCAGACATGGGCATCCACGCCATCGATACGGCACGGTTCCTCCTGGGCGATCCGGAACCGGCGAGCGTGTACGCCAGGGTTGGCACTTATTATGGTGATTACGACGTGGATGATACCGATGTGATGATCATTCAGTGGGACAACGGCGCTTTCTCCTACATCGAATCCGGTTGGTGGCAGCCGCATTCGGACGGTCCAGAGGCCGCCACAAGGCTTTTCGGGACTCAGGGGTACGGCTCCGTCTTCCCTACGCTTTTGGAGCTCCCGAACAGGGAGGAGAAGCGCATGGACATGGTGAATCCGGGCTTCCAGTTCCCGCGTCAGGATCACGGCGAGCAGCGGATGTACGATGAGCAGATGAGGTACTTCGTCGAGTCGGTGCGGACGGGGCGCAAGCCTGTTCCGGGCGGCGACGAAGGTTTGGTCAACATGCGGATCGTGGATGCTGCTTACGAAAGCGCCCGCACGAACCGCTTGGTCGAAATCGGGGTGTGAAGGCATTGGAGATTCCCTGAAGCGAAGATGCAACGGAATGAGATGATAGAGGTAAGGGCGGGTTTTGAAACCCGCCCTACAGGGTGCTTTCAGGCACACACAAATTGTTGGAGGTACCGATGGGCGAAAAACTGGCAATTCTCGGTGGCGTTCCGGTCAGGAGCGAGCCATATCCCAACTGGCCTGTGTATGACGATCGGGATATCGCCGCTCTGACCGAAGTGATCAGGTCTGGCAGGTGGGGCGGATACCCGTATCCCGGCCCGCAAACTCAGAAATTCATCGAAAAATTCGCCGAGCTTCAAGGAGGAGGCCACCCCGTTCTCATGGCGAACGGCACCGTGACGATGGAAGTCGCGGTTCGGGCTGCTGGCATAGGGTGGGGCGATGAGGTGATCGTCCCGGCGTGCACGTTCCAGGCCACGGCCGCAGCGCCGATGGCCGCAGGAGCGATTCCGGTAATAGTGGACATCAATTCGGAGACTTACACCATCTCGCCGGAAGAGGCGGAGAAAGCCGTCACCCCGCGGACGAAGGCAATCATCCCGGTTCACCTTGGGGCGGAGATGGCGGACATGGACGCCATCATGGAAATCGCCCGCGCCCACAATCTGGTGGTGATCGAGGACTCCGCTCACGCGCACGGGGCGAAATGGCGGGACAAAGGCGCCGGAACCATTGGGGATTTCGGCTCTTTCAGCCTGCAATCGTCGAAGATTCTGACTACCGGCGAAGGTGGAGTTCTTTTGTGCCGCACGCCGGAGCTGGCCGCAAAGGCGGCGAGCATCATTGATTGCGGCAGGCCGCACGACGAGGAAGGGAAGCTCTACTCCATGGGCACCAACTACAGGATGACCGAGCTCCAGGCCGCACTCGGGAACGTGGCGTTGGAGCGGTTCCCGGAGCAGATGAAGCAGCGCGCGGAAATGGCCGATTACATGGATCGGCTCCTGGCCGAAGTGCCCGGCGTGCGGGTGCTCAAGCGCGATCCGCGTCACGCGGTTCGGTCTTTTTACCGGTACGTCTTCGCCATTGACCCGGATGTGTTCGGGTTTGACAGGGACGTGGTCATTGCCGCATTGATAAAGGAAGGCATTCCGGCGGAAGACGGCTACCCGCCGATGCACCGATACGACCTGTTCCAGCCGCTGAATTCTAGGCTGCCAGTGCCATCGGCGTTCCCGGAAAGGTTCGATTTCGAGAAGGTGCGCCTGCCGGTGGCCGAACGATGCCGGCGCGAGTCGGTGTGGCTGGACGAACGCATCTTTCGGGCTGGGCGCAAGGGCATTGAAGATATGGTCGAAGCGCTGAGGAAGATTCTGGACAATGCCAAGGAATTGAAAGCAGCGGAGGAAGAGCTACGCCAGAAATGGCCTGATGTGTGATATTTGTGTAAACTAAGGGGAATCCACCGAAAAACGCTGCCAAGGGCCGGATGCTCCCGCATTCAAGTCGAGGCAAGCTTGCAGAGGAAAGGACAGCAGGTCAGATGGACAGGGGGAAGAAATCGTCGGTCACGATACGGGACGTGGCGAGGAAAGCCAACGTCTCCGTAGCAACGGTCAGCCGGTACATCAATGGCACGGCTCATGTCTCCGATGAGGTAGTGAGGCGGTTGGAGCGGGTCATGGAGGAACTGAACTACGTTCCTCATTCCACCGCTCGCAAGCTGGCGATCAAGAAGACCAACACCATCGGGCTGCTGCTAACCGACATGAGCGGCGATTTCTTCGCCCCGTTGCTCAACGGGATTGAATCGATGGCCAGGGAGGGCGGCTACGACCTTCTGATCTCGTCCGCCAGAGAAGTCTATTCTCAGGTGCGGGATCTTCCAGTTGGGCCGCACAACTGCGATGGCGTCCTCGCATTCACCACGAGCCTGGATGATAGCTGCCTGCAGGTGCTCTCCGAAATGAACTTTCCCTTGGTGCTGATCCATCGCTCGTCGCCGCCCGGGTTGAACATCCCGTGCGTTACCGTGGAGAACAAAGCCGCTTCCTACAAGCTCGTCAGCCATCTTATCGAGGAGCACGGGCGGCGGCGGATAGTGTTCCTGCGTGGGCCTGCAGGCCATGAAGACTCTTACTGGCGGGAGATGGGCTACAAGGAGGCTTTGCGTGATCACGGCATCCCTCTGGACGAATTGTTGATATCAGCAGGAGAGTTCTTCCGCAGGAAAGCCTATCAGTCCATCTGGGAGCTTCTGAGCGGCGGGGTTCAGTTCGATGGGGTGTTTGCCGGGGACGACGAGGCCGCCGTGGGTGTGCTCGTGGCGTTGAAGGAAGCAGGCGTGAGTGTCCCGGAGGAAGTTTCCGTGGTCGGCTTCGACGATCAGCGGATGTCGCCGTACCTTCAACCCCCTCTGACGACCGTGCGCGCTCCCACCGCGGAAGTGGGGAAGGAAGCCGTCAGGCAGTTGATCAGGCTCATCGAGACTGGCGAGGCCGATCCGCTGACCCTGCTGCCGACGGAGATTGTGCTCCGGCGCTCCTGCGGGTGCGATTTCGGCGCCGACTCTCCTCTGTACGAAACCTGGTGATCGCATACCGACCCTTGGCTCGCTTTGCACCGTGGATTCCCCTCGATCGATTCGATTGAGGAGGCACGAAGATGAAAGTTACCGTTATCGGTGGTGGTTCTACATACACTCCGGAGCTTGTGAACGGTTTCCTGGAACGAACCGAGCAGTTCCCAATCGACGAGCTCTGGCTGATGGACATAGACGAAGAACGGCTTCGCATCGTCGGCGGGTTCGCGAAGAGGATGGTTCAGGCGCATGGAGTGCCGTTCAAGGTTGTGCTCTCCACCGACCGCCATGCGGCCATCAAAGGGGCGGCTTACGTCATCACCCAGTTGCGCGTTGGGAAGATGGCGGCCCGGCGGGAGGACGAGTACCTGGGACGGCGGCATGGGTTGATCGGCCAGGAGACGACTGGCGTCGGTGGGATGGCAAAGGCGCTGCGCACGATTCCAGTCATCCTGGAGATCGCCGACGAGGTGAGGCGGTCTGCTCCGGGGGCGCTGCTGGTGAATTTCACGAACCCTGCGGGGCTGGTGACGCAGGCACTCTCCAAGTATGCGCCGGATGTTCACGCCGTTGGGGTGTGCAATGTGCCCATAACGACGAAGATGGGGATTTTGGAGCTCCTGAAGGAGAAGCGGGGTATGGAAATCGACTCCGACAGGGCACAGCTCATGACGCTGGGTCTGAACCATCTTTCCTGGCATCGGGGGTTCCTGGTGGATGGCGAGGACATCTGGCCGACGGTGATGGATGCTTACCTGGAGTGGCTCCGTTCTTCCGATGAGCCGGAGTGGGACGTGCGGACGATAGAAGTGCTGAACATGATTCCGAACTACTACCTTCAGTACTACTATTACACGGATAAGAAGCTGAAGGAGCAGGAGAAGTGGCCCCCATCCCGAGCCGAGGTGGTGATGGAGGTCGAGAAGGATTTGCTGGCGAAATACGCCGATCCAAGCCTGACGGAGCCGCCGCCAGAGTTGATGAAGCGCGGCGGGGCTTATTATTCGACCATGGCGACCCAGCTTTTGAACGCTCATTACAACGACCTGGGCGAGGTTCACGTGGTGAACGTCAGGCACGGCGGGGCGGTTCTCGGCTGGCCTGAAGATTGGGTTCTGGAGATGCCGTGCAAAGTTGGGCGTGACGGCATCGAGCCGCTGCCTGCGGAGCCGCTGCCGGAGGCCGAGTTCGGACTCCTGGCACACGTGAAGGCTTACGAACTCCTGACCGTGGAGGCGGCAGTCCACGGAGACAGGGATGAGGCGTACCAGGCTTTGCTCGTCCACCCGTTGGGGCCTTCGGCGGACAAAGTCCAGGAGGTGCTGGATGATTTGCTGGAGACCCATCGAAAGTACCTGCCTCAGTTCTGGAAATGAAAGGTGATGGCATGGCCTATTTCCTGGGTGTCGACGTGGGGGGGACGAAAACCCACCTCGTGCTGGCAGACGGAAGCGGGCATGTGGTTGGATTTGGTGCCTCTGGTCCCGGGAATCCCGATTCCGTGGGCCACGACGGTTTCGCGTCCGCCGTTCTCGATGCCTACCGGATGGCCGTTTCCGACGCCACGATAGAGAAGTCCCAAATGGTCGGCATCGGCCTGGGTGTGGCTGGGTACGATTGGCCTGAGGATCTGGACGGTATCCTGCGGGCGGTGGACGCGCTTGGGTTCCAGGCAGAAATCTCAGTGGTCAACGATACCGTCCTTGGCATCCTTGCCGGTACTGAAGAAGGATGGGGCGTGGCGGTTGTGTCCGGCACCGGGTGCAACGCCTGGGGATGGACAAAGGATCGCAGCAAGGTAGGAAGGGTTACCGGCGCCGGCACTTTCATGGGAGAAGGCGCCGGCGCGTCGGAGTTGCTCGCCAGGACGGTGCAGGTGATCGCGTATTCGTGGACTCTCAGAGGACCCAAGACGCTCCTCGCCGATCTATTCATGGAAAAGGTCGGTGCCAGAAACCTGGAGGACTTCCTCGCGGGACTCGTGAGGGGTAGGTATCATCTGGACGGAAGTATGGCTTTGCTGGTCTTTCAGGCAGCTCGGGAGGGTGACCGGGTGGCGCTCGATCTTCTCCACTGGGCCGGGCGGGAACTCGGCGAACTGGCGAATGCCGTCATCAGACAGATCGGCATCCAGGATCAGGAATTCGACGTAGTGCTCGTCGGAAGTATGTACAACGGAAGCCCGATTCTGCGGGAGGAAATGGAGAAGAAGATCAGATCGCTGGCTCCGAAAGTGCGACTCAAGAGGCTGCGGGTTCCACCGGTGCTGGGGGCCGTGATCCTGGGAATGGAGAAAGCGGGGGTTCCCATAACCCCGGACATCCGCAGGAACCTGGAAGAGTCGCTATCCAAGGTTGAAGCGTTTGGGGAGGCACCGGTGTAACCGGTTGCGGAGGCTTGCATGGGATTGGTAGATGAGATTTTCGAGCAGCCGGAGGTACTTCGGCGGGAACTGGAGCTCGAATTCGGAGAGATCCTGAGGATCGCGGATGAAGTACGCAAACGTGATGTGAAGTTCGTTTTCCTCGCGGCGCGGGGCACTTCCGACAACGCCGGGCTGTACGCGAAGTACCTCCTCGGCGCACACAATCGCATTCCGATGGCGCTGGCGGCGCCATCGCTGTTCACGATCTACGGCGAGCCGCCGCGGCTCGACGGCGCGCTGGTGATGGGAATCTCGCAGTCCGGGCAGTCGCCGGACATCGTCGGAGTTCTGGAAGAGGGCAAGCGGCAGGGGTGCCCGACCCTCGCCATCACCAACGATCCTGAGTCGCCGCTGGCGCAGGCGGCCGATTACGTCATCGACATCCACGCCGGG
>CAZDOZ010000071.1:0-12027 GCA_964507175.1 uncultured Anaerolineae bacterium
GTAACTCAGAAGCGCCCCCAAGGCCCATTTTCTCAAGTCGGGAAATTGGGTTATAATCACTGCAGGTAACGTAGTTGGCCCGAGCAGCATCAGCAGAATATCGAGGAGGTGTTCCCGTGCTAAGACTTGGGGCACATGAATCCATAGCCGGAGGAGTCAGCAAAGCGTTCGACCGCGGCGTTCAAGCCGGATGCGAGGCGATGCAGATATTCACGAAAAATAACAACCGCTGGACAGCCAAGCCTTTGGATCCGAAAGAAATCGAGCGGTTTCACGAACGCCAGGAAGAAACAGGTATCCACCCGGTGGTCGCCCACGACAGCTACCTCATCAACCTGGGCACGCCGAAAGATGACCTTTGGGAAAAATCCATCACCGCATTCATCGACGAACTAAACCGCGCCGAGGCTCTGGGAATCCCCTATCTGGTAATGCATCCAGGGTCCCACACTGGCTCCGGTGAGGAGGAAGGGCTCCGGCGGGTAGCGGAAGGGTTGGACCGCGCCCACGCCGCCACCGAGGGCTTCAAAGTGATGACACTGACGGAGATCACAGCAGGACAGGGGACGAATCTAGGGTACACTTTCGAACAACTTGCCGCCATCCGGGCCATGGTCGACCATCCTGGCCGAATTGGGATCTGTTTCGATACATGCCACGCGCTGGCAGCCGGGTACGAATTCCGAGACAAGGATAGCTACGAGCGGATGTGGGACGAGTTCGACCGGCTCATCGGCCTGGATCGCCTAAAGGTATTTCACCTGAACGACAGCCAGAAAGACGTAGGCTCTCACGTGGACAGGCACACCCACATCGGCCAGGGGATGCTGGGGCTGGAGCCGTTCCGGATGATCCTAAACGATCCCAGGTTCGACGGCCTGCCGGGCCTGCTGGAGACACCCAAGAGCAAGGATTTGCACGAAGACGTGGAAAACCTGCGGGTGCTGCGGGGCCTGGTCGAGTGAGTCCTGTTAGTGCGGCAATACCCAGATTGCGCAGAACCGAAGAAATTCTTAAATGCTGAGCAAACATTTGACGCAAAGACGCAAGAGACGCAGAGAAAAGAATTGGGAATCCGTGTAATCCGTATAATCTGTGGATAGTTTCTGCGTCTCTGCGTCAGGCTTTTTGGTTCTGGTTCATTCAGGTTAGGGAATATGGAGGAAGTCGGTCTGAAAGAAAAACTGGACCTGCTGCCCACCCAGCCGGGCGTTTACATCATGCGCAACTCCGACGGAAAGGTCATTTACGTCGGTAAGGCAGTGAACCTGCGCCAGCGGGTGCGCTCCTATTTCCAGCGAAGCGCCCAGCACGACGAGAAAACCCGTCGCCTGGTGGGCGATGTCGTCGACTTAGAATGGATTGTCACCGGCAGCGAGATGGAAGCGCTAGTTCTGGAGAACACCCTCATCAAGCGCTACCGCCCCAGGTACAATGTCCGGCTGAAGGACGATAAGCAGTACCCGTACATCAAAGTCCACTGGCAGGAGCCATTCCCCAGAGTCACCATGACCCGCCGGGTGCTCCAGGACGGAGCCAGATACTACGGGCCGTTCACATCCGTATGGGCCGTGCGGGAGACGTTGAACGCGCTCCGGAAAGTCTTCCCCTACGCCACTTGCGACGTGGAGCAGGAACGGAAGAAAGGGCGGGCGTGCCTCTACTACCACATCGGCCTGTGCGCCGGGCCGTGCATAGGGGCTGTGAGCCGGGAGGAGTATCGAGAAATGATCGCCGGGCTGGAACGGTTCCTGGAAGGGGACACAGAAAAAGTCATGGAAGACCTGCGCCAGCGGATGCAGCAGGCGGCCAACCGGCTCCAGTTCGAGATGGCGGCTCGCTATCGGGATCAGATCCACGCCGCACAGCAAATCGTCCAGCGCCAGCGGGTGGTCTCCGGAACTGACAAGGAAGAGGACGTGATTGCGATCGCCACCGACCACAGGGACGCATGCGTCCAGGTGTTCGTCATACGCCACGGTAAGCTGATCGGGCGGAAGACTTTCTTCCTGGATCGGGGGGATGGTGCCGATCAGGAGGAAATCCTGGCATCCTTCCTAAAACAATTCTACGACGCTGCCACATACGTGCCGTCGCAGGTGCTCCTGCCATGCGACCTGGACGAACGAAGGATCATCGAGCAGTGGCTCAAGCACCGCCGAGGGGAGAGCGTTCAGCTAAGGCTTCCTGGCAGCGGGCAAGACGAGGAACTGCTACAGCTTGCCGTGGAAAACGCAAAAGAGGCCCTTCGGGTGATGATGGCCCAGTGGCGGTCGGACAAGAGTCGGCAGGCGGAGGCTGTGAGCGCGTTGCAGGAAGCGTTGGGCCTGGAACACCCACCGGTGCGGATCGAGGGGTACGACATCTCCACGCTGCAGGGAACCAACACCGTCGGCAGCATGGTAGTCTTCGTCCAGGGGACTCCGAGCAAGAAAGACTACCGTCGATTCCACATTCGGGCGGTGGGACGCATTGGGGAGCCAAACGATTACGCCGCCATGCGTGAAATGCTGGAGAGACGATTCCGCCGAGCGCTGGGGGAGAAACAGGACATTCCAGGCGACAAGGAGCGGAACAAGTGGCGTCTTCTGCCGGATTTGATCGTCATAGATGGTGGAAAGGGACAGTTAGGCATTGCCCTGGGAGTGCTTGGGGAATTCGGCTTGCGGGAGCAGATACCGGCAATAGGGTTAGCTAAAAAGGAGGAACTCGTGTTCCTGCCAGACCAGGAAGAACCTTTGCGTCTGTCTCAGACGTCCTCTGCCCTGCGCCTCCTGGTACATGTCCGGGACGAAGCGCACCGATTCGCGGTTGGGTACCACCGGAAACTCCGGCAGAGGTCGTCCGTGGCGTCCCAACTGGACGAGATCCCTGGAATCGGCCCCAGGAGACGACGGGCGTTGCTGAAAGCCTTCGGTTCCGTGGAGGCCATCAAGGAAGCCAGCGTGGATGATCTGGCAGCGGTGCCGGGGATGAATCGGATCGTGGCAAAAACGGTAAAGGAAATGCTATGAACAACCTCACGCCAGCGCTGTCGCTCTCCCAAACTGATAGAGACGACCTGCTGAACAAACTCCAGAGATTCCCATTGTTCGAGGGTTGGACTCCACAAATGCTGAGAGTGCTGCTAAGAGACACTTTGGTAGCAGAGTTCTCTCAGGACGAAGCCGTCGTAGCTGCTGGAGATCTGCCCAGCAACCTGTTCATTCTGCTCCAGGGGGAAGCGACAGAGGTCGGAGGACAAACAACCATAAGCGGGGACCACCACGATTTTTCTTGGTGGGAAAGGACATTGCACCCCGGCGATCCATTCGGCCACCAGTCGCTCCTCTATCAGCAGCCCCAACCATGCACGGTAACCATCTCGACCAAGCCAAGAGATGGCGGACCGAATGTGCTGTTCATCACCCCGAAAGGCGTCGCCGACATGCTGGAGCTCCACCCTCCGGAGCTGTGGCGGGAACGGCTGCTGGCGGAAAAGCGAGCAGCACGACTCCGTGGATTCCCCGCACTGACCCCAATCCCAGACATGGATCTCCTCTACCTGGCGCCACTGGTCGAAACAGTCGCCATCTCAAAAGGAGAAGAGCTACCCTCGCCCGCACATATCGAGACCGAAAAGGCACTCCTGCTCATAGACCAGGGAAGGATGGCAATTCAAGAGGAACACACAGGGATACAGGGGAAAAAGAGACCTCCAGATTACTACCTCTCTGCAGGGCAGGCATTCGTATTGAACGATCTGTCGTTCGGAGGGACCTCTTTCGAAAAACCTTTCAAAGCGGTCCGGGCAGAGGCGGAAACCGATGTCAGGTTGTTTACCATCCCATTCTCTTTACTCGAACGCCTTCATAACAAATTGCCGACCGGAAAGGGTTTCGAGAGCTCCCTGGAAAAAGTGGACATAGCCGCGGAAATATCCAATGTGCCGGGGCTGGAGCTCGAAGGTGTATCTCCGGAATTCCTGAAGCGCCTGGCAGGGTATATGGGGCTGGAGCACACCCCTCAATGGTACGTGCTGACCCGGCAGGGGGAGATTGGAAACAAGCTGTATATCCTGCGCTATGGAGAAGCAATCATCCGCGCTACGGACAACCAGGGCAGAGAGCGGCCACGCAGTTACATGATGGTGGACAAACCCCTGCACCCACGCTATTTCGGGCTGCGGTCGCTTCTGGTCACAGGCCTGCGCGATAGTTCCATCGAGGTGACCAAAGACGCCGAGTGGTTCTCATTGGCACACGAGGATTTCATTCAGATGGGACGCGACCTCACAGGAAAGCTGGCGGATGAATTCAGTGAATGGGAAAAGCGGCTACAGGAAAGGCGTGGCGTCACGAAAACCACAGATGGCAAAAAACCATCATTGTGGGAGCGGCTAAAGAAATTCATTGCCGGACCTTATTCGGAGGAACGGTGCTACGAGAGCATATCCTTGATCCCGGGTGAACTTCCAGAAAGATGCACGCGCAAGCACATCATAGTGCTCGCATACAGGCTGTTCCTCACATTGTTCGTCTGGTTCTCGCTAGCCTCGGGATTTTTTCTTATGATGTATGTCGTGACCGCCAAAATGAACAGAACACTGTCGAGCACTACCATAACGATAGTGGCTGTCATATTTTCCGTGCTCACGCTCCTTCTGATCTTTGCCCAATGGCGTGACTATGCAAATGATTACCTGGTAATCACCGACAAGCGCGTCGTTTCAATAGACCAGATGCTTCTGATCGGGACATTTCCTATCCGAGAAAGATATCAAGAAACCTCTCTAGACATGGTCCAAGACGTCCTGGTTTCCATCCCCAATGCCGCCGCCAGAGCACTGGACTATGGACGTCTGACAATAGAATCGGCAGCCACAGGAGGGGACATCGTCTTTTCCCAAGCGCCCGAGGTCAACGAACTACGCGGAGAGATATTGGCTCTCATAAGCAGGGCGAAACGACGCACCTATGCCGCCAGGAAAGAACAACTCCGCAAAACTGTGGAGGAACGGGTTGCTCCACGGCTAATCCCGGAATTTCCCGTCACATCAATCCCCCACAGAGCCGATGGGGCGGCTGCTGGAGGCAATCCCTGGATTGAGCTTCCCGGCTGGCTAAAAAATGCAATGACATGGACCAGCAAACACATCCTCACCAATCCACCGCTCAAATACTTGGTAGCTCTATTTTCAAACCCAAGCGAGGGAAAGGGCGACAAACGCAACAGACAAAGGGCCTTGGGGATTCTAACCATGAGATGGGAGGAAGGAGACAGAATCGTGTGGCGTACCCATTGGATCAGGTTAATTCAAGAAACCTTCCTTCCCCTGTTGGCGATTTTCATCATAACCATCATCCTGGGATACCTATTGAAATACAAAATATGGATTGCTGCTGGCATTACGTTGCTTCTTGACTTGCTGGTGGCAACATGGGGCTGGATAGAATACAAAGACTGGGCGAACGATATGTACGCCCTGGACAAATCAAACCTGTATGACATAAACAAGGGGAAATTTTCCATCTCACTGGACGAGAAAATCACCCCTTTCGACAAGATACAAAATGTAGAAGTAGAAATCAAGAGCTGGGAAGCGAAGTTACTCGGATATGGCACGATAATCGTACGGACTGCCGCAGAGAAAGGAGTCTCGCCTTACGAGTACATCTACGATCCATATGGCGTGAAGACGATGATCAGCAGGCGCATGGAGGAGCATGAGATGGCTGTCGAAGAACGCCGTTCCAAAGAAGACCAGAGGCGATTGCTTGCAGCCCTGGAAGTCTATGAGGAAACCAGGCGCAAAGGCCCGCCCACCCCTCCCCGCGTCTGGCACACAGATTGAGGGTACGTCCTAGCCCGGACGAGCCAGAACCAAAAGCTCGACGCGAAGAGACACAGAAATGGTCCACAGATTATGCAGATCACACGGATTTCTATCTTTAATCTGCATAATCGTTGAGTTTCTGCAAAAAGCCCCCACCATGCCGTGTGTGCGTTTGGCTTTGAACCCGCTTTCGCAGGTGGGAGCCTTACCGGAAGTTCCTGCCTTGCCTTACGGCTATCGCATTTCCTCCCGCATAACCGGCCCCCTGTGTCCGTGTGTTGGCTCAAGCCGGACCGCACATCACCAACACGGCAGGGGCAGCATTCCTCTTTCATTTAAATGATAGCACACCCAGGATTTCGAAGCAAATCCTGGGGGACCGTAGGGGGACAGGATCTCCCCTAAGACATCTCCAACATCCATCAACCCCAAGCAATAGGGCGCGCCATACTTCAGGCACGTCGAAAAAGCTCCAGAGGCGGAATGGGCCTTCGATTTGCTTCAAAGGCCCACACCTCCCGTCAAATACGCAAGAGCAGCGGAGTGGACGTTTGCCCGACATCGTTTCTTTTCTCGCATGTAACTTTGATATTCGTATTTTTTGGGGTAGAATAAGATGTCAGGTAGAGCGCCTACTCCTTGTGACCACAAACAGGGAAGGCGATGTAAAGCAACATAATGCGTGCCGGGTCGGTATGCTAGCCACTTTGGGTAAGAGGAGTGTAAAAATGCCGGAGAATGCCAGAAAGTTTCCCTAACATCCCCAGCGAGGCTGGGATTCACAGTTTGACATGCCAGGAACACGACGCACTGTCAAGGCTGAAAAAGGCTTTACCAATTTGGGATGGCTTGAGACGCATTGTTCAAACCTCATGTAAGGAGATAGTACCATGGCCAGAGAAATAGTAACGATTGACGGCAACGAGGCTGTTGCGTACGTTGCCTACAGGATCAACGAAGTAGTAGCTATTTACCCCATTACACCCTCATCCCCCATGGGGGAATGGGCAGACCTTTGGAGCGCCAAAGGTGTCCCCAATGTCTGGGGAACGGTGCCCACAGTAGTCGAGATGCAGGCCGAAGGCGGGGCCGCAGGTGCAGCCCATGGCGCACTTCAGACAGGATCTCTCACCACCACATTCACCGCCAGCCAGGGATTCCTCTTGATGATCCCCAACCTCTACAAGATTGCAGGCGAGCTCACCAGCACAGTCTTTCACATCGCTTCAAGGCAGCTGGCAACTCACGCACTGACGATTTTTGGCGAGCACAGCGATGTCATGGCAGCGAGAGCTACTGGCTGGGGTATGTTCTTCGGGGCGTCCGTTCAGGAAGCACACGATTTCGCCCTCATCGCCCAGGCAAGCACGCTCAAAGCCCGCGTGCCGTTCCTGAACGTCATGGATGGCTTCCGCACTTCCCACGAGATCGACAAAATCGAGATGCTCTCCGACGACGACATGAGAGCGATGATCGATGACGACCTCGTCAGGGCCCACAGGGAAAGGGCCATGAACCCAGAGCACCCGTTCATCAGGGGCACAGCCCAGAACCCGGATGAGTACTTCCAGAACCGCGAGACGGTGAACCCGTTTTACCTGGCCGCTCCCGACATCGTCCAGGAGATGATGGACAGATTCACCAAGATCGTAGGCAGAGAATACCACCTGTTCGACTATGTAGGCGCTCCCGACGCAGATCGTGTGATCATGCTCATGGGCTCTGGCGCAGAGGCAGCCGACGAAACCGTCCGCTACCTGGTGGACAAAGGCGAAAAAGTCGGCGTGGTGAAGGTACGGCTTTACAGGCCGTTCTCCGCCAAACATCTGATGAAGGCGCTCCCTGCCACGGCCAGGGTAATCGCCACGCTGGATCGCACCAAGGAGCCCGGCGCACCCGGAGAACCACTCTACGTGGATGTAAGCACCGCCGTCAACGAGGCAATGGCAGACGGATTTGCACCTTTCGACAAAGTCCCGAGGATCATCGGCGGACGGTACGGACTTTCCTCCAAGGAATTCACTCCCGCCATGATCAAGGGCATTTTCGATGAGATGAAGAAAGACCGCCCCAAGAACCACTTCACCTCAGGTATCAAGGACGACGTAACCTTCACCAGCATCGACTACGATCCAACATTCGACATCGAACCGGACGATGTCACCAGGGCTGTGTTCTGGGGACTCGGCTCAGATGGCACCGTGAGCGCCAACAAGAACTCCATCAAGATCATCGGTGAGGAGACGCCTTTCTATGCCCAGGGATACTTCGTCTACGACTCCAGGAAAGCGGGAGCCAAGACCATCTCCCACCTGCGTTTTGGCCCCAGGCCGATCCACAGCACTTACCAGATCAGGAAAGCGAACTTCGTAGGCGTGCACCAGTTCATCTTCCTCGAGAAGTACAAAGTCCTGGACGTCGCCGAAGAGGGCGCAACGTTCCTTCTGAACGCTCCGTATGGGCCGGACGAAGTCTGGGATCACCTGCCGCGTGAAGTCCAGCAGACCATCATAGACAAGAAGCTGAAATTCTATGTGATCGACGCTTACAAAGTCGCAAAAGATGTCGGGCTGGGCGTCCGGATCAACACCATCATGCAGACGGCGTTCTTCGCCATCAGCGGGGTCATCCCGTTCGATGAGGCGATCCAGCGGATCAAGGAAGCAATCCGGAAGACCTACGGCAAGCGGGGCGAGGAGATCGTGCAGAAAAACTTCCAGGCCGTGGATGCAGCGCTGGAGAACCTGCACGAGGTCAAAGTGCCGGGACGGGTTACCAGCAACATCGCCATGCCGCCAGCAGTTCCGCCGGAAGCTCCGGAGTTCGTCCAGAAAGTCACCGCCAGGCTCATCGCTGGCGAAGGGAACGATCTGCCAGTCAGCGTCTTCCCGAAAGACGGAACCTGGCCCAGCGGTACCACTCAGTGGGAGAAGCGGAACATCGCTCTGGAAGTCCCAGAGTGGGACCCCAACCTCTGCATCCAATGCGGCAAATGCGTGATGGCCTGCCCACACGCAGTCATCAGGGCCAAGGTAGCAGACGAGGAAGACCTGAAAGGTGCCCCACCTTCTTTCAAGTACATGGATGCAAAGTACTTCAAGGAATACAAGAATACCAACAAGAAATACACAATCCAGGTATCAGTTGAAGACTGCACCGGTTGTACACTCTGTGTGGAAGCCTGTCCAGTCGCGGACAAGAAGAATCCGGAGCACAAGGCACTCAACATGGTACCACAGTTGCCGATCCGGGAGCGTGAGAGAGAGAATTGGAAGTTCTTCATGAAGCTCCCGGATATGCCAAAAACGGCGATGAAGTTCAACACGGTCAAGAATGTCCAGTTCCTGCGACCGCTGTTCGAGTTCTCCGGTGCATGCGCAGGCTGCGGCGAGACCCCGTACATCCGGCTGATGACCCAGCTCTTTGGCGACAGGGCAATCGTGGCGAACGCCACAGGTTGTTCCAGCATCTACGGCGGCAACCTCCCGACAACCCCATGGTCGTTCAACAGCGAAGGACGCGGCCCTGCCTGGAACAACTCCCTGTTCGAAGATAACGCCGAGTTTGGTCTGGGCATGAGGTTGACCGTGGACAAGCAAACCGAGCACGCCCGTGAGCTGGTCGATGACCTCAGAGGCGTCATCGGCAACGATCTGGCCGATGCACTTCTCAATGCCGATCAGTCCACCGAAGCGGGAATCGAGGAACAGCGCGAGCGGGTTGCCGAGCTCAAGAAACTCCTCGAAGGACGCGATGACCCCAAGTCCAAGGACCTGCACACGCTTGCCGATATGCTGGTCAAGAAGAGCGTCTGGATCATCGGCGGAGACGGTTGGGCATACGATATCGGCTACGGTGGTCTGGATCATGTCCTTGCCAGCGGCAGGAACGTAAACGTCCTGGTGCTCGACACCGAGGTCTACTCCAACACCGGCGGGCAGGCATCCAAGGCCACGCCGCTGGCCGGAGTCGCAAAGTTTGCGTTCGGCGGAAAGCGCCACCCAAAGAAAGACCTGGGCTTGATGGCAATGACCTACGGCAGCGTGTATGTGGCTGAGATTGCCATGGGGGCCAACGATGCACAAGCGCTGAAAGCCATGAGAGAAGCCGAGTCCTACGACGGCCCATCGATAATCATCGCTTACAGCCATTGTATCGCTCACCTCATCGACATGGAGAAGGGGCTTGACCAACAAAAGCTAGCCGTGGAGACAGGCTACTGGCCGCTTTACCGATACGATCCAAGACGAAAAGCTGAGGGCAAGCCGCCGCTGCAGCTCGATTCCAAGCCTCCAAAGCGCCCGCTGATGGATTACATGAAGAACGAGGGCCGGTACAGGGAGTTGCTCAAGAACAATCCGGAAGGTGCTCAGGCGCTCTTTGAAGAAGCCCAGAGGGTCGTCGACGAGAGATGGAAGAAGTACGAGCAGTTCTCGAAGATGATATTCTGAGATCGGTCGCGTTTGCTGTAAGTTTTAACAGCCGGGAAGTCCGAGCAATGGCGCTCTGACACATAATCGGGTAAGGCACGCCGAGGCACATTGGCGTGCCTTCGTTTTGGAAGGGAGAAATGACAGAACCTGAGATAACCGTAAAAAGGATTGCAGAGGATGACGACACTTTCTCATTCCTGGTGCGGATAGGGGAGAATAAAAGCCAGACGGAGCATACAGTTCGGCTGGCAAAATCGTATTGCTCACACCTGGCCGGAGATTCTTGCTCCCCGGAGCGTGTGGTGGAAGAGTCTTTTAGATTCTTACTGGAACGCGAGGCAAAAGAGACAATCCTCCGTTCGTTCGACCTGCCAATCATAGGCCGCTATTTCCCGGGGTACGAGAAGGAAATAGCCAGACGACTTTGAGACAAGCAACGGCTGCGGAAGCACCAACTCCCTTCCGCAGCCGAATCCAATTATCCTCCGGATATCACCGAAACCAGGCGGATTTCGTCGCCTGGAGACACAATGGTGTCATCCGTTATCAATTTGCCGTCCCGTACCGGCAAAACGCTTTCTGGCGAGATTCCCGCTTTCACTATCGCATCCCGCACAGTCATGCCAGCACGGAACTCCCATCTCTTTCCACGAAGCGTCAAAATAAATGCGCCGCGCTTGTCCTTGCCGCTCATACATCCCCTTTCCCAGTGACCAATGTGTCTCGAGGGTGCGTCGCTTCCATCACCACGTTCGCCAGCTCTCCCACCGATACTGGCCGCCTGACGAAAATGCTCCCATCAGGCCACCGCTCCTCCTCGACCCGTACAGATGCTCTGCCGACGACGACGAACCTCGCCTGCGGGGCAAGACTGCGAAAGGCCTCCCTTTCAGCAGGCCCTGGCGGGCCCAGCCTGGAATCCCACACGATTGCCCGCGGCGAGCTCTCCTCCCAAACTATCCGCTTCAGCACCAACGACGCTTCTGCCTCTGCGGCGACTTCCACCCCCCGGGATTCCAGCTCAGCCATGAGAAGCGATCGCTCGCGCACGTCGGGAAGCACGAGGAGCACCCGAACGTCACCCCTGCCCATCTTCCTCAGGCCTGGGACATGCGTTGGAAAAAGTGACCACCATCACCGCATCTCCCTGCTCTCCAGCCTCGGCAAACGCATCACGGAGCGCCGAGAATACCTCATCCATCTCCCCCCAGATCACCGTGCTCATGCTCCCTTTCTGGGTCTTCAAGCCGCTTTCCTGAAATATCTCCCACGCTCTCCTGATTTGCGGAAGCAAGTCCTCTTTCCGGAGAGGATACAGGCTTACCTGAGCGGATATCTCTTTCATTGCGGAAGCGCCTCCGGAACCGTAGGAATCACGCAGATGAAACGGAGCACCTCGTCGCCAGTATTCCGGAACTGATGTTTTTCCATTGGCGGGACGAAAACTGTAGTGCCCGGCGAGAGAGGGTGAACGCCATCCTCCCCTAACGCCTCGCCCGTGCCTGCCAGTACGAAAACCTCGTGCTCCCACGGATGTTGATGATGGGGGGTAACAGCTCCCGGCTGCACTTCGAACACCCTCATGGCGAAATTAGGCGCTCCCTCCGGCACGCTGATAACCCACCTCACCGTAACGCCATCCAGCCCTGTTTCCTGGGCCTGCACATCCCGATAATCTCTTACCAGCATTTTCCCCTCCTGTTCTGATGCTGTAGCGACCGTTTGTCGCCCATTCATTTTACCCCAAGGCCGCTTTTCTGTCATATCATGTGGGGATTG
>CAZDOZ010000072.1:0-11820 GCA_964507175.1 uncultured Anaerolineae bacterium
GAGAGGGAGGGGTTGGGGTAGGAGAGGGCCAAGAGCCGCTCCATACCAACAGTTTTGAGCGCTACCAAGCAGATTGGAGGTAGGTGAGGGCTTTTGGCCCTCACCCATCAGGACGAAGCGGTTCGTGCCTTCTCTTTCAGCACCACGTACTCCTCCCACGTAAGCCCTTGCTCACCAAGCATGATTGGCTTGCGGGTGCCGTGGAAGTCAGAGGCACCAGTGTGTGCCAGGCCGAATTCGTCTGCCAGCGCGCCAAAGCGGGCGAAAAGTCCCGCCAGGCCGTCCGGAGAGATGCCGTCGTAAAGACCGGTCTTGTCGTAGGGATACCGGATCTCCAGCCCCGCCAGGCCAGCGTCGCGGGCCCGCCGAATCACATCCCGCAAATCCTCCACCTCATCGTAGAGTCCTGGGTGGGCCAGCACCGGCATCCCTCCGGCTGCCAATACCAGCTCAATGGCGTCTTCCACCGTCAGGGAGAACGCCCTGGGGCGGTACGCCTTGCCATGGTTGGACAGGAATTCATCGTACACCTGTTCGATATCCCGGAACCGGCCAGGGTTGCGCTCTAGCGCAACCTGGGCGATGTGCGGCCTTCCGGGCACACCTTTTGCCAGCGCCAGCACCTCTTCCACCGGAACGTCCACACCGTAGCCCTGCATGATCTCGACCTGAGCGATTTTCTGCTCGACCCTGGCGTCTATCACTTTCTTCAGAGTTGCCGTGAGGTCGGGATGGTGCGGGTCTATCCAGTAGCCCAGGATATCCAGGTCGACGAAACCCCGCGCCGGCTCATGTCGGGTGCTCAGCTCGATGGCGGGTATGACCTCGACGCCATCTTCATCGCCCGCGACCATCGCCTCGTCCACCCCCAGCACCGAGTCGTGATCTGTGATAGCGATGGCTCGCAACCCAGATTCCGCTGCCATCGCCACCACTTCTGCCGGCGTAAAAGTCCCGTCGGAGAACGTGGTGTGGGTCTGCATGTCCACTGGATACCTGGCTTTCATCTCCGCCCCTCTCGGCCCCAAACGCAAACGAACACCAGGTCGTTCACGTTGGTACGGGTGGGGCCGGTTTTTAGAAGATCACCCACTGCCGCTAAGAAGCGATACGAGTCGTTGTTCTGCAGGTACTCTTCGGCGGAAAGACCCTGTTTCTCGCCTCTGGCAACGGTGGAGCCATCCACCAGGCCGCCCGCGGCGTCCGTAGGACCGTCGCTGCCGTCAGTCCCCAGGCTGGCGATGGCTATGCCATCCAAACCGCGGATTGCCAGCGCTGCCGCCAGGGCCAGTTCCTGGTTGCGTCCCCCTTTGCCAGTCCCTCGCAGCGTGACGGTGGTCTCGCCCCCCAAGATCAGGCACGCCGGAAGGGAAGCTGGCCTGCCATGCGTCGCTTCCTCCTTAGCCAGTGCAGCCACCACGCGGCCAACCTCCTTCGCCTCACCTTCCAGGAACGTGGTCAGTACCAGCGGGTGGAACCCCAGAACAGTCGCCTCGTCGGCGGCAGCCCGGGCCGCAACGGAGTTGTCCGCCACGATTGCGTTCCATGTACGCTCGAAGACCTTGTCTCCCGGCTTTGGCGTCTCCGGCACACCGCCTTCCATCCCGCTATGGATCCGTTCCACGACCGCATGTGGCACTTTCTCCACCAGATCGTACCTTTCCAGCACATCCCAAGCGTCAGCGAAAGTAGTGGTGTCCGGCACCGTCGGCCCCGACGCTATCACATCCAGCGGGTTCCCCACCACATCTGACAGGATGAGGGTAACCAGGGATGCCGGATGCGCAGCGCGGGCCAGTTGTCCTCCCTTCACGCGGGAAAGGTGTTTGCGCACCGCATTGATCTCGTTTATCGTTGCACCGGATGCCAGGAGCAACTGGTTGACCAGCTGGAGATCCTTCAGGGAAATCCTCTCGGCCGGGTATGTAAGGAGCGCCGAGCCTCCGCCGGAGATCAGGGCGATCACCAAGTCGTCCTCTTTGGTGTCGGAGAGGATCCGAAGTATCTCCTTTGCGCCTTTGACCCCTGATTCATCCGGTATCGGGTGTCCCGCTTCGTGGATGTATATTTTCTCCGTCGGGACGGCATACCCGTAGCGCACGTTGACCCATCCCGCGACGATTCGGTCTTCCAGGATCGTTTCCAGCACCTGCGCCATCGGAGCGCTTGCCTTGCCCGCGCCAACCACGAACACCCTGGATATGGTACTCAGGTCGAACGTCGTACCGCCAATCCTGAGTGCGTTCCCTTCGCGAGACACAGCATGCCTCACGGCATTGGCTGGATCGACCGCCTTCAGTGCCGCCGCCATGATTCCCAGCAGCGGGAGCCTATGCTCCGGATCCGGCGTCAGGACTTCGGCGGAAAATGGGGATATCTCGGTCAATTCGGCTGCCTCCGCACATGTTGCGTGTTGTGTATCTACGCGCCAACCCGCTTGAAAACGTACACTTTCGGATGGTCGAAAAGCTGCCAGGTCAGCTCAGCACCATCGTCCACAAATTTCAAACCCAACAAGTCAGGGTAAGATACAAAACTCTTCACCAAGGCGAATCGCGGTACATTGTTCCAGCCCTCTGCGCTGCCGCGGAACAGATAGCGATAGAAAGCCGCCTCCGCCGGGAACTGAGAGGCATTCCTGGCGAACCTCCGCTCCCATGAATCGCTCATTACGATGTAGTCTGCCTCTTTCAGCATCTTCGCGAACGCTTGATGCTTCCGCTCGGGGGAGACGGGCGGCGGCAGATAAAGATTGGATCCCACTCCGGCTATCTCGTACGGGTTGTAGACAATCATTTTCCATGGGGGGCTGAACCCATAACGTATCCCCATTTTGTCGAACCGAAGCGCCGCATCTTTTTCCACCAGAATTCTCGACGTCCCGGGAATGTTCTGGGCCATCCATGTCAGCGTCTGCAGCCGCACGTCCCTGCTGGTGTAAACCCGCAAGTAGGCAACGGTGTAGAAAAGGGAGAAAACCAGCACCCATACCCCCACACCAGCGGTCGCCCATCGGGGCAGTGGCTTGCGCCAGCTATCCCACATAGCCACGAGGAACCGTCCCGCCAGAAGTGCCAGAGGCGGCAAAAGCGGCAGCGCGTACCGGATGAACTTGGCGTACCATCCACCCACCGCCAGGAAATAGACCACTACCCACGCGAGGATCAGACCATCCTCCCAGGACCCCCTGATAGCGCGCCAGAGGCTGTAGGCAGTCCCCGCCAGCGCAACTATCTCCAGTGGTAGCCCCATCCCCCAGTAAAGATTGTTGCGCAGAATGTAGAGGTAAGGCGTCGTCCCGGCAAATTGCAGTGTGTAGAGTGGTTTCAGCTTCCCCCTGACCACCGCGCTCTGCACCAGCAGGTCGTTGTTCTTGGCAAAGCCAAAATAGTGACGGGCGTCCAGGATGGCATATGGGTTCCACAGGAAAAAGAATACAGGGACCAGGGCCAGGCCGACCAGGAACTTCGTCGGAAACGGACTTCCTCCTTCCTGCCGAGAGTGTCGGTGGCGGATCAGCAGCGGAAGGGCGAGGATTAGCACAGCGGTCGGCTTGGTCGCCGTGGCCATCCCCGCAGCCAGGCCAAACCCGACATACCCCCACCATGTCTCTTGTCGAAGGAGCCATGCGGACATGAGCAAGGCCACCGTCAGCCAGAAAACCATTGTGGTGTCCACGGTGTAGAAATGGGCTGTCCTGACCGCCAGCACCGACACTGAGAGGAATGCCGCGCCCAGCAAGCCGGTGCGCCTGTCCCAAAGAATCGAGCCAATGCCGTAGACCGCCAGCACTGTCAGAGTGCTCAGGATCGCCGAGATTAGCCTCCCCAGGTAGAGCAACGGCATCGAACCGGTGACCGTCTTGAACGCCCATCCCAGGAACAGGAGGGAGTAGAGAGGCAAGCCGCCGTAGGAGGACGCGTGAGGGTTGAGGCCCTGGTGGGCGCGCCAGCTCTTGTCCAGCTTCCACACCAGGCTGATGACAAAGCTCTCATCCACATGGAGGGAGTATGGCCTTCCCCACCGGAGCCCGATGATCCTGACGGCGGCGGCCAGCACCAGCACCGCGGTCAGCAAAGCAAGTTCAGTTTTGCGATCCGCTTTCCTTCCCATAGACCTTGACCACCCGACTCCCAACTCTCTCCTCGTGCAACAGACGCCAGGGCAAGCCGGGCCCACCATCCCGCACCCAAACCATCAACGGCGGGCGGCCTTTCAGCCGGTCCGACACCACAATGTACCCCACTCCTCGCTTTTCGGCAAACTTCAGCACGTCCTCCGGCGAACCGTAGGGCATGGGCACGTGAACGCCATGAGCGTAGTAAGGCACCTGGCTATGGACGGACATGATTCGCTTGCCAGGGTTTGGATCGTAGTTCCGAAGCCATTCGCCGATGGTCACCTGATCCTGATCGCCGGCTTGCCGCCATGTGGTGCTATCGGCCCTGGGGAGGGCAAGCCACGCTGTGAGGAAGAGCAACACTGCCAGCGCACCGACAACAGCCTTTCTCCCTTCTCCATGTGCCTCCGACAGCCATCCCAGGGTTACTGTCTCCAGGATCACAAAAAGGGGTGTCAGGGCAGCCAGGTACCGGAGGTAGACTCGAGGAATCAAAGCGATGGCAGCCACCGGCGGCAAAGTTATCCAGAGGAGCCAGATGAGGCGGTCGCGCCCCCTGAACCAGGCGATGATAGCGCCTGCCAGGAGGAGCAACAATCCCGGCCACGAAATCAGGTACAGGATGGCCAGCCGAGCGATCTTCCCCAGACCGGATGCCCACAGCGAGGCCCAGGAACGCAGGCTCACGTTGGCCGCTGCCGGAACCACTTCGCCTCTCAAAAGAGCGTCCCGCTGGAGGAATGGCCCTTGCGGGATGCCCCCAGGCCCCACCCCATAGGCCGCCTGCTCGTACGGCATCCCCTGGAGCATCCGAGCCGCGGTAACCATGTTCAGCATCCGCTTCGTCTCCCACGCCGGATGCCCCACCTGCAGGCTGAGCCAGAAGATGTACGGCAATGCCGGGATCATAAAACCGACCAGGAACGCTCCAGTCCGCGATAGCCCCTCCTTCCATCGTCTTCCTCGCACCCATTGCCACAGAAGCCAGAGAAAAATCAGCCCCGCGGGAATGATTCCTTCGTTCCGCGTCAGATACGCCAATCCGAGGAACAGCCCTGCCCCGGCGATTCGCCAGCTCGCTGGTTTGTTGGCGCGTTGGTTGTAAGCCAGATAAATGCCCAGCCAGAGGAAAAACGTGTAAAGGGATTCGCTCCAGGCCAGACCGCTGTAACGGACGAGGAGCGGGTGCAGCGCCAGCCCGGCCAGCGCCCACAGGCCCGCAGCCTTGCCGAATAGCCTCCAGGCCAGGAGGAACCCGACCGCGACGACACCCATGTTGGCGGTCAGGGAAATGAGCCGCGCGGCCAGCTCGTAGTTGCCGATGACCTTGCCTGTCAGAGCGATGAGGATGGGATAGGCCGGCGGGACGAAGATATCCACCACGCCCAGGATGCCCACGTACCCGTGTCCGGCGGCGATGTTGCGGGCCAGGGTGATGTAGGTTGTGCCTTCCGTCAGCACGAGCTTCGTTTGGAGGAGCGCTTCTATGCGCAGAGCAATAGCCAGCGCGAGCAGGCCCACCACCGCCCATTTTTTCCACTTCCAGATAGGATCGACCACAGATTTCACAGGCCTTCAGCCGTCTCGCTGAGCTCTGATCAGGGACGAAATTCCCGAACTTCGGACACCTTTAGCACCGAATGGAATGCGGATCGTCATAAAGATTGTACCTCTGACAAGAGGATTCCTGCACTACGCAATGGGGCGGCCGAATGGTCGCCCCAAAAGCGTTCATTTCAGAGAGGTGATTTGCTTCCGACGCTCTTCCGCCTCTTGCTTTATTGCCTCGAGCACTTCAGAGGAAACCGGCAGCACGAATTCACCACCGTCAAAATCAACTGCAGCACGCACTATCCTGGCGCGGATGTGATTGTCCGGCGTCATGTCGGTGTAGATCAGATTGTCAGCGCGATTCTCAAGCCTATCAGCGACCTTGCGGAATGCCTCGGCATTGACCGTCATCAGCCACGGCCCTTGCTCGATCAGGCCCATCAGATTGTCGAAAAACTCCTCCCGCTTACCCTTGAACATGAAGAAAAGGTTGACCGCAGGGATGAGCTTCAGAGCACTTTCCATATTGGTACCCAGACGGGCGGCCATCTCTTCGAGACCGCGCCGGAGCATCTCGGGCCTGGAGAGGTTTACCTGGATCACGTTGTTGGAGATGTCCCTGATGCCCTCGACTTTCGCGAAATCCACATAGCCAAGCTGCCCGGCTCTCTCGAACGCCGTCAAGTCCCCTCCAAGAAGCTTCACACTCTGCCGGGCAAAATCCGGCGATGTGCTGGTGGCGACGTAAATGGCCTTTTCACCGTTCTCCAGCCACCCCTGAAGCATGTACAGAGCGAAAAGCGGCTTGCCGGAAGCCCCAGGCCCTGTGACGACTGTGAAAGAAGGATATGGTATGCCTTCTGGCAAGTGCTCATCTATCTCCGGTACGCCAGTTTTGAACGATTTCATTGTACCCTCCGCTTTCTCACTTTTCAGCCGCAGAAGCTGCGACGTTCTTTTCGCTACTTCTTTCTTCGTTCCGTCAAGGATATCCGCTGGAACGGGCATAACAATTTCTTTGCCGACCCAGCCCGGCACGCCGCGTTCCACTTTCAGGTAGACTGTGTCCCGCTCCCTCCTGAAGGAGAGAACTTTCTCCGCATCTCGAATCAGCCTCTCGTTCTCTTCCTGAAACATCTTCGTATTGATTGCCAGCGCAGCTAAATCTACCGTGCTTTCGCCATAGAAAAGGCGCTTCAGAGTTTCTATCAGCCGATTGCGGTCGGGCGTGTTGGCGAGGAGCAGCGTCACAGACGGGATCAGCACCATCCATGGGCCTTTCCCGTGGGATTTGACAATCGTAACAACGCGCTCCAGTGTCTCCGGGTCCTCCAGAGGAGCCCGCCAGACGTGTGAATCTACCTGTTCTAGTGTGCTTCCTGGCACGTAATCCACAAGATAAACGTTACGCAACTCTTCGTCGTCGAACCCGAAAGTGCGTAAATTAGCTTCTACTGCTTTCCGTGGAGCACTGGTAAGCATGTATAACAAACTCCCTCCGGAGGAGACCCATCTTTTGGCAAGCATCTGCCCGAACAAAGGCTTCGCCGCCGCCATAGGGCCTATCAAAAGTACGTTCCCCTCCATTGGGAAACCTTCCACTAACGTTTCTATGGACATCTTCAGCCACCCTCTTCCCAGCCGTTATTTCCAGCGCTAATCCAGCGCTAATATCATTATACTCGCTACCGTGTGTGCCGCCAACCCAGGTATTGCGGGCTGCGGTGAGATCAGCTGGCAGCCGGCATTCGGTCGTCTGGCATCATGGAAACCACTGTGAACACAGACAGCAAGAGCACCACCGCAGTCGCTGCAAAAAGCCACCGGATGCTGAGAGCGGCTACAATGCTAGCGCCAATCATCGGAGCTATGGCCCTGCTGGCAGAAATGGTGGAATTGTCCAGGCCGTAAACAGCCCCCTCATGTCCCTGACGAACGTAACGGGCAAGTAAAGCGTTCAACGCAGGTCCAATCCCGCCAACGGCAGCGCCTGCAAGCATCTGTAGGAAAATCAATTGCCATACCGATCCAACCAGACCCTGGGGGAGGTAAATGATAGCACCTAGAAGCAGGCTCACGGCAAGTACTCTCCTGTGACCAATCCGGTCCCCCAGCCTGCCTGCGTATATCGAGGTCAGCACCGTTGCAGCAGAGGAAAGGCTTATCATAACGCCAGTGATTGTGTTGATGTTGGAATATCCGGTCAGCAGCATCTGAGCGAAGAGGGGAATGAATGGGACGAGAATGTTCCTGCTGGTCTGATTCAGAAATCTGACAGCGTAAGCACTGAGGACTCCAGGCGTTCTGATAACCTGCTGCCACTCTTTCACAAAGCTCAACATGCCGCGGGTGGCAGCTTCCACAGGGTGGAATTCTTCCTTTACCCCTACCAGCACCGAGGTGCCGCCAATAAAGAGAAGCGCCGAGGTCAGCACGAACAACGCTCGGTACCCTATTGCGTCGGAGATAGCACCTCCAATCACAGGCCCCATCGCTATGCCGATCCAGAAAGCAGTTTGCATTACCCCCATGGCGTATCCGACGTGCTCCCTGGGCACCAGCGCTGCAACCATGGCGCTTGTAGCCGCGACCGTGCCTGTGATGAAGCCCTGGAGCGTCCGCAAGATCACCAATTCTTCGGCGGATTGGACGAAAGCCATCAGAAGCATCACCACTGCTCCACCGAGCATCGCCCTTTCCACCATGATTTTCCGCCCATACCTGTCCGCTACTGTTCCCCACAGCGGCGAGACTATCATCATTGCCAACCCTTGGGCGGAGAAAACCATGCCGGCCCAGAATTCCACGCCAAAATGGGTCTTGCTTCCAAGCTCCTCCACGTAAAAAGGCAGAAACGGGAATATCAGCGAAAACCCGAACTCTGACACCAGTTGGGCGAAGGCTATGATGTACAGGGATCGTTTCCACCCTTGCAAGGTTCGGGAGGACATTGGCTGCTCCGAGAATGGACTGCGGGGCCTGGTGCATGGCCGCGAAGAAAATCGTAAGGCCGCATGGACACTCATACTTCGTGATGAGTGCTGCAGTCGCCTTTGATCACAGAGGCGCTGGGACTTCGTACCGCGCTATGTCACCATACCCCCTGGAGCGCAAGAATTCCTCGGCGATCAACTTCCGGCCCGTCAAACCCTCCGGGGGCGTACTCACGATCTCCAGAGCGGCATCCGCCAGTAGATCGGGAGAGTACCACTTGACCCCCTCGTCAATGCCGAGCATCGAGGCGAAAACCCGCGTCGCCTGGGTATCCACAACCCCGGCCGGCCAAAGGCTGTTGACCGCTATCCGAAATTCCCGTACTTCTTCGGCCAGCCCCGAGGTCAGGTGGGTCATCCCCAGCTTGCTCATCATGTAGCCCGTCTTCCCCGCCCATTCCTTCTCCGGGAGCCAGTCCAAAGGCGGCGACATGTTTATCACATGTCCCGAACCGGACATCTTCATCAAAGGTATCGCTTCATGGCAGAGGATGAATGGGGCACGACAGTTCAACTGCATCATCAAGTCGAACCGTTTGACGGGAAGGTCCTCCACCGACATCCACATGATTGCGCCGGCGTTGTTTACCACGATGTCTATCCGTCCAAACCGCTCGTAGGTCTTTTGGACGAGCCGGACAATTTGGTCTTCGAAACGGACGTCCGTCTGCACCGCCAGCGCCTGCGCCCCCAGCGCTTCCACCTCTCGTGCTGTATCAAATATGGTGCCAGGGGTCTTGGGGGTGGACTCCACGGTCTTGGCGCCGATGGCAATGTTCACACCATTGGCCGCCAGCTTCAGGGCAATCGCCTTCCCAATTCCTCGGCTGGCGCCTGTGATTATCGCTACCCTGCCCTTCAAATCGTCCATGCCTTTGCTCCGTTGGGTTTCGTCTCATAGAGTTCTCTGGTCGATAAGCAAGCACCGCCGCCGACACTACTGTGCTGGCGGCGGCATGGCACTCCACAAGTCACCACGAAAAGCCCATATCCCACTATATCTGCTACGCTGTAAGGCGCTTTGCGGCCTCCAGAACGTTGAAAAGGAGCATCACGGTGGTCATGGGGCCGGTGCCGCCTGGAACTGGGGTGATGGCCCCGGCTACCTGGCTGGCCGACTCAAAATCCACATCGCCCACCGGCTTGCCCCCTTCGTAAGTGGTGCCGAAATCTATCACCACAGCACCGGGCTTCACCATGTCGCCGGTGATCATCCGCGGCTTGCCGACCGCTGCCACCAGGATGTCTGCCTGACGCGTCTCACCGGCCAGGTCGCGCGTGCGGGAATGGCAAATTGTGATGGTGGCGTGGCGGTGAAGCAAGAGGAGCGCCATTGGCTTTCCGACAATATCCGACCGTCCCACAATGACCGCTTTCTGTCCTTTGATCGGAATTCCATACCGCTCCAGAATCGTCAGCCCGCCGAGAGGCGTGGCGGGGACGAAACCCGGTTCCTTTCTGAGGAGACGCCCCGCATTCATCGGGTGTACGCCGTCCACATCTTTCTCCGGCGACAGGGCGGCCACCAAAGCTCCGGCATCTACGCCGTCGGGGTATGGCTCTTGCAGGATGATCCCGTGGATGTTTGGGTCGTTGCTGAGTCGCGAGATTGTCTCCGCGAGCTTCTCCTGACTTGCTGTTTCTTCCTCAACCTCTTCGAACGCTTCCATGCCCGCCTTGGTCGCTGCTTTGATAATGACGCGGGCGTACCATACAGAGGCAGAGTCTTCCTTCGCTCGGAAAACTGCCAGGCGGGGTAGGATCCCACTTTCCTCTTTGAAAGCTGCCACCTGTGCGGCCAGTTCTTTCTTCATGGTGGCCGACAAGGCCTTGCCGTCCAGGATTTTGGCGCTCATTCTCACAACCTCGCGTCCACGAAAGAGAGAGCTTTTTCTTTCGCTTTCACGCCTCTATCCAGACAGAGCTCCAGGCGCTTGCTCTCTCGCTCGACGAAAGCGGCATCTTTGATCCCTCCCAGGTTGATCTTCACGTTGAAGCCGGCGCTGGAAAGGCCGCCGATTGCCATCATCGCGGCTGTGCCTGCGTCGCTGACGACGTTCTTGTTTCCTTTCTCTGCCACGATGACCGTCAGTTCCAGCACATCAGCGCATGTCTCAGCAGTTTTCATGGGGGTGCTCTCGGCAATCTTTAGAGCTTCCTGAATTGCCGCACTGCGCGCCGCTTTTTCCTCGTCGGTGCCTTTCGGCATCCTGTAAGCCGCGCTCACTTCGTCGAAAGCAGTCACATCTTCCTCCACCAGATCGAGGAGCTTTGCTCGCAGCGCCTCCGAGCGCTCCAGCACCGCTTTCATCTCGTCTTCCACGTCGGCATATCTTTTCTTGCCGATGGTCAAGTTGCAGACCATGCTCACCAGTGCCGCTCCCATAGCGCCAGCCAGAGCCGCCGCCGCACCACCGCCTGGGGTCGCGGCTTTGCTGGCAAGCCCATCCAGGAATTCGGCCAGCGTCTGCTCTCGAAACATTTATCCCTCCTTATGATGTAAGCTACATCCCCGGTCAACGGCGATCGAGGCCCACCTTTTCGACCTTCATATTATATCGGCAGAAGCCGGAAAATGCCAGTGCCGTCTCGGCCGAAGTGCCTATCGCCATGTCCCAACCTTAGTCCTTATCTGGAGGCACCGCTCTCCGCAGGCGTTTGATCTGGCTCCGGCGGCGTTTGCTCTCCAGCCTGGTTAGTTTCGCCGATGATGGGGGCCTGGTCGGGCGTCGGCGTTTTCTGGGACGTAGTGATGCCTGCAGCAGCTTGCGGAAACGCTCGACGACCTCGACGCGGTTGCGCCACTGGCTTCTGGAAGATTCCGCTGTCAGGTGCAGGACGCCGTCCGAGTCTATGTGCGACTTCAGCCGGGCCATGATCTGCTCCCTCTGCCGTTCTGTGAGACTGGGGGAATGAGCAACGTCGAAACGGAGTTCCACTCTCGTGGCAGATCGGTTCACGTGCTGGCCTCCCGGTCCGCTGCTCCGAGAAAAGTGAAAGCCGAGCTCGCCCTCGGGTATTTCCAGATATGATGTTATTCGGATCGTCTGTCTGCGTCTCATGAATCCACCAGATAGATTTTTCAGAAAGAGAGCGTTCGGACTCTTTCTGCTCTGAGTCGGCTACCCCAGGGAAAGTGTCTTATCGACTGGAGCA
>CAZDOZ010000073.1:0-11714 GCA_964507175.1 uncultured Anaerolineae bacterium
AGGGCGAGCCGTCTGGCTCGCCTGGTCGAGCTAGCAGCTCGACCTACAGCACAGCGGTACGGCGAGCCGTCTGGCCTGCCTGGTCGAGCTAGCAGCTCGACCTACAGCACAGCGGTAGGGGCGACCGCGGGTCGCCCCTGCGGGCGCGCGCCCAATTTTACACGACCACCGGCGCGTCAGCCAATCCACCAGCCGGGCGGAATCGGGTGGTAGGCCGGGTAAATCACCTCGATCAACGACACCATGTCCAGCACGAAGAAAAGGGCAATCCAGAAGTAGACCACATGCTCCTTTCGCCCCCGTGGCATCCAGTGGCCGAGCCCCCACAGCATCCACGCTGCGATGGGGAGCAGCGCGGGGAACAGGTATCGGCCCTGGGGCCGCCACTCGCTCCCGATCATCGGCGACAGAACCTGGACGAATGCCGCCATCGCCGCGAGCAGGAGCCAGAGCATCAAGCGTCGTTCGTCTTCCCGCAGGCCGTCGCGGAACAGCCGGAGTGAGGCTCCCACGATGGCAGCCACCGTACCAGCGGCCAGCAGGACGTACCACGCCAGCCGGAGCGGGTGCTGGAGCCAGCCGAAATCGCCCCAGAAACCCGCGAAGAGGATGCCCAGGCTCACAGCGTACCGTCGGAGCCAGAACGGGGTGTAGCTGGACGGGGAGAGCCAGCGGTACGCCAGGGACGCCGGTTCCTCCGCATCGCCGTTTCGGAGCCACTCCCGTCCGGAGCCGTCCCGCAAGCTCACGGCCTTTGCCTCCCAGTCGCCAACGGCCTCCGGATGCCCCAACCTGCCAGTTGCCAGCACTACCCGTATGAACTCGGTCTTCGGCGAGACGACATGGGAAAGGGTGCAGTCGCTCCACGTCGGACTGGCGGAGCAGCATTTCTCCTCGACTACGGTGCCATCGTCCAGCAGAAGGCACGCAGGGACGGTTCCTCCAGTCGAGCGCACGCGGGCGGCAAGGGTGACGTGTCGGCCGCGCAGGCGGGTTGCAGGGATTTTCTGCTGCAGGTGCGGCCTCGTGCCCGTGTCCTCGTCCCGGACGAGGAGAGCGTGACCACCGTCGGCAGGAACCCGTGTGGCAGGGAACGGGCCGGGCTTCCACTGCCACCAGGCTGCCCAGCGTGGGTTCGGAACCAGGACAACGGCGACGGCCACGACAGCAAGAGCCACGACGGCGCCCCATGCCCATCGCTTCAGTACGCGCAGCCCCATGGGTAGCGCCAGGAGCGCCGCGGGAATCAGGAAAAGGCACGTGCGCTTGCTGAGGATCGCCAGGAGCAGAGCCGCTGTCGCAGCGACGAAGAGCCCGGCCCCGCCCCGTCGTCTCACCCACAGCGCCCACAGGGTGATCGCCAGAGCGCCGGTCAGCATCGCCAGGGAGTCGTCGTTGATGGCAACGCCGACGAAAGTCGGCATTGGAGCCAGCGCCAGGAAGAGAGGCAATGCCCACGCCATCTCCGGGGAGTCGGGCCACAGGCGCTTCCCGCCCCAGAGGGAGACCACAAGGGTCAGCCACAGGAGAACCAGCGAGTAGCCCCGCACAGCGTAGGCCAGGAAGTCCACGTCGCCCTCGGCCATCCGGGAGAGGATGGCGGGGACGATGTAGTAAAGCGGCGGCTCGTTTTCCAGTTGCGTCCCGGAGTTGCGGAGAAACGGCACCTGCCGAAAGGATGTCGGCGTGGTCTCCGGAGATTTCTCGCCCACCAGCCGCCAGAAATCGTGGCGCCCCATGGAGCGAAGGATGGCCTGCTCGACGCTTGCGTCCTCGTCCTGGAACGTGGGTCGGCGCCCCAGCTTCCCCATGAGCATGGCGTATTCCATGTGAGAGGGTTCGTCGGGCGCCTGCCATAGCGGTACGACGGCGATGTATGTGATCCCCCGGATCAGCAGGATCAGGCTCAGGACGATCGCCGCGCGTCTGCCCGGCATGGGCAGATCGGACATCAGGCCTCCGTTGGGGTTTCCAGGTATGCTAGCGCCCACGCCAGGAAAATTCCGATCAGGAAACCTGTGGCTCCGGCCACGATGCTCAGAACTATCGGAGGAGTACCTGCCGGATGCCTGGGCGGCGTTGCCTTACCCAGGAGCCTGATTGCCCCACCTTCGGCTATGGCTGATGCGTCTATTTCCTCCAAATGTTTCGAGATTGCGTCGTATGCCCTTTCGGCATTGTCCTTGTCCCGCGTCAACTGCCGGAGTTTGGCCTCTTTTGCTGCCAGGTCGTCCTGCGTTTTCCTGATATTTTCCTCCAGCAGCGGGATGGTGCCGCTTACGGCATCGTTCTCTTCCGTGAGCATGGAGATTATCCTGTTCCAATCGTTGCCGGCACCTTCCAGCTTGCTTCTGGTGAGGACGCCACGGTTCTGTACCACGGGCAGCGTGTAGGCAAGCTCCAAGGGAACGGATTCCGGAGATTTCCCTTCCGACTGTGCTTTTTTCGCCTGATCGATCAGGGATTGCAGTACCTGGTGGGCGTGGCGGTAGGAAGCAAGGTTCTGGCTCTGGAACGCCCACACCTGGAGTTCCGGCGGGATCGGGCCGAAGAGCAGCGCCCCACCTTTCTCGCCGGAGGGAAGCTGTGAACCGGCTATCTGTCCGGTATCGGCCAGGCCCATCCCCACCTGGGCGCGGTAGTCCATCAACGCTTTCTCGGCCGCAGTCAAGCGATTCAGAGCGTCTTTCTGTGCTTTGACGAAGTCATCGCGCCTGCCCTGATCGCTGTAGATCCGCGTGGCCAGTGGCACGACCAGATCAGCCCACGCGTTGGCTATCCGCGCGGCGGCCTCTGGGGTATCCGATGTTACCCGCAGGAGCAGGAGATCGCCATCTCCCTTCTCCGCTTTGACCATTTTCTTCAGCTGAGGTGCCGTAGGCGAGCCTCCGAGTTTCCTGGAAAGCTGTTCGAGGATCGGGTCGCTGGTTGCCAGGGGGATGATCTCCTTCCGCTTGCCCTGGTTTGGGTCTACGAACTTGCGGATCGCGCTGTCGAACATCCATACGTATTGGGGTCTGGGGGATATCAGTGTCACGGTAGCTCTGTACCGAGGCGGGCGCAGCCAGGAAAAGCCAAAAGCTACCACAGCTGCTGCCAGTGTCAGCCCAACGACGAGCCACCATCTTCCCGCCAAAGCATGCCAGTACTCTTTCCAATCGAAGGTCTCTTCCATTACATCACCTCCCGTATCTTGCGCCCGTCGACGAGGTGCTCAGTGCTCCACCATTGGGAGCATGACTTTCTCCGGCAGGGCGGTTATACGCATTTCGGTCAGAGGAACGGCGTCGTGGGGCAAACGGAAGCCATTCGCCGTTACGACCTTTGGCCTTTCCCCCGTGTCTAGTCGATACAAACCAACTTCGAGGCGGTACCTGCCGCTGGGGAGATTCGTCGGAAGCATCAGAGTGTGCGTGCTGGTTACCACATCTCCCACATCCCAGATGTCGGTCGGGTAGTACTCCCCTCCTGGCGGGGCATCCGCTCCCAGCACCTGGGTGCCATTGGCGTCCAGCAGGTGTACGAAAGTATTGTACGGTGTGGAAGGGCGTCCGTTGGCTTTCCAGAACAATGTTAGTTTCAGTTTGTACCCCGCTGTCGGACTGCCATCCAGTGTGTAGCCAATGAGCGAGATGTGATCGTCGAAATCCGCCGCGATTTTGTGTTCTGGCGACGTGGACACGCCTGCTGGCCCCGTTCCTGCGAGTTTCAGCCGTCCCAGGCGCAAAGCTCCGCCGATAGGGCGCCCGGATGCATCGTAAACCGGCAAAGTAGTCCATTTATTCTTTCCCTTGGCCAGGAAGAAAGAAATTTGCACTCGTCCCAGCGTTGGGAGGGGGCCAGGATGTGTGGGCGGTATCCGGTAAACTTCCCTGAACGTGTCTCCGGGTTTCCACATGCTGGTTGGGAACTCGCCGTTGCCTGGGTACAAGTATTTCTCGCCATACACTTTCATCCCGCGGCCAAGGATCTGCAGCCCCAGGGTGTAGTTTTTTTCAATTGGCTTCAGGCACTTCCACACAGCGGTAACGGAGACCACATTCCGCGGTTTTACCGTTTGAGGCTGTATCCGGTAAGAAACGAGCTCGATGCTGTTACCGAAGCGAATGTGTGCCTCATTCTCTTGGGGTGGGGAAGATATGTTGCCGTTGTAAACTTTTGGGCCTGCGTAAGCAGGCTGGATCGTTCCCAGGAGTATGTACAGCGACAGGACGCTCATGCCCGCTGTTGCCGCAATTGCAGCAGCACGCCGGAATTGTGCGGAAGGAAGCATTGTTCTCCACCCCCATGCCAGCAGCACCGAGACCGCCGTGAGGCCGGAGAGCATGTACCTGCCGCAAAGGTCTGTTTTTCCGTAGCTGATTTCTCGAATAAGCGGAAGCGTGAGCACGTTCAGCAAGAAGAACAGCAATATCGAAATTGCCCACCTGTCCGTGGCTTTGCCTTTGACGAAGCTGACGAGCAACCCTGCTGCGCCGATGATTGCCAGAGAGGAGCCAAACCAGACAGTCCACTGTGGTGCGGGCACGCTGCACCAGCCGAACACACCCCAGAAAGAGTAGAGTCCGTGCAAGGTTGCCTTTGGGATCAAAGCAATCATGGCAGCGAATTGGCTTGGCCTCTGGAGCTTTTTCATGAGGAGCAACAAAGCGTAGGGATCCCTTGGCACCAGTACCCCTGTGGTCTTCAGGTTGTATGCAAACCAGGATGTCAGGGTCAGCAGAAGTATGCCGCTCAACACTGTCAGGGAGCGCCAGTGGGGTTTCCAGAAGTCTCGGTTCGTCGTCACGGCGGCTACTGAGACGACAGCCACGAAAGGCACAAAGGCCAAAGCGAGGTATTTTACAAAGAATGAGATCAGCGTTACGCCCCACAGAAGCCATAGGTCTCCGCTGTGCGGCGCTCCTTTGAGAGCACGTATGGCCAACAGCAACACATAGCTTCCCATCACGGCGATGAGCACATCGTTGTTGGCTACACTCCCCATGAACAGGAATTCCGGCCAGAAGGCGTAAAGTGCGGCCGCCAGCAACGCCAGCCACTCATCGTCCCACAGTGCTTTTCCCAGCATGTAAGTGATTAGTACTCCTAAGCTGCTGATCAGCACGGAAACCAATCGTATCAGGTGAAGTGAAAGGATCGTCCCATGCCATGGAAACGCTTCCTCTGCCGGATCGTGCACTACGTAGTTGACACCTCCGCCGGACCAGATGTAAGGGTTCTTCACAAGAGTATGGCTGGTGCCGGTTCTGAATAGAGCTACTGGAATGGCGCTTAGGAAGTAGTAGAGAGGGGGCTGCGAGAACTCTTTCCCTGTCAACTCTGATGTAGACATCCCTTCAAGGGACGGCAGGGCTTGGTAGCGCGCTACGAAGAATACGTAGTCGGCATGGGCCGGCTCGTCCGGTGCTTCCCATGCTGGGATCAATGCACTGTAAGCCGTGCCTACCACGAGATGCAGTAGCACGATTATCCAGATATAGCTACGGGGGGTAGCTTTGGGCCAGCCGGCGATCAACCGCATCTAGACTTCACGACTCTCTGTGGACAGCAAACAGCAGCACCTGGAGTGAGGCAGGTGCTGCTCGTTGCCCGCGTGTGTGCTCAGTAACCGCGGCCTATGCCGCGATACACGAACCCAAGCTGTTTCATTTCTTCAGGTACGTAGATATTCCTGCCGTCTATCAGCACTGGAGGCTGTTTCATCACCTCTTTGATTCTGGTCATGTCAAGGTTCTTGAACTCGTTCCATTCCGTGACGACTACCAGTGCGTCGCACCCATCCGCCAGATCGTACGGTGACGAAGAGAGCTGCAGCTCTGGCAGCACTTTCTGGGCGACATGCTCTGCTACCGGATCGTACCCTTTGACAATGGCACCCTCATGGGCGAGGAGGTGGGCCAACTCCACGGACGGGGCCTCCCGCATGTCGTCAGTGTTTGGCTTGAAAGACAGGCCCAGCAATCCAACGACTTTTCCGTCCATGCTTCCACCCAGCAGTTCTCGCAGCTTATGGACGGTCTGCCGCCGCTGGTCGCGGTTGATCTCCATGACCGCCCGCAGGAGTTGGGGGTGTGCGCCATGGATCAAGGCCATGTATTCCAGAGCTTTCACGTCTTTCGGGAAACACGATCCACCGTAGCCCAGCCCTGCATCCAGGAAATAATGGCCAATCCGCTTGTCGTATCCCATCCCGGCAGCTACCTCTTTCACGTCGGCTCCCAGCTTCTCGCAAATGGAGGCGATTTCGTTGATGAAAGAAATTCGGGCTGCCAGAAAAGCGTTAGATGCATATTTGATCATTTCCGCTGTTCTGAGATCGGTAATGACGATGGGGGCACGCAGGGGCAGGTAGAGCTGAGCCACTTTTTCCGCCGCTTCTCTATCCAGGGAACCGAGGACGACCCGATCCGGGTTTAAGAAATCGTTGATAGCGTTGCCTTCCCGCAGGAACTCCGGATTGGATACCACAGAAAACGGTACATTCCCCTCCTGCCGCTTTCTGATGATGTCAGCTACCCAGTCGCCAGTGCCCACAGGCACGGTGCTCTTGTTTACAATGATCAACGGATGGTCCATCACGTCGGCGATGCTTTCTGCCGCCATGCGCACATATCGAAGGTCTGCCTCACCATCCACACCGGACGGGGTGCCGACGGCTATGAACACATATTCGGCGTCTTTCAGACTCTCCTCGTAGGAAGAGGTGAAGGAAAGCCTGCCGGCCTTCACGTTCCGCGAGATCATTTCCCTGAGCCCCGGCTCGTAGATCGGCACGTCGCCGGAGTTCAGTATTTTGATTTTCTCCTCGTCGATGTCCAGACAGGTAACCTGGTTTCCCAAGTCGGCAAAGCAAGTGCCGGTAACCAGCCCTACGTACCCCGTACCGATGATAGTGATTTGTTTCATGATCTACGACCCCCGAAGTTAGTTTCACAGTGGTGAAAAATCCGCGTTGTCCGACCGGGCGACTTCTTCCAATTATAGCCTGTCTATTCTGTACTGACAATTTCTCCGCCGGACTTACTCTCCTCAGCCATTTCCTTCTGGACTTTGTTCCAGGAAAGCTGTTCCCGCCACATGTAATAAGCTCCCAGCAAGGTGATTGGTAACCAAAGGGCGGCGTGGAGCACAAGCGTATAGGCTGTCGCCAGCGCACGCCCTATGCCAAATGCAGTCAGCACTTCTATGCCGGGCAGGTCGAAAGTGCCTACATACCCAGGTGAGGAAGGTATGGTCGTCGCCAGGTTCACGATCCCGTTCATCAGCATTAAGATGTAAAATGGCACATGGAGCGGGAAGGCGTGCATCACCAGCCAGTATTTTACGGTTTCAGCCAGCCAGACCAATATCGATGTGAAAAATATCATCAGGAGGTCGGCTGGACTGCGGAGGGCATGGAGTCCGGTGAGAAAACGCTCTACGAGACCCCCTACGCTTTCGCCCATCCGCTCCGGCAATCTGGGAAGCACCAGGGACTCGTACCAATTTTGGACTTTGTCGGGCGATGCTGCGATCACCAGGAACACCAAAAGGGCACCGAAGAAGAACATGCTTGCCAGCACCACGATGTTCTGCAGGTTGCTCGGCATTGGCACGAAGGGGAGGGTAACGAAGACGAAGAGTAGCATCACCAATCCATCGAATATTCTTTCCACGATGATGGTGGCGAGGCTGGCGCTGATGCTAACGCCCTCTTTTCTTTTCAGTACGTACGCCCGCAGCAATTCTCCGGCCCTGGCGACGTATATGTTGTTCCCCATGTATCCGATGGTGACTACTGGGAAAAGGTCTGGAACGCTTATCAGCTTTATCCGCCGGAGCAAATAGTGCCACCGCCAGGTACGAAGGAGCACGGCCACGAAGTACACCGCCACGCCGGGCACAATCCACCAGTAATCCGCGTGCAGGAGAGCGTGGTAGACTGTCTGCAGGTGCAGTCCCTGGAACGCTTTGTATAAGAGCAAAGCGCTGATTAGAATTCCGACCCATAGCAAAGCCTTTTTGTGCATAATTCCAACCTCAAACGCTGAGATATGCCCCTGTTACCTCAGCCCCGCATACAGAAAAACAGGCGGCCCTATGCCTTTCCAGGCCGCCTTTCCCTCATCGGCCTTCGTAAATCCTAACCTGGACGAGCCAAACGAATCAGCGACCGGTAGGACCACTGAGAAGGTTTCACTGGTTCGCTCTTCCGTTGATTTTTGAATTCAATCTGCGCAATCTGTGAAATCTGTGGATGATTTTCTTCCTCTGCACCAAATCTTTGCCCAGTGCACAAGAATTCACTGGTAAGGCGCTACGGTGCGACGGCCATGCCCTCCGTTGCAGTTTCCTGAGTGGGTTCCTCGCTCAGCATCACCCCCAGTATTTTCTCCAGCGCCATGGTATGGCTGCAAACACCTCTCTGTCTGAAAAAGTCGCAGGTACAGTGCCATTTCCCGTGATCGTATGTAACTGTGTGAGAATCGTGCTTGCCGTGGAAGGTTACCTTGAATGATTCGAACCGGATTCTCTCTGGCTCAGTAGCGTACTGAGATGCTTTCAAGATTTTTCCGACCATCCCTGAATCCATTCATTGCCCCCTTTTCTTTTTTGGACTTTGGATAAACGGGCTGGTTTGCCAATCAGGACTCTCTGTCTCAAAGCAAGGAGAGAAAAAAGTCCGCAATCTGCGGTCGAGCGAATCTCGTCCATGAGATATCTCTCTCTTCTCAGCTTCGTCCAAGATAAGGAGCTTAGGAAGCCTTATGTTGGTTTTGTCCAAAGTCCAGTCTCTTGATCCCGGTTGCCAATAGAAAGCAAAAAGGACACCAAGGCAGCGTGAAGCCTCAGTGTCCTGCAAGAACTCCGTTTCGGTTTGTCTCAGGTTGTTTGGTTTTGTACACGGCTCCCGTTCCCTCAGGTTCAGCAGATTGATTCGAGTATACCCCCCAACCCTGGCTTTGTCAAGGGACATTTTGCTGGACTTCAGACAAGAGTTCGGACATGGCGGGTAGTGGTGAATTGTGAACAGGGTGACGTTCGGCCCGCGGCGCGCCCGATAAGCCACCTTGCGAAGCCCAGAACGTTGTCCGCTCGGGGCGGATTCTCACGGGGATTTGCTTTGGACGCCCTGGCCGGATGATGGATGCTCCATTTCTACCGTGCCGACAGATATTCCGATGCCACCCAGCCAACCCTTCCCTGGATGTCGCGAACCTGCACCCATCGTATACCTTCTTTCTCTACGGGGCCTCCAATTATTTCGACCTGAGTTCCTTCTGGAAGCGCACCTGCTACTGGTCCTGCTGGGGTCCAGTGCAAGCGCAATCCCTTCCCTCCGGTGCTGGATACTGTAGCGATAATGGGGGTTGGTGTTGGCGTGATGGTGGGCACAGGCGTTGAGGTGAAGGTCGGCGTGGGCATGATTGTGGGCGAGGGTGTCATGGTTGGCGTCTCGGTTGGGAGCGAGGTCGCGGTAGCCGTCGGCGTCGGTGATGGGGTGAAGGTGGGAGTCTGCGTCGGTGTTGCTGTCGGCGTTGGGGTGAAGGTAGGAGGGATGAACGGGTTCAAATCGGTGATAGGGATTACCCGCAACGTCAATCGTACTGGGCGCTGCAAATCCGTGGCAATCTTCTCTTGGAGCCTCAGCGTTTCGTCATACCTGATTTTTCTGGTGGCGCTTACCGTTACCTGGAGGTGTATCATCCCATCGTCGCCTTCTTTCACGATCTTCACGTTTTCCAGCGTAGCTCCTGGTATCCTCTCGACAGCGACGGTCGTGACATCGTGCACCTTGTGCTGGAGCCGAGATCTGGCGACGGACCGTTGCGTCAGAATGCCGAGCAGGATTGTCATCAGGATGAGCAAGATTGTCATCCCTGTGGCCCCACGTCCGAACAGGCGCACACGTTCCTCTCTTGTGGGTTCTGGTTTGAACCCCAGAAGCAGGAAGACAACACTGCCGATTGTGACGATCGCTACCACGTTCGTGAAGTAGAGAAGCAGAGCCCCGCCTGCCAGCACCCAGTCTGCCATTGCCAGGGCTATTCCGGCAGTGGCAAGAGGAGGGACCAATGCAGCTGCTATTGCCACTCCAGGGAGGGCAGCGGAGACTTCCTTGCGGCACAAAGCGTAACTCCCCGCGGCACCTGATGCCAGTGCTACGATCAGATCCAGGAGGCTTGGCTGTGTGCGTGCCAATATCTCCGGGGTTACCTGTTTCCCCGGAACTAGCAGGGCGGTCACAATGCCGGTGCCAACAGCCAGCAGGACTCCCAGGGACGATGCCTGCATAGATCTGCGGAACAATGCTCCATCGCCCAGCGTGAGTCCGAGGCCGATTCCTATGACGGCGGCCATCAGCGGCGCTACGAGCATTGCTCCGATGATGACTGCCGGGCTGTTTTGCAGGAGGCCGACGCTGGCGATCAGCGACGCCAGCGTTATCATGATGTAGAAACTCACGCCAGGCTGGGCTTCTTGCAGGATATCTTTGTAGACGGCGACCTTTTCTTCTTCGTGTAGTGCCGGAAGCAGACTTGTAAGTGTGTCCCAGCTACGTCTGGCGAAAGTCATGGCGGGGGGGAATGGTCGCTTGGTGATCACGACTGGCACGTTTGCCTGCCGTGCTACCCGTTTTGGTATGACGCCAAAAAGCACTCTGTTGACGATACCTTCCCTGGAAGCACCGATGAAGATAGCATCGTACTTTCTCCTCGCCGCTTCGCGGAGTATCCCTGCCGTGGCAGACGAAGATTCCACGAATCCTGTCTTTATCAGGGGATCGCCTGCCAGGTCTCCCAAAGTGCTGTCGATGGCCCGTGATGCTATCTCCTGCTGTGCTGCATCGGCATCTGGCGGAACGATAGTCGTCAGTGTCACTTCGCCGTCGTTAGAGCGTGCGATGGAATGTGCCAGACGGAGTGCCAGAGTGGCATTAGGGCCTCCGGCGGTTGGCACCAATATCTTCCTCAGATGGGCGAAATTCTCCACCAGGCGCACAACCGCCATCTCGCAGGGAGGGTTGGACATGACGGCGTCCAGGGTGTGGGGGATCGAACTGCCGTGCCATCCCATGAGCAACAGGCCTGCATCCAGTTCCTCGGCTGTCTCCAGAATGGCGCCGGCGGTGTTCTGTGCCGTTTTCACCAATACATCCACTGGCAACAGTTCAGATTCTCTCAGCTTTTCTGCTGCTTCTCTCAACCATTCTCGAGAGCCGTCACTTCCGACGTCGGAGAATGGCTTCCTGATATGCAGCAACACCAGCCGACCTTCCCTGGCCGCGGGCAGGGCAATCTCCAGCAGCAGAGGGAGGTCTTTCTGCTGCCCAACTGGGACGAGGACTGTGTAAGGGTGTTCGGTTGGTGTTCCAGCAGTCTGAGAGTTCTCTAACATTGGTCAGGCGAACGCTCCGCAGGCAGTTTTTCGTTCTGGCGACCCCAGCAGCTCCGGTGCCTTTTCCGCCAAACGACTGCTGGAGAGATGACCCTTGCCACCTCGCCAATGATAAACTATTTCGAGAATTTCTGCACGTAGGGGGTGATGCCTGGTCATCCGGAGTATGTGAGGCATCGGTAAAGGATGCTTACAGGCTCGGGCTTTCGAAGCAAATCAAGGCCCGGAAACGCTCCTGGGAGACCTCACACTCGATACAGGGCTTGCCCCGTGGAACAGTATTCCACAGGGCTTGTGCTGTGGCTTGCCTGGGGTTGGCGGAAGCTTCCCGA
>CAZDOZ010000074.1:0-11698 GCA_964507175.1 uncultured Anaerolineae bacterium
GGCCCCTCCCTCGCCCACGGGCGTGGGAGAGGGAGGGGTTGGGGTAGGTGAGGGCCAAAAGCCGCTCCGTCCCAACAATTTGAGCGCTACCAAATGATTCAGAATTTGGTCGACACCGTCGATCCAATGGGAATCGGAACGGTCTGGGGAAAACCCAAGTCAGCTGATAGCAAGGAGGAAACCATGGAAACCACTATTGTCAAGATCGAAAAACCAGAAGAAATCAATTTTATCCTCGGTCAAACCCATTTCATCAAGTCGGTGGAGGACTTGTACGAAGCGCTGGTGAGCTCTGTGCCCGGGATCAAGTTTGGGCTGGCGTTCTGCGAGTCATCCGGCGCACGCAAAGTGCGCGTGGAAGGCACCGACGAGGAGATGAAAGAACTCGCGGCGAAAAATGCTCTTGCCATCGGAGCTGGACACAGCTTCATCATCTTTTTGAAGAACGTTTTTCCCATCAACGTCCTCAATGCGGTCAAAAACACCCCTGAGGTCGCGCGGATTTTCTGTGCCACCGCCAATCCTACGGAAGTTGTCGTGGTCGAGACGGAACTGGGCCGCGGTATCCTTGGCGTCGTAGACGGGCAGACCCCCCTGGGTGTGGAAGACGAGGACGATATTGCCTGGCGCAAGAGCTTCCTGCGGCAAATTGGGTACAAAAGATAGAAGTCGGCGAGGGAATAGAGAGATTGGGTTCTATTCAGCGCGTCGGCCTGGTCCTGGAATTCATCTCGGCGAAAAGCCCTTCCGCACGATAATTCCCGCCGATTCGTTGATTCGCTGGTTCAGTAGGGTTTGGGGGATAGATGAGGACTTCTGGTCCTCATCCCCCCGTCCTTCTCTCCCATGGAACGAGAGAGGAGGAGCTGCGGACTAGGACCTGATTCTTATTGACAGGAGGTGTAGGATGTTACTGGCCAACGATCGCGAATGGTTCGTTCTCTCTGCTGTTTTTTCCCTCTGGTTCTATTTTCAAGGCATACGTGCCCTTTTTTCGCGCCTGTTTGGCGTCCTGTACGACGCTCTGTTCGTCGGACCGTTTTCCAGCTACGCCGTGGCGATGGTGCTCCTGGTGTTCGTCGCGTTCATGCTGCCGCCGTTTCTGGTGAGGCTCGCACGGCCAAAGGTCGTGTGGGTGACGGCGGGCGTTGGGCTGCTCATCTCCCGCCTTGCCCTCACGGTGGAGAACCCGGAATGGCGGCTCTACAGCGCCATTGCCGTGGTCTTCTTTGGGACGGCGGTGCTGGCGATTTTGTGGCAGGAGCGGCCGGACAGGGCTCCCGTCTCACTGGTGGGCGCCCTGGCGCTGGATCAGCTTGTCCGGGCGTTCGGAGGCACCCTCGACCAGACCCTCTTCGATCGATGGCTCCCGTTCCAGGCCGTGCTCTCGCTGCTTCTGCTCTGGCCCCTCGTGCGATCGTCCCTGGAACGAACCGATTACGAGGGTGTGGGGAGGTCTTACGGCATCTCGCGTCTGGGTGCCGTGGGCCTTGGAGCGTTCCTCTTCTTGGAGATGTCGCTCCTTGATTATCCCAACGGCCTGGCCCGGTGGAGCGGCGTCGATTACGCATGGGTTGCTCCGCTGCTCCTGTTCGTGACGGCTCTGGCTCTTGTCGACGTGCTTCAGACTGTGCTGGAGGTTGTCCTGTGGCGGATTCCGCCTGGCAGGTGGCTGATGATCATCCTGCCGCTCCTGGGCATTGCCTGGGGGAGCAGAGGCGATGGGTGGATAGCTCTCGTGGGGTTGCTCCTGGCCCAGTTCGTGCTCCTCTGGGGCCTGCGAGGATACCTGAAGAGCGATTTCGGCGGCGCCGGTGCCGGTTGGCTCTCCGCCGGGATGTTGATTTTCCTCATCCTCAACTTCGCCGATGCTTTTGCCTTCACATACCCGTACACGCTGAACATCTTCCGTGGCGCTGGCCTGACAATTGTGCTGATCGGCTCGCTCGTCGCGACGCTGGTTTTCCTCCTGCCGCCGAAGGGCTTGCTCCTTCCTGCCATCTCCCTCAAGGTCAGTACATGGGTGCTGCTCGTGCCTCTCTCCCTTGCCCTGGTGATCTGGTGGGCATACCCGGCTGGCGTACGACCTGCCTCCGGCGAGACGCTGCGCATGGGCACCTACAACATACACTACGGCTACAACGCTGGATGGAAGTACAACCTTCCGGCCATCGCCGACACCATAGAGAAGAGCGGCGTGGACGTGGTGGCGCTTCAGGAGGTGGACACCGGCAGGATGACCAGCTACATGGTGGACGACGCCCTCTGGCTGGCGCGCAGACTCAAGATGAATGCCCTCTACCTGCCCACGATAGAACATCTGACGGGGATCGCGCTCCTCTCCCGATGGCCGATTTCCAGGGAGGAAGGCAGGCTGCTCACGTCTCGCCTGGAGCAGACAGGGATCGTGGGGGGTGAGATCGAGATCGGCGGGCGCGAGGTGAACGTGTATGGCGTCTGGCTCGGCCTGACGCCCGATGAGCGGGCAAATCAGATCCGGGAAGCGATCGAGTTCATGGGTGAGCGCCCTGGCCCCGCCGCGCTGGGCGGCGACTTAAACTCCACTCCCGATTCTCCAGTACATGCGGCCATGGTCTCCGCCGGCTTTGTGGATCCGTTCAGGGCACTTGGCCTGCCAGACGAACCCACCGACCCGGCTATCGAACCGAAGGACAGGATAGACTATGTCTGGCTCAAGGATCTGGCGCCTCTGTCCGCCAGGGTCATGTCGACTGTCTCGTCGGATCACCGCATGGTGGCGATTGACGCGAAAGTGCAGAGCGCGGGCGTTCCTTAGACTAACCGCTGTGCGTCGGGACGCCGCTCTGGATTTCGTTGTTTTTGATTTTTTCGGATTATTGATTATAATGTTGGGGAAAGAGTCGGACCGGTGATGGCCCAGAGCACAACACAATCTAAAAGCCAGGAGGCACAAGGATGATTGGCAAAAAGGAACTGATGCAGCAGTTGTCAAAGGGTAGTATGAGTTTCACGTCGTCTGTTGCCGCTCAAGCATTGTATAGCGACACGTTGCGTGGTGTGATCATGGCTGAACTCGAACGGCGCCTCATATCCGAAGCCAAAGCTATTGCTGACCCGAGGCGCCCGGAACAAGTGCTGCAAGACCAGGTAGACATGCTGCGGGCTGTGGTTGGATCAGCCAACAGGGCTCTGGAGCGAAAGCAGATATCCTATAAAGTCTTGCAGCGTTTGCTGAAAGTCTTGCTGGCGAATACAGTCTTTCATCAGGATAAGGGACAACAGGACGTCAGGCGGCGCTTCGAGGAGAGACATAACGGATACGCGCCCCCCACGACGATGGTAGTCAGCCCCACCAAGACCTGTAATCTCCACTGCATAGGGTGTTACGCTAGCTCCGGGCCCGGTGGGCCGCGGTTGGATTGGGATGTCTTTGATCGCATCCTCACGGAAGCCAAGACCATGTGGGGCATGCGCTTCTTTACCATTTCTGGCGGCGAGCCGCTTACCTATCGGTCGCAGGGCAAGGACCTCATCGATGCATTTGCCAAACACAACGACAGCTTCTTCCTGATGTACACCAATGGGACCCTGATCGATGAGAAAATGGCTGAACGCATGGCTGAGGTGGGGAACGTGACCCCTGCCATCTCAGTTGAGGGCTTTGAAGCCCTCACAGACCAGCGGCGCGGGGCAGGGGTGTTCAAGCGTGTCCTATCGGCGATGGCCAACCTGCGCCATGTTGGTGTGCCATTTGGCATTTCGGTGACCGGCACCCGCATCAATGCTGAGGAGATCCTCAGTGACGAGTTCATCAACTTCTTCTTTGACGAACAGCAGGCAGTTTATGCTTGGCTTTTCCAGTACATGCCTATCGGCCGCGGTTTTACCCTGGATTTGCTCCCCACTCCAGAGCAGCGGCTATGGATGTGGAAGCGCACCTGGCAGACGGTTCGCGAACGGAAGATCATGATCGCTGATTTCTGGAATAGCGGCACTGCCTCCAACGGCTGTATTGCTGCGGGGCGGAATTACCTGTACATCGACTGGAATGGCAAGGTAATGCCCTGTGTTTTCACGCCGTATTCCCCCGTCAACATCCTTGATGTCTATCGCGAAGGCGGTACCCTGGATGATGTATTCGATCAGCCATACTTCCAGGCTATCCGCCAATGGCAGGAGAACTATGCCTTGGCAAAAGAACACCCGGAGGAGTATGGCAACTGGCTTCTCCCCTGCCAGATACGGGATCACCATAAAGTGGGCCGAGAACTGATTGATAAGTACCACGCGGCCCCAGAGGATGAGGCGGCGGCCGAGGCGCTTAGGGACAAGGAGTATTACGAAGGGATGCTGGCCTATGACGAGAAGCTCCGGGAGGTCTTCGACCCTATATGGAAGGAGATGTACCTGAAGCCTTACCTCAAGCCTGAAGAACACGAACCGGCTGCCATGCCGTCGGTGCCCGTGGAAGAAACCGAGATGGTCGGCAAATAGACCAGCGCTTTCTAATTTGGCTTTTTGCGGGGCATGATCCTGAGGGACCATGCCCTTTTTGTGTTCTGGGGGCCCCCGGGATTTGCTTCGAAACTCCGATTCGTGATAGGGTTGGTGGATTTAGACACTCTATGCTAAAATGGCGTCAAAGAAATTTGACATTTCGGGAGATTTGGTTCGAGTGGCGAGAGAGGGGAACAATCTGTAAGCGCGAGACGTCTTGTTCCAGAAAGCCAATGTACCTTGTGCGATCCCCTGACGTTGCTGCAGGCGCCTGCCTGCACAACACAAAAGGAGAGAACGAACATGTTCAAATGTAAGTTATCTGTGTTGTTGGTCACCACGGTCCTTGCAGTGATAGCACTCGGAAGTATGCTGGCAGGGTGCCGTCCGCCGAGTACGGTTATACCATCCCCCACGGCAGGGGTTTCGGGGGCTCCGGTGCCTACGTCTGCGCCGACTACTGTTCCCGCAGCGCAGCGTCCCCCCATGCCGCCTGTGGTCGTTGAGATGTCGCCGCGGCCGGGCGAGGAAATCGCTCCGGACGCCCCCATCACCATCGTCTTCAACGAGAAAATGGATCCCACCAGCGCCTCGAACGCCCTGGCGCTGGAGCCGAGCGTGCCCGGAAACGTGAAAGTCGAGGGGAACGAACTCGTCTTCCATCCGGCGACGACCCTGAAGCCGGGCATGCCCTACCGTTTGCGGGTGAGCGGGAACCTGAAGGCGGCCAACGGGACGAGCCTGGGCAGGGATTTGGTCGTCCGGTTCCGGGCCAGGGGGAACCTGGAAGTGAGCAGCGTACAGCCAGCAGACGGGGCGACGAACGTCGCTCCCCGGAGCAAGATCGTGGTAGTGTTCAACCGTCCCGTCGTGCCACTGACCACCATCGGCGGGGAGACCGGCTTCCCGTCGCCGCTCCGGATCGAGCCCGAGGTCGAAGGGAAAGGCGAGTGGGTGAACGGCGGCGTCTACCAGTTCGTCCCGTCGGAGGCGATGGACGCCGGAGCGACCTACACCGTCACCGTGGACCCGTCGCTGAAAGACCTTTCCGGTAGCGCCCTGGCGAAGCCTTTCGGCTGGCATTTCGCCGTGCAGCCGCCGCAGGTGCTGGACATGCTCCCACGCGGCCGCTACATCGGGCCGACGGACGTTTTCACCATCACGTTCAACGTGCCGATGGACCACGGCTCCGTGGCTGCCCACACCACGCTGACTGACATGGACACCAACGCTCCGGTGCCAGGCACCATGCGCTGGGTTACCGATACCGTAGCAGCCTACGTTCCAGCGTCTCCGCTGAAGATGAACACCTCGTACCGGCTCCTGGTGAAAGGCGGGGCGCTCACGGCATCCGGGCGGGCGTCGCTCCCTAAGGCCTCGTGGATGACCTGGCATACCTATCCGATGCCGGAGGTGACCCGCACTTCTCCTAAAGACGGCGAGGCGGATTTCGACCCCACCAAGCCCATCCGGGTGTATATTCTGGGGAACATAGACGCGAACAGCGTGACTACGAAGACCGTTTCCATAGAGCCGAAGCCGCGATATTACTCCGTCTGGTACAGCAGGTACGACAAGAGCATAGGGGTCTATTTCGAGAAGAAAGCCCACACAGCCTACACCATCACCCTCAGCGGCGAAATCGGGGACGTCTACGGGCACAAACTTGGGAAGGACTACCGATTCTCTTTCACCACCGGCTCCTACCCGCCGTCCGCCGTGCCGATAGTGTCCGGATACGTGGCGATTTACGATTCCTACGAAGGCGCCCCCCACCTGGGCGTCCGCTACCGGAGCGTCCGCGACCTGCACCTGAAGCTTTACCGCCTGGACGTGAAGGAAGTGAGAACTCTGGGGAATCCCAGGAGCAGTGAGAACCCCGCCCATCTGTTGAAAAGCTGGGACTACACCGTCGAGCATCCGGACTCGGACGAGTTCTACCTGGACAGGATACCGCTCACCGGCAAGGGCGGGAGCACCCTGCCGGACGGATTCTACCGGGTCTCCATGAAATACGACAAGCACCGTCCTGAGATAAACGTGGTGATTCTCCTCACCCCTTACAACGTGGTGCTGAAGAGCAGCAGCAAGGATGCGCTGGTGTGGGTCACGGACCTGAAGACCGGGGAACCGGTGCCGGACGTGCCGCTACGCCTCTTCATGGGAGGCAAGTCCATCGATGGGCGCACGGACTCCGACGGGGTCTGGAGGGTGCAGTTCGAGGAGCCAAGAAGGCCGTGGCAGAGGCTGACGGTTCTGGTGCATCCTGACTCGCCGGACGGATACGCGGACAACAACGGCCGGGCCGTCGAAGGGTGGAAGTTCGATCTTCCCACGGCTTACGGCATTCCGGGGAATTATTCCGTCGACCTGTACACCGACCGGCCCATCTACCGGCCGGGGCAGACGGTTCACTGGAAGGCCGTCATCCGGCGGGATCAGGACGGCGTGTATTCCCTGCCGCCTGCGGGGACGGTTGCCCACGTCAGGATATTCGACCCGCAGCACAAAGTCGTCCTCTCCGATGACTACACCGTGGACGACATGGGCACCATCCACGGCGATTTCGACGTGGAGGAGGGCGCGTCCCTTGGGCACTACTCCCTCTCGGTGGCACTGGGGCAGCACGACGTGTACTCGCAGCCGTTCCTGGTGGCGGAGTACCGGAAGCCGGAGTTCCAGCTCGACGTGAAAGCCGGGAAGAGCAACTACATCCAGGGGGAGACGGTCGAAGTGCAACTGCGAGCCACGTATTTCTTCGGCGGCCCGCTGAGCAACGCCCACGTGGAGTGGAACGCCACGGCCCACGATGCGCCGTTCACCTGGCGCTGCCCCGCGTCGGAAGTGTGCCCGAATTACCATTTCGAGGAACCGGGGTTCTGGTACTGGTTCCGGCGCAGTGAAGAGTCGTGGGACAGGACGCTGGCGAACGGGGAAGGCACCACCGACGCCAACGGCTACTTCACCGTCACGGTTCCGGCGGACATCGCCAAAGCCCTGATCGCCCAGCGGCTCGTGGTGGAGTTCGACGTGGAAGGGAGCAACGGGCTCTTCACGGCCGGCAGGACATCGGCACGGATACACAAAGGCGCCGACTACGTGGGCATTGCGCCCCGGTCGTACATCTACACCGTCGGCGAGAAAGGGACGTTCGATTTCATCTCCGTGAACTATGCGGGGAAGATCCTGGCGGCTCAGCCGTTCACCGTGACCGTCTCCCAGGAGGAATGGCACAACGTCAGGAAGGAGGCCAACGGCTCCGTGTACTGGGAGACGGAGATGGTGGAGAAGCCGGTGATCACCGAGACCCTGAAGACCGGCGCCGACGGCAGGCTTTCCCATGATTTCGCCTTCCCGGACACCGGAAGCTACCTGGTGAAAGTGCAAACGGCGGACGACGAGGGCCGGATCACCACCAGTAAACTCCACATCTGGGTGGCGGGGAAAGGCTACATCTCCTGGCCGCGCCGGAACGACAATCTGCTTCGGATGGTGGCCGACCGGGAGAAATACAGCCCCGGCGACACGGCCCGCGTCATGGTGATGTCGCCGTACAAGAAAGCGGTGGAGGCCCTGGTCACGGTGGAGCGGGGCGGCATCATCGACGTGTTCCGCCGGACGCTCTCCACCAACAGCGAGATAATCGAAATCCCCATCGGCGATGCGTACACGCCCAATGTCTTCGTCTCGGTGGTGGCGGTGCAGGGGGACAGGGACGGGCCGGAGGGCCTGCCCGATACCCGCGTCGGCTATGTGGAACTCAAGGTGAGCGACGAGAAGAGGCTCCTGCACGTCGTCCTGACGCCCAGTTCGGATCACCTGCAGCCCCGCCAGTGGGTGACCTACACGCTGCAGGCGACGGACGCCGACGGCAAGCCGGCGGTTGCCGAGTTCTCCGTGGCGGCGGTGGACAAAGCCGTGTTGACCCTCAGCACCGAAGGGCTCCACACGCTGCGCCAGAGCTTCTACTCCGAGCGCGGATTGGGGGTGTCCACCACGTCGTCGGTCTTCAGCGAGGCGGAGAAGCTGTTGAAAGCCGCTGTCAGGGAGATGGCCGGGAAGAAAGGCGGCGGTGGAGGCGGTGCGGGATGGAACGTGCGTCACTACTTCCCCGACAACGCGTACTGGAACGCCGTCGTGAAGACGGGCGAGGACGGGCGGGCCACGTTCAGCTTCCAGGTGCCGGACAACCTGACCACGTGGCAGGTGGAAGCCAGGGGCGTGGACGCGAAGACACGCGTGGGCGAGGCGAAATCCGACCTGGTGGTGAACCTGCCATTCATGGTTCGGCCCGTGGCGCCCCGGTTCTTCACCGTCGGCGACCGCCCGGTGCTGGCAGCCATCGTCCACAACAACACCGACAAACCGGTGCAGGCCACGGTGCGGCTGGATGTGAAAGGCGCCGACATCGTGGGAGATGCAGTCCACACCGTCTCCATCCAACCCGGACAGCGGGCGCGGCTGGAATGGCCTCTGGAGAAGATCGTCGGCGTGGAAGGGAAGAGCAAATCGGGCATGGTCCTGAAGCTCCGGTGGAAAGGGAGCACGGACACTGGCCTTCGGGATGCGGTGGAGCTGACGCCGCCGGTGTACAACTACTCCACGGAGGAGGTCACCGCCACTTCCGGCGAGGTGGGCCCCGGCGAGACGGTCACGGACGGGGTTGTGCTGCCCGCGTCCGGCCTGGACAGATCCCAGGGATATCTGGAAGTGAATCTGCAGCCGTCCCTGGCCGTCGCGATGCTGGACGGGCTGAAGTACCTGAAACACTATCCCTACGAATGCACCGAGCAACTGGTCAGCAAGTTCTTGCCCAACCTCTTCACGTACCGGGCGATGATCCGGAACGGCGTGGAGAACGAGACGATGAAGGAGGAACTGAAAGACTCCCTCTACACGTCGTTGCAGAAGCTCTACCACGGCCAGCACCTGGACGGTGGTTGGGGGTGGTGGCTGACCGACGCGGAGAGCAGCCCTTACCTGACTGCATACGTTCTTTGGGGGCTGACCGCGGCCAAAGAGAACGGGTTCGACGTGTCGGACGAGGTGATGAGCAGGGCGGCGGGTTACGTGAGAGCGCAGTTGAGATCCGTCAGTGATCTCCGGTTCGACTACGAATTCCACAGGCAGGCGTTCTACATCTTCGTGCTCAGCGAGGCCGAGCGCGTCACGGGGAACGAGAGCCTCGTCGGGGTGAACCGGGCCGTCAACCTCTTCGACGAGCGCCAGCACCTGAACTACGAGAGCAAAGCGCTCCTGGCGATGGCCTTGAAGACCCTCGGCGGTCCTGACGAAGACGTGCAGGCGCTCCTGAGCGACCTGGACAACGGCGCGTTCGTGAGCGCCACCGGCATCAACTGGGAGGAGAAGTCCCCCGATTGGTGGACGATGAACAGCGACACCAGGACCACCGCCGTGGTGCTGGATGCGTTGATCCGGCTGGCTGGGGACGACCGCCGGATACCGATGGTGGTGCGCTGGCTGATGTCCGCCCGGAAGGATGGGCACTGGGCAACCACGCAGGAGACGGCGTGGTCGCTCATCGCCCTGAGCGACTGGCTGGAATCCAGCGGCGAACTGCACCCCGACTACAGCGCGTCGGTCTCCCTCAACAGCGAGAAGTGGTGGCGGCGTCAGGTGACGGAGAAGGACGTGCGCGAGGAGTTCGATCTCCGGAAAGCCGTGAGCGACCTGCTGGAGCAGAACGTCCTGGTCTTCTCCCGGAAGTCTGGAGAGGACGGGAAGGATACCGGCAGGCTGTACTACACGATGGACTTGCGGGCGTTCCGGCCGGTGGACGACATCGAGCCGCTGAACCGGGGGTTCTTCGTGCAGCGGACGTACACCCTGGCTTCTGACCCGAAGAAGCCGATCTCCGAGGCCCACGTGGGGGACATCATCGACGTGAAGATCACTCTGATCCTGCCCCAGACGATGCACTTCGTGATGGTGGAAGACCCCATCCCCGCGGGGACGGAGCCGATGAACCTGGAACTGGAGACGACGACGCGGCGTGCTGCAGGGCCATCGGTGAAGCGGGAGAAATCGCCGTGGTGGTTCTGGGTGCCGCAGCACGTGGAGATGCACGACGAGCGGGTGTCGCTTTTCTCCAGGTGGATGCGCGCCGGAACTTACGAGTTCCACTACCAGGTGAGGGCTTCCCTGCCCGGCAGGTATCTGGTCGCGCCGACGGTGGCGTCGGAGATGTACTTCCCGGAGGTGTTTGGCCGCACCGGCGGGTCGGCTTTCGAAGTGAAGCCGTGAACTGACTTGGAGCGGGCGCCATGGCGCCCGCTTTTTGCTCGCTCTGGCGGGATGTGGGCCGAGGGCAGGTGGCATGCGGGGACAGAGCGTGGTAAAATTGTGAGCGGATGAGATACTCCTGGGATTGCCGGGGTATGGAGGGAAAAAGATGAGGAGAGACAAATTGCCCCCAAAGCCGATAGAAGTGAAGCCCCTCGAAGGGTATCGCCTTTGGCTCGAATACTCCGATGGAGTGGAAGGCGTGGTCGACCTGAAGGATTTGGTCGGCAAGGGGGTTTTTGCCCTGTGGAATGATTTCCGGGAATTTCAGAAGGTCTATATCGGCCCTGGGGGAGAGATTGCCTGGGGAGAGGAAATAGACCTTTGCCCCGATGCGTTGTACCTTCGGATAACAGGGAAGAAGCCTGAGGACATTTTCCCCAGGTTGCAGGAGTTGGCCGTTCAGCATGCCTGAGATTTGTCGTTTCTTCGGAATGGTCATCAAGATGTACTTCGGCGACCATCCACCGCCACATTTCCATGTGGAATATGGAGAGTATGGGGCGGTGGTAGATATTCGCACTCTGATGGTGATTGGAGGATACCTTCCGCCTCGCGCGTTAGGTTTGATAGTGGAGTGGGCTTCTCAACACCAAGAGGAGTTGTTGGAGTTATGGGAGCAGGCTGCAAACTACCAGCCGCTGCATAAGTTGCCGCCTCTCGCTTGACCACTTGGTGGCAACTGATTGCTCCCTCATGTTCATGGTTTTGCTTGCGTCCATCGAATGAGCGAATTCGTCATTTGCATTGACAACGAGAGCAACCCAGCAAGCCTGATCGTCGGCAAGGTATACCGCAGACTGCCGGATCCGGAAGCCGAGTCACACGGTATGCTTCGCATCGTGGACGAGGATCTATCAGAGCCTGGGGGATACCTGTATCCGGCATCTATGTTCATGCCTGTAGAGTTGCCAGA
>CAZDOZ010000075.1:0-11627 GCA_964507175.1 uncultured Anaerolineae bacterium
TGTGAGGCTCCCTTTGCCTGCATCCCATCGTTGTGCTATCCTTGGCCCCAGAACACCTGACGAATAGAGGAGGTTGCAATGCACGAGCTTCTCTCACAGATTGAGGGATTGCTGATAGACGTGGACGGGGTTCTCTACAACGATACTGAACCAATACCAGGCGCTCCGGAGGCTTTGCGGATGCTGAGCAAAGAAAGAATACCGTTTCGCCTGGTAACCAACACGAGCATGAAAAGCCGCCACTCCCTTTGGCAGAAATTAAAGAGGATGGGATTCGACGTGTCCGAGGAAGAAATATTCTCTACCGTTAGCGCTGCCGTAGGATACCTGGAGTCCCAAAAAGCGTCAAGCTACATGCCAGTGCTGACAGAAGACGCTGCCAGCGAATTCGAGGGTATCCCGATCGATGAGGTCTCCCCCGACTTCGTTGTGGTGGGAGATTTGGGGGAAGCCTGGGATTTCAATGTGCTCAACAAAGCTTTCCGAGCACTCATGTCTGGCGCTCGCCTGGTGGCACTCCAAAAAAACCGGTACTGGAGACGCAAGGATGGCCTGGCCCTGGATGCGGGGCCATTCGTGACAGCGCTGGAGTATGCCAGCGGGCAGGAAGCCGTGGTCACAGGAAAGCCAAATCCACTATTCTTCAATGCCGCCCTGAGAGACCTGGGACTGCCTCCATCCAAAACTGCCATGCTGGGAGACGATATTGAAATAGACGTGACTGGCGCCCAGAAACTGGGCATCATCGGGGTTCTGGTATGTTCCGGCAAGTGTCTGCCTGGCGACGCCGAGAAAGGCTCGCCCGATTTCGTGTTGGATAGCCTGGCCGACCTGCTCTGAACAGGCTGTACAAACCGATGATCAGCCCGCCCAAAGAAAACGTTGCCACTAGCCAGGCGAATGGGTTATCCCTCCCTCCCACTCACGACGGCTATCGGGAAACCTATGCATCGCACCCGCTCAGTGACGCGAGGATGCCAGAGCGTGTGCCCGCCGGAGCGGTTCCGGCAGCCGATAGCGTGTAGCCGACTCCACCACCAGGTATATCGCCTCCGGCAAGGTAATTCTGTTTCCGACACTCACGTAAACTGGCCGGATGCCGGTTTGCGTCCGCACAGCAGCACCAACCCGTTCGTCATTATCCAGAAGCCAGGAAAAATCCCCCCGATTCCTACCCGGCCCAACGTACTCCCCAATCAACTTACGCTTTGCGCACCCGATCACCGGGATAGGGACCATCAAACCGAAGTGGCTCGCCAGCCCAAAGCGCCTGGGATGAGCACGCCCGTGGGCATCGCACAGGAGCACATCCGGGCGTGTAGGCAGGGCAACCCACGCAGCCAGCAGCGGAGGAAGCTCACGCAGCGACAGAAGACCTGGAACGTATGGCCAGGGCATCGGAACCTCCACGGAAACCTCTGCCACTGGCCGCATATCGGGGAAACCAAGCACCGCCATGGCAGCTACCGCCTTCCCGAAACGATAATGCACGTCAGCCCCGCCAATGGTGTGTGGCAGGTGATCCAAAGGCACCTCACGCACAAATCTCGACATGACCCTCTGCATATCCGCCAAAGCTCCTGCATGCAGAGCGAAGTTGCCGCGACTCACCATTCCCTTCCCCAGAGTTTCTATTCTCAGGGATTTCGAAGCAAATCCTGAGGGCTCAGGAATTGCTTCGTTCTCCCGCCTGTCCATACCTTTGACCTTGCTACAGCGGTATGATATCATAAGTGCGTTCACTGGACAGGTTCTAGGCGTAAACGTGAGCAAGGATCCGCCTACGAGCGACCTGGAAAGGAGTGATATCGTGAAACCACAGATTAAGCTGCTAATCCTGTTGTTGCTGGTATCCCTTGTAGCAGTGGGATGCACTAAGAAAGCCCACAAAGGTGAGAAGTTCGTTCCTGCCCAGGCGGGCAACGCCACGACTGTTTCCGTCGAGGGGACCGCCCAACCTGCCTCCCCTAAGAATGCCACAAAGCAGCCCGCCCAGGCAACGGGAGAACACGCCGCTTCTCCAACGACTCTCCCGACGCTCACCCCACTCCCCGGCAGCGCCACTGCTACTCCTGCCGCGGTGCCTTCGCCCACGCCAACGGAGAACATCCCCATGATTTCCTACCGCGTCCAGCCGGGGGATACACTCTTTTCCATCGCTCAGAGGTTTGGCACCACGTCTCGATGGCTCAGGGATTACAACCACCTCCTCAGCGACAACATTATCGTGGGGCAGGAACTGATGGTACCGGAACCGAAAAAGCCAGTGCCGACGCCTACCCCGCTGCCCCAAATGGCCGAATACGTGGTGCATTCAGGAGACACACTTTCGTCCATAGCCGTGAAATTCGGGACAAGCGTGGACGAGCTGATCCGCCTGAACCACCTGAGTTCCGAGACAATCCAGGTGGGAATGGTACTGAAAGTGCCCCAGAGCGCGCAGCCTACGCAGGCACCAGGGTATCAATCCTACGTGGTTCGGCCCGGCGATACCCTTTTTGGACTGGCGGAGCGGTTCGACACCACCATCGGGGAACTGAGGGCATTTAACAACCTGACATCGGACACCCTGAGAATTGGACAGGTGCTCCGCGTGCCGCGGCCGGCACCTCCCTACGTCACTTACGTGGTGAAGCAGGGGGACACTCTCTCCCTGATAGCCCATGCATACAACGTCTCGCCGGATGCGATTGCCAAAGCGAACAACCTCCAAAATGAGGATTTGCTGGTGGTCGGGCAGACACTCCGGATACCAACGCGGCCTATCACCCCAACGCCGCGCCCGGTCAGGTACCACGTGGTACGCGCAGGGGAGACTCTCTCATCTATCGCTCGGCAATACGGTGCGACTGTGGCACAGATCCAAGCCGCCAACGGCATTAACAACCCGGACGAGATTTACATCGGGCAGCGGCTGCTGATCCCGTGAGGGGTCGGCATCCCGCCGCTTTCCGCCAGGGGACGTTGGGAAAGGTAGTGGGTGTGTCCTTGGTAAGCGAGCTTCGCCTGCTCGCCAAAAACACACCACGACGGTCGCACGTCCGGACGGCAGCCGCTGGGGTTCAGAGATGAATTCGGACATGGTGAGTAGCGGTGCATCGTTAGCAAGGCAACGTTCGGCCGGTACGGGTGCAGCATGCTGCACCCGTAGCGATTCACTCAGCCGGAGAGACGATATCCGAACTCATGTCCAAAGTTCACTAGCCAGGCTTGCATTTCAGACGAATTACACGGTGGTAGGAATCCCCTGCCGCCGTATTTTAATGGCAGAATCAGCGGAATGACCCCTCGCCGGGGACGTAACCCGCTGATTCGTCGATTCACTGATTTGTCAGGAGGCTAAGTTGGAAGGCAAAGAGCTTTTGCGCCGCCTCTCTGAGGCCTCAGGAATATCGGGGCAAGAAGGGGTGGTAAGGGAAATCCTGGTGGAGGAGCTGCGCCCGCTGGTGGACGAGGTGAAAACCGACCAGATGGGCAACGTCATCGCCTTAAAGAGAGGCAAGGCGTCCAAGGGAGACGAGAAGTCACCCGGAAGGCTCCTCCTCACCGCGCACACAGACGAGATCGGCCTGGTGGTGAGCGGTTTCTGGGAAGGTTTCCTGCGGGTGCATCCCGTCGGAGGATTCGACCGACGGGCGCTCCTGGGGCAGGAAGTGGTAGTTCACGGCAGAAAAGACCTGCCAGGCGTCATCGGGGCTCGCCCCCCTCACCTGGGAGGACAGGACGTCCCGCGGTGGCAGGACATCCTGGTAGATGTGGGCATGAGCAGCGACGACGACCTCCGGGGCCTGGTCAGGATCGGTGACCCGATTACTCTGCATGGGCGCTTCGGCGAGCTGATGAACGGCAAAATCTTCGGCAAAGCCTTTGACGATCGCGCCTGTGTGGTCGCCATCGTGGAAGCGCTCCGCATACTCCAGGACTACCGCCACCGCTGGGACGTGATTTTCCTGGGCGCAGTGCAGGAGGAAATCGGACACAAAGGCGCTTTCACCGGCGGCTACTCCGTCTTCCCCGACCTGGGGATAGCCCTGGATGTAGGGTTCGCGACCCAGCCGGGCGTGGGCAAAGACCAGGGGCACGAAGCAGGCAAAGGACCGATGCTGGCTCTAGGGCCTGCTTTTCATCGCCCGCTGGTGGAGGAGCTGAAAACCGTGGCAGACCGCTGGAACGTCCCATACCAGCAGGAGGTGATCACGGGGCCCAGCGGCACCGACGCATGGGCGCTCCAGGTGATTCGGAGCGGCATCCCTACGGCGTTGATCTCTCTGCCGCTGCGGAGCATGCACACGGCGGTGGAGACAATAGCGTGGGGTGACGTGGAAGCCGCCGCCCGCTGGCTGGCACAGTTCGCCGCGGGGCTCTCGGACGATTCCAGGGAGAAAATGGCGATCCGCCTGCCGGAGGAGGTGCAGAATGCCTGAAACGAATGGACAGAAGGGACTACTCACGATCCTTAAAGAGCTGTCGGATTTGCCCGGTGCCAGCGGCGACGAAGGAAAAGTCCGGGACCACATAGCGAAAGCGCTGAAAGGCTATGTGGACAGTCTGAAAGTGGATGCCCTGGGCAACCTGATCGCCTTCAAGAAGGGAACAGGCTCCGACGGCAGAAAGCTGGCAATCCTGGCCCACATGGACGAGGTGGGGCTGATCGTCACCGGTGCCGACGACCAGGGATACCTGAAATTCGATTCGCTGGGCGGCGTGGATTCGCACGTCCTCATTGCCAAGCGGGTGAAAGTCGGGCGCGACGGCCTCCCCGGCGTCATCGGGTACAAGCCGATACACCTGCAGACGCAGGAAGAACGGGACAAGCGGATCAAGATGAAAGATCTGCGGGTCGACATCGGCGCAAAGGACGAGAAAGAAGCGCTGGAGAAAGCCCCCTTGGGCACCGCCATCCATTTCGACACGGAGGCTCATTTCATCGGCGAACCGCCGGCCCTGCCCGACTGCGGCTCTTTGCCGGAAAGTGGCCGCTTTTTGGGCAAGGCTCTCGACGACCGGGTCGGGTGCATGGCGCTCATCGCCGTGCTGCGCGGGCCCAGGATGCCCTACGACCTGTACGGCGTCTTCACGATCCTGGAAGAAGAAGGGCTGCGCGGAGCGAGAGCGGCGGCGTGGGGTGTGGAACCGGACGCGGCATTGGTTCTGGAATCCACCGTGGCCGACGACCTGCCGCGGGAGGAAGATTTGAGCCCGACGACGCGCCTGGGGGATGGCCCGGCCGTCACGATCATGGATAGGAGAACTATCGCCGACCCCCGACTGACAAGTTACCTGTTGGCACAAGCTGACGAGGCCGGCATCCCAATCCAGGTAAAGCAACCGCGGGTCGGCGGAACGGACGCAGGAGCCGTACAATTGTCCAGAGGCGGCATCCCCGTGGCAATCCTGGCCGTCCCAAGCCGGTATATCCACAGCCCCGTCTCGGTGATCGAGATGGAGGATGTCAACAATCTTCTCAAACTCCTCGAAAAAGCCCTGCCCGGATTCCCGGTGGGTTTCGAGGCGTGACATAGGAGGATATAGTGAAAGATCTGATAGAGAAACTCGTGAAGGTCTTCGGCCCTACAGGGCAGGAAGGTAAGGTTGCCGAGCTTATCCGGCAGGAGATCGAGCCGTTCGTGGACGACATCCGCAAGGATGCCATGGGCAACCTGATAGCGCTGAAACGCGGCAAGGACGGCGGGAAAAAAGTGATGCTGGCAGCCCATATGGACGAAATCGGGCTGGTGGTCAGCCACATCGACGAGAAAGGATTCGCCAGGGTGCGCCCGGTGGGGTACGTGCTCACGGTCACATTGGCCGGGAACAGGGTCCGGTTTGCCAACGGCGCCGTTGGCGTCTTCTGGGCTGAAGATGAGAGCGGTGACCTCTGGAAGCCAACGCCGAAGCTGCCCGATTGGAACAAGTGGTTCCTGGATGTGGGGGCCACCAGCAAAGAGGACTCCCCAGTGAAAGTAGGCGACCTGGCGGCATTCTACCCCGTGTTCCACGATCTGGGGAAGCGCCTGGTGGCCCAGAGCATGGACGATCGGGTGGGGTGCGCTGTGCTGCTGGACGTGGCCCGGCGGCTGAAGGATCCGGATAACGATGTCTATTTCGTCTTCACCGTGCAGGAGGAGATCGGCCCCAAGGGCGCAATGGTGGCGGCGTACAGCGTGGCCCCGGACGTTGGCATCGCCGTGGATGTGACCATCTCTGCAGACACACCTAAAGCCCCGCCTGTGGCAGTCGCCCTGGGCAAGGGGACAGCGATCAAAGTGCTCGATTCCGGCATGATCGCCCACCTGGGCGTGCGGCAGGCGCTGGTGGACGCGGCGGAGCGCGCCGGTATTCCGTACCAGATGGAGGTGCTTCCCGGCGGCACCACCGACGCATCGGTCATCCAACTGGCCCGTGAGGGCATCCCCGCCGGAGCGGTCTCGATCCCCAGCCGTTACGTCCACTCCAAAACGGAGATGGTGGACATGCAGGATGTGATCGCCAGTGCTGATTTGCTGGTGGAATTCGTGAGCAAGCCGATCGATTGGTAAGCCTGGCCGGGGAAATGCTTTCGGAAATCTGAGTCGATATTCCAGTCCGAGGCGAGCGAGCGTGCGCTCGCCTCGGCAGTAATCTCAGGCTGGGCCAGCCGAACCTGGTAATGAGGGGAAATATGAGCGGAGATCAGAAAACCCCAAAAGAAATATGGAAGTTCTTGTATTGGCCTGTAGTTTGGTTTCTAGTTTTTTTGCCTGGTTACTTGCTGAAGGACATATGGTCTCTAACGGATGTTTTTGGAATCTGGTTGAGCATCTTAGGGATCGTTGTTCTAGCCTGGGGATTTTCTCTTCACATAACAGCAGGAAAAACACTCAAAAAGATGGGACATACACCAGGCCACAGAAGCATATGGCCGAACAGGCTCGTAAAAAGTGGGATATACTCCTGCATGAGACATCCCGAGCATTTGGGTCTCGCCATTGTGCCTTTTGGAATAGCCTTGCTCCTCAACTCGCTAGTGGCTATCCTCTCTTCAGGATGGGCGATTCTTGCAGCCTTTTTCTTCGTAGCCGTGATCGAAGAACCTGAGTGCATAGAAAAGTTCGGAGAAGATTATTTCGAGTACATGGAAAGCACCCCTGCTTTCTCTCTCAGGCCAGGGTGCCTTGCAAAAGGTCTCAGAGAATTGAGAAAAACCTGAGATTGCCGCTGGGGAAGCAATGCAGTGCTCCAGCGCCGAACAGGACGCGCTGCCTCAGAGGGCGATCTTTGGCAGATCCACCCCTATCACTCCGAGTAAATCCACAGCGCGTGGCGCTGCTCAAACGGAAGAAGCACCGCCGAGTTTGGCCGAAAGAAAACGCAAAGCGGCAGAGAGACAAAGACTTTTAAGACTTTCTTGCGGCTTCGCGTTGGGTAAATGGCTTCATTTCCGAGATGTTTTTAGTAACGACGTTACTACTCAGCCTCCCCAGCAATGGAACGCTGATGACGCTGACAGGCGCTGATTCTCGCTGATCTTCTCTGGTCTACTCGATTTATCTGCGGGTATCTGCGTTCAATTTGTTCAAGGCCGAACAGTTACGTAACGACAAGCATGCAAGCGGTCAGCCGCTAGCACTCCTACGGAAAAAGCACACACAACATGAGTTCTGCTGTTGGCTAACGGCTGACCGCTAATGGCTTCCATTCGCCTCATACCAACCGCCGGGCGATCGTCATCAGCTCTGCCTCGCGCACCCCTTCGTAAATTTCCAGAATCCTGGCATCACGGTAAAACCGCTGTACGTCGTACTCGTCAATGTAACCATAGCCACCATGAAGCTGCAGCGCTTCGTTTGTTACCCAGGTGGCCGTGTGGCCGGCATAGTACTTGGCCATGGCATTTAGTTTGGGGTCAGTAGCGCCATTGTCGATAGTCCAGGCCGCCCTGTACATCAGGGTCCGCGCCAGCTCGATTTTCGTAGCCATTTCGGCCAGCTTGAACTGAACCGCCTGGTTGGCGATGATGGGTTGCCCGAAAGCCTTTCGTTCCTGGACGTATTTCAGCGCCAGATCGAAAGCGCCCTGGGCAACACCCACGCCCTGAGCTGCGACCATAATGCGCGTGACGTCGAAGAACTGCATCACCTCGTAGAACCCTCTGCCCTCCTGGCCAATGAGATTCGACTGCGGCACTCGCACATCATCAAAGGCAATCTCAGCTGTGTCGCTGGCCCGAATGCCCATTTTGCCATGAATTTTCGCGCGGGTGATTCCGGGCCTATCCGCTTCCACCAGAATCAGGCTTTGGCGCCGGTGGCGCTTCTCCGCCTCCGGGTTGGTGACAGCCAGAACAACCATGAAGTCACAGATGGTGCCGTTGGTGATGAACATTTTACTTCCGTTGATCACATAATCACCACCGTCCTTCCTGGCCCTGGTCTTGATGCCAGCCACATCGGTGCCGGCATTTGGCTCTGTGTAGGCGCCTGCTGAGATAGCCTCACCACTGGCAATGGGTGGAAGGTATTTCTGCTTCTGCTCCTCGGTGCCGAAGAAAAGGATGTTCTCGGAGCCGAATGTAGCGGCGCCGATGAGCCCGATCCCCATGTCAACCCGGGAAAACTGCTCCATGATCAACGCATTTTCAAGGAATCCTGCGCCCATGCCGCCGTATTGTTCCGGAATATAAGCACCGATGAGCCCGTTTTCACAGGCCTTTTTCCACACTTCCCGGGGGAATCTTTCCTCCCGGTCACATTCCTTCGCAATCGGCGTAAACTCGTTCACGGCAAATTCATACGCCACCTGCTGAAGCATCTTCTGTTCTTCGGTCAGCTCGAAATTCATTTTCTCTCCTTATAGCCTTTGTAGAAGATTTCCCTCCGTAGCCCTGGAGTTAGAGAACGAGGGCCAAGATGTCGGATACTGAGGTCGCCAAGGAAATCTGGGTGTTCCGGGCGACAATGCCACCCGGAATACCCAAAGACTTCCTCAGAGCCGAAAGCGGAAGAGAATCACGCCTCGCCGGCGTACTCAGCACGCAGTGCTTTCTTGTCGATCTTGCCCACGCTAGTCTTGGGTATAGCATCGACGAACTCATAGCGGTCCGGAATAGCCCATTTGAGGATGACGCCCTGATCGGCATACTTCTTCAGATGCGCTTTCAGGCTTTCCACGTCGGGCACTTCCTTTTTGGGGACGATGATAGCCAACGGGCGCTCGCCCCACTTCTCGTCCGGCACACCAATCACAGCGGCTTCGCTCACGTCAGGATGTAAGCTGAGCAGATTCTCGAGCTCAAGCGATGTTATCCACTCACCGCCGCTCTTGATAACATCCTTCAAACGATCCACGATTTGAATGTAACCTTCTGGGTCAATCACAGCCACGTCGCCGGTGTGAAGCCAGCCGCCCTCCCACAGGGCTTCGCTGCGCTCTGGCTCCTTGAGGTAGCCAGGGGTCAACCAGGGAGTACGCACCTGGATCTCGCCATGTTCCTTGCCGTCATGGGCGACCTCTTTGCCCTCGGAGTTGACTATGCGAAGCTTGACCAGCGGAACGGGCACGCCGGTCTTAACGAGGTAATCCATCTGCTCCTCGTCGCTGAGCTTCCTCATAGTCGGCTTCAACATGGCAATAGTCAAAATAGGCGCTGTCTCGGACATGCCATAACCAGCGTACACTTTTATGCCTAATTCGGCAGCGGCCTTTGCCAAACCTTTGGGAAGCCGAGCCCCGCCAATCACTACTTTCCAGCTACTCAAGTCGAAGTTCTTGGCTGCCGGGGCACTGACGATCATCTGTAAGATAGTCGGCACACAGTGGCTGAAGCTTACTTTGTGGCCGACGATCAGCTTGAGTATCATCTCTGGCTCATAACGTCCCGGATAGACCTGTTTGGCGCCTATCATGGTCATCATGTAAGGTACACCCCAGCCATGCACATGGAAAAGCGGGGTTAACGGCATGTACACATCATACTTGTTCACCCCACCGAAATCGGCCAGAGAACCCAATGTGACCAGACTAGCCAGGGTGTGCAGCACCAGCTGGCGGTGTGTAAAATACACCCCTTTGGGCTTACCGGTCGTGCCGGTCGTGTAGGCAAGCGTGGCCTGGGTGTTCTCGTCGATGTCAGGGAGCTCCTTCAGCGGTGTGGCGCTGGCCAGGAAAGTCTCGTAATCGGTATCGGCGAAGGGGGTTTGGGGGACTTCGGCCTTGTCGGTGATAAGGATGTATTTCTTGACGTTTGCCAATTGCGGGCGCAGGTTTTCAATCAATGGCAAGAAGTCCTCGTGGAAAATGATGACTTCGTCCTCGGCATGCATCATGACATAGGCCACATCTGCAGGGGCCAGACGCGGGTTTATGGTGTGCATCACCGCTCCAATGCCGGGAATACCGAAGTACATTTCCAGGTAGCGGTGACTATCCCATTCGATCACACCTACCTTGCTACCCTGCTTGACTCCCAGAGATTGCAGCGCTCCTGCCAGTTGCAGCACACGCTGATACATGTCGGCGTAGGTGTAATGGAACTGGTCACGATAGAAAATTTGCTGCTTGGGGGTCCAGTTGACACCAGACTCGAGAACATTTTTGAGCAAAAGCGGGTAATCATAGGCTGACATGGTTTTTTCCTCCTTGTCCAAGATAACCGAACTCCAGCAAAACCCGACTGACTTACGAGGCAGGCTTACCTCACGATATGCCCGGCAAAAAGACCAACCCGGCGCCAGCGAAGCAGCCCTACATCAAACAAATTATACACCTTTTTTCACCTCTTGTCACTCCGGCTAAAACAGGGGGGCGAAGCAAATCGAAAGCCCATGCCGCTTCTGGAGCCTCTCCGACACGCCTGAAACATGGCACACCCCATCCCTTGGGGTTGATTGAGGCTGAAGATATCTCAGGGGAAATCCTGAGGGCCCGTGGGGGCCTCCAGGCTTCGCTTTGAACTCCCGGGCGTGCTCCGGCTTGTTTTGCCATCTGGCGAGTGATACAATTTAAAGTGAAATTTGCAGCGGAAGACGTGCATGCAGCAGGCAACTCTGTAAACCCGCGTCGTCGAGATGATGTGAGGAAGGCTTTCTCTGACAGAAAGCTGAATAGGCATGGACTAAGGGAGGAGCGGGCGTCCGGCGTATGATTGTTATTGAGATTCCGAACCGCCGCCTGGAGGCGGAACTGAGCGACGAGGAACTGGAGCGGCGGAAGCAAAGGAGTGGCATCCGGTAAAGCGTGAGCTTTCTGGCTTGCCTACCACGCTCACATGGACGCCAGCGCGAACGAGGGAGCGGTGTTGAGATAGAGAATTTGGGACCGGGTGCGGGCGTTTTGACGTTTTTCTATCTCGGGTGCAGCATTTGCAATGCCGATAGCATCGGAATCACACTGAACGAATCCAACAGGTGAGAGGGAGTAAGATGAGAGTCTTTCCTGCGGTTGTCGAAAGATGCCCTGATACTGGACTATACGTCGGCTATGTGCCGGGGTTCCCAGGCGCTCATACGCAGGCGGAAACCCTCGACGAACTGCAAAGGAATCTTCGAGAAGTCATTGAGATGTTGCTCGAAGATGGCGAACCGAAACTCGATGCTGAATTCGTCGGCACGCAAATGGTGACGGTTGCCTGAGAATGGGAAAGTATCCTG
>CAZDOZ010000076.1:0-3884 GCA_964507175.1 uncultured Anaerolineae bacterium
TTGCGCCCATGACGCACCTCCAGACAAAGAACGCTGGAGCCTTCTCGATGCCAAGGTGCCGCAACCAGAGCGGAACGATGTGTTGGCGATTATCTTGTTGAGGTGCAAAACGATCTCTTGACGCTTTTGACCGTTAGCTCCGAAACGATGTCTTGGTGTATCACAGCTACCATTTATGCGGGACTGGGGGAATCATGGCGTTTCATGACGTCGGACTCGAAAATCTATTTCTGTTCGTGCCCCTTTTGATCTTGTTGCTCCTGGCGAACCTCGGAGAGAGTCACAGGATATGGAGAGCGGTATCGTTCCTGTTGAACTTGCTTTCCTCCTTAGTGTGGGTATTTGCCGGAGTGGGCCTGGTGATGTACCAGCGGGTAGCGCGGGGTGGGCATATCGCGCTCGGTATCTCCTCGATGCATTTGAAAGATGCCGGCTGGGTGGCCCTGGCAATTGGGCTCCTGTCGCTCCTTGTATTGGTGCCGGGCGTGCGCCAGAAACTCAGATGGCCTTCCCACGGCTTCGACCCATACGCACATCCCCCCCATGCAACAGCACTTTTGATGGCTCTTTGGCTGTTCGGCATGGGGGCGGGTCAGTGGGTGATGTTTTGGGGAGCGCAGGATATTCCAAAGAGCATTCCGCACCTGAGTCTGTGGGAAATAGCCTCCCAAGGAGCGGTCGAGGCGTTGATGGCGCTGATAGGCATCGGGTGGCTGGTGCGCCGGGGGTGGAAGGACGCCCTACGCAGGCTGGGTTTTGGCGGGATGAAAGCCTGGTACTGGATGCTGGCTGCAGCAGCGGTATCGGCCGTGTACGGTCTGAACCTGGCATACGGCGTTACCATGTATCTGGTCGATCCCCAAAAAGTAAAGGAAATAGAAGAGATAAACCGAGCACTCCTGGGGGGAGTGTATACCCCATGGGGAGCTTTGACGCTTGGGGTTTCAGCAGGGATTGGCGAGGAAATGGTGTTCAGAGGTGCGCTGCAACCCAGGCTGGGCATTGTCCTGACTTCTTTCCTGTTCATGCTCGCCCATACTCAGTACGCTCTCAGCCCGGGGGTTGTCCTGATTTTCCTCATAGGCGTGGTGCTTGGCCTGTTGCGGCGTTATGCCAACCTCACTGTCGCTATAGTCGCCCATGCCGGGTATGACGCCCTCGCAGTGATGTTGATTTCCCTGGCACAGAAACTGGCAGGGGGTTGAGTCCGCACGGGTCTCTGGTTGAATTCACCCCCTGAGCTTTGGACATGGATTCGGATGTCCTCTCTTCGCCGTGCCGGCCGAGCGATGCCGATTGATGCTTTGTAGGTCGGGCTACCAGCCCGACCGGAGCGAAGCCGCTTGGGGAAACGAAAGCTGCCCGACGGTCCATCCCTCGCCCACGCCTGTGGGAGAGGGATGGGTTGGGGTAGGAGAGGGCTAAGAGCCGCTCCGTCCCAACAGTTTTGAGCGCTACCAGTTGAATTGTAAATGCGCGAAGAGCGGATTCCCCCAAGGCAGTTCACCCTCCCCATCGGTACGACTTTTCGAGATTCAACACATGTTGCACCCGTACCGGTCTTGGCAGATCGCCAAGGCGTCGTGGCTGGCAAGAGCACGAATAACATCATCCAGGGCAACGTCGAGAAGCGCCTGGCAGCACTATGATCAAGCGTAGTGCACTCCATGGACGGGACAGCAGAGTTGCCGTCACAGAAATCTCCTCGGAATGTCGAGAAAATGCGTCTTCCTCACGAGAACCCCATTGCTCTGCCAGCCCAGAACACGATGGTGGTGATGACGATTGCCGTCGTCAGCGGCACCAGCATACTCATTACCGTCCACCGGATGCTGCGAGTCTCCTTCCAGGTAGCCCAGACGGTCACCAGGCACGGCATGTAAAGCATGTAAAAGGTCAGGAACGTGAACGCGGTCAGCGGGGTCCAGCTCGACGCTAGAGTTGCCAGCAACTGGGTGGCATTCTTCAACGTGTGCTGAAGCCCGTAGGTCATGGCCAGGGAAGGCACCACGATCTCTTTCGCGGGTAGAGTAAAGAGCAGAGCGGTCATCATCTCCCCGCTAAGGTGCCATGGAGCTCCCAGCGGAGCCATTAGATGCACCAGCCGCCCCACCAAAGTTTCGTTGAAAGGAGCGTTGTGGGGTATGTTGCCCATGGCCCAGATGATCAAGCTGGCAGGTGCTGCTATTTCTATCGCTCGAAGCATCACTCTCCCCGTCTGATCCCGCAGGGAACGCCAGATCACCTGAAGCCACTGTGGTTCCCGGTACGGCGGCAGTTCCAGGACGAACCCCCCTGGCTCCTTCCGGAAGATGGTATGGTTCAGGACGAATGTGGCCAGGAACACGCTGCCGAGGCTAAGCCCAACCATGGCCAGCATGACCTGGAGTGCATTATCCTTGAACAAAAGAATCGCCAACACAATGCCGGCCCCAAACCGTCCGTTGCAAATCACCAGGGGAGATGTCAGGATCGCCACGAGGCGATCTTTCTCGTTGTCTATTATCCTGGTGGAGAGAACCCCAGTGACATTGCACCCGAAACTCATCATGCAGGTCAGACACTGCTTCCCCTGCGATCCTACCAGGCGCATCACCCTGTCCATGTTGAACGCCATCCTGGGTATGAACCCCATATCTTCCATGAGGGAGAAAAGGGTGAAGAAAATTATCATGGGCGGCAGCATCACGGCGATGACAGTGCCGGTGCCCATCGTAAGCCCATCCACGAGGGCTCCGGTGACCCACCAGGGCGCACCTATGCTCTGCAGCCAGCTTCTGGAAGCCACCACGAGCCAGTCCGTGGCCTCTTCCAGCAGGTCGGACGGGTAGTTGGCTCCCTGGATGGTAATCCAGAAGACCGCTGCCAGCATCGCCAGCATTATCGGCCACGACCAGATTTTGTGGGTTATCACCCGGTCTATCTTCTCGGTTATATTGCTCCATGCTTTTGGGTGACGGCGCTGCACCGAATGAACGATTTTGTCAGCCAGGATGTACCTCCGGCGCACAATCTCTACTTTGGCATCGGGATCCATTCCCTCTCCCAAACGGTACGACGTATCCAGTATCGGACGGAGTGAGTCAGACGACGGATCGGCCCCCGGTCGCAACAGTTGCGGGCAACACAGGCCCAAATCGCCCTGCCGGAAAGCTCCGACGATCTGCGGATCGTCTTCCAGCAGCTTGATTGCGAGCCACCGTGTGCGCCTTTCCACGCCGATGTTCTCCAACATCCGCTCCAAGATGACAACCGCCCTCTCAATCACCCTGCCGTAGTCCAGGCGGACAGGATCCGTCTCTGTTCTTCGGTCGGCCACGGAGGCGACCGCACGTACTAAGTCTTCCATCCCTTCACCCGAGACACCTACCGTCGGCACCACCTGCACGCCCAGCGCCTTGGACAGCGCGTCCACGTCCGTCTCGATCCCTGTTTTGGCAGCTTCGTCCACCAGGTTGAGAGCTACCACCACCCGGTCTGTCATCTCTAGTATCTGGATAGTCAGGTTCAGATTTCGTTCCAGGTTCGTGGCATCCACCACATCCACGATCACGTCCGGCTCGTCCGATAGGATGTAATCCCTGGCGATCACTTCCTCCGGAGACTGGGCCGCCAAGCTATAGGTACCGGGTAAATCTACCACGTGGATCGTTCTGCCCAGGAGTTCGAATTCCCCTTCAGCCCGCGCCACCGTCTTGCCAGGCCAGTTCCCAGTATGCTGGCGCATGCCGGTCAGAGAGTTGAAAATAGCACTCTTGCCGACGTTTGGATTTCCTGCCAGTGCTATGTTGATATCGTGTTTTTCCATCACTCCTTCGCTCCGTAGATAAACAGGACAGGCATTTTCTCAGTGTCCTGCAGTAATGTTCAGATTTCGACAGTTT
>CAZDOZ010000076.1:3984-11583 GCA_964507175.1 uncultured Anaerolineae bacterium
CAGTGGCTCGACCAGCACTCTGGCTGCAAGAGCTCGTCGCAACGAAACGGACGACCCCATTACCCGATACTCCACCGGATCGCCAAGGGGCGCTTTCCGGCTAACCTCCACCACGGCACCCGGCACCAATCCCATGTCCAGCAAGCGGCGGAGCATCTTCCCTGTCTCACGCACGCCTTTCACCTTGCCTTTCTGCCCCACATCCAGACTGCTCAGAGGGACCGCCTGAGGCGGAGCCTCACCCACCGCGATCCGATCTGCCAATGACAAAGCCAGAACATGCTGGCGGCTGTCGCTTTCCACAAGAAGTCTTTTCGGCGTCTTCTGCAGGATTTCCAAACGGTTTCCTGGTGTCAACCCCATTGCCACGATCTGATCTACCAACACCTGTGGTTCGTCTTCTATTTGAACCACTTCTGCAGGTTTGCCCACAGGCCAGGATCCAAGCGGCACCCCGTTTACCTCTTCAACAGCTCCAGATGCATCGGGGATCGGTTCGCCATGCGGGTCCCGTTTTGGATTCCCCAGACGCCGGGCCAGTTCTTCCATCTCCGCCGCCGTGATCTCGTGCTCGCGCATGTCTGCATCTCGATGAACCTGATCCAGCGGTACATCTTTTTCCTCCAGCAGGTACTGCTCCCAGAGGCGGTGAGCCCGCAAAAGCGCTAGAGCTCGCGTGCGCCCATCAGGCGTCAACATGACGCCCTCCTCCACAGAGCCCTTTGCCAGCCCACGTGCCATCAGGTTTCCTATTGCTGAACGAAGCATGTAAACCGGTATCCCCGATACCCTGGATAAAGCATCCAGGGAAGTCAATTCCCGGTCGCCGTGCAGCGTGTACAGGTACCGCAAAGCGTCCTCCATCGCTATTTTCTGCACGTTTGCGTAACCAGTACTTTTGGCCCATAGCCCTTTGACAGGCCAGAAAATCCAAAGCAGCATTCCCGCAGCAACCACAACCAGCAAGACCAAAACAGTAGTAAGCATTTTCGCAACTCCCCTCTCGAATGAATCGCATCAACCAAGACATTCCTCAGGTTGTGTCAGAGTTTTTCCCTTCAATGTCTTTCTCCAGGCGAATACACATCCCATGTGCCATGTCGCGTCCCAGCCATACCTCCTCCCCGTTGACACGAAGTTTTATCGGACCATCGAAGGGCTCCTTGCCTATGATTTCCACCCTCGCTTCCGGGTACAACCCGCGGCCTCCCAGGTAGCGCAGTCTATCCGGTTCCTGTACTAACACCCGTATCACTCTCCCGCAGTCCCCCACCGGAAGGTCATCGAGCCTGATGCACTCCACATCCTGCGCCATTGAAAGGTCCTCCGCAGGGATCGGGTCACCGTGAGGATCGCGCGTGGGGTAGCCAAGTATTTCGTAGATGCGCGCTTCCAGACGAGGGCTGATGGCGTGCTCTAATGCCTCAGCCTCCTCATGCACCTGATCCCAAGGCATCCCGAGGATGCGGTACAGGAATTGCTCCAGCAGCCTGTGCCTCCTGATCACGCGGAGGGCGAGCTTTTCCCCCTCATCCGTCAGCCTGGCAGGCTTTCGAGGAGATCTTTCCACAAGCCCACGACTGTGGAGCCTGCCCAACATCTCCGTCACCGATGCGGGTGACACCGCGAGCCTTTTTGCCAGCGCCGTGACCGTAGCAGCGTTTCCACTCCGACCAAGGAGATAGATCGCCTTGAGATAGTCTTCCTGCGGCACATCCATTTCGTGTCTCCTAATAATCGGTTTAGGGTACCCTAATTATAAATCGCTCAGGCGTAGATAGCAAATTGGGGTGTGGCTTATTTCAGACCGGAACCGGACTTTTGACAAATCAGGAATCGAAGCGGTTTGGGGAAAGCCCGGCGCAGCCAAAACAGTGGGGGTTGTAACCGTCTTTTGCCCTCGCCTATCACCTCAGCCGCCCACGGCGGCTTGCATTTGGATCAATGCCTTGCTAGCGCCCCCTGTTTGAGGTAAGATATGCAACGGATGCCGGAGGAATCTGGCTTTTTCGTTCTGGCGTATTGGTCTGAGCGGAGCAAGACTTCTGAACGCGTGGAGGGGATTGCCGGGTGGGCGATACTACATTGAGAGTTTCCTGGGATCGGACGACCGGTTCAATGGTCGGTCTGGCGCTGGACGACGGCAAGAGCTGGGTCTCGCGCCCGGTGGCATACCCTCTCGGAGTTTACCTGAAGGGGCAGGGTGCCATACAGTCCTTCGAGCTTGTCAGGATAGACGAGGAGGCCAGGGGCAGCACTATTCGGAAAATTCTGAGATGGGAGGCCAAGCCTCTGCAGATACAGGAGGAAGTGCTCATCGTCGGCGGCCTGATGAGCCGGAGGGTGAAAATCGAGAACCGAGGCGAGGAGACATTGCAGCTCGTCGGGATCAGGCTGACGGTGCCCGGCCTGGCCCACGGCGACCCTGACATCACATTTCTCTCCGCGCCCGGCAACAACGTCCGCCCCCGACTATCTCTGGCGCGTGCGGCACGGGAAAGAGCGGGGCGGTACAGCCAAGAGTTCGCGCCGACCGCCAAGTTTCGTTTCGGGCTGGCCATGGAGGATGCACCAGATTCGTCGTCCGGCCTCCTGGCGCTCCACGATCCCGACGCACGGGAAACCTTGCTGACGTGGTATTGGAGCGAGACGGAGGCAGCTACCCCCGGCGTGGAAGGGAACGGCGATGCCATCTCTCTTTTCCACGACGTGCACCTGGCGGCGTGGCTACCTCCTGGCTCATCCGTCGAGGGGGGAACTCAGTACATAATGCTCCACCGAGGCAACTGGGACGAGGCACTGCAGGCGTACAGGGACCGCCTGCCGGCTCAGGGGCTCATCCCAATCTACGGTCCCGAGCCTCCGGAGTGGGTCAGGCGGGCGGCGGTGTACGAGACGCACCCTGGCCTCTTCGGGGGGTTTCGCGGCCTCACAGCAGAGATACCCCGGATTGCCGCTATGGGGTTCAACGTCCTCTACCTGATGCCTATCTGGGAGTACGACAATCGGAGTGGGCGGCCCTGGGACGGGAACTGGACCGGTTCCGGCAGCCCATATGCTATCCGGGATTACGAGAAATTCGATCCGACTTTGGGGGACGAGAATGACTTTGGTCAGATGGTGGAGAAGGCTCACGCACATGGCATGAAAGTGCTCCTCGATTTCGTTGCCCAGGGGTGCGCCAGGGATTCCCGCTATGTGAAAGAACACCCGGAGTGGCTGGAGCGGGATGAGAACGGCGAGTTTTTCTCCAGTCACGGCTGGAACGACACTTTTTCCTTTGACTGGGCTAATCCAATTTTCCAGGAGTACATGCTGGATTGGGCATTGAAGCTGGCAGCAAAGCACGGCGTGGACGGCTATCGCGTGGACGCTCCCCACGGCAAGGAGCCAAACTGGGATAGGAATCTCTTCCGTCGGCACGCCAGCGCCACCAACCTGGGGGTTCTCCGGCTGCTGGAATGGCTTCAGGTCGAACTGAAGCGACTGGGGCGGGACAAGGCGATGTTGTGCGAGGTGGCAGGGCCGGTGTTCGTGAAGAGCCACGATTTCTCCTACGATTATCCCGCTTGTGCCCAGTTCTTCACTTTCCTCGTCGGCCTACTTTCCGCCCAGGAGCTCTGTACATGGCTCCGGGAACACGCCGCAACGCTCCCCAAAGGCGCCGTACGGCTTTGTTTCACCGAGACCCACGACACCCGCAGCATGACGCCCCCATCCTACGCTCTGCGCGGCTCCGACGCCGAGAAAGCGTTGCTCTCGGCCATGGTGATGGCAGGGTTCGTGCCGATGGTCTGGAGTGGCCAGGAGCGAGGTGAGGAAGGATTCTACCGGGATCTGTTGCGGGTATGGCGGGAGGAGCCGTCGCTCCGGAGCGGTCTGGCGGCGTGCGGGGACGTGATGGTGGCCGATCCCTCCGACCGCCCGGTGGACGATCCGCCAGTCCTCACTTTCGTCCGCGGCGAAGGGGAGGATGCCCTGATGGGCGTGATCAGTTTCTTCCCGGAGAAGCGGACTTTCGAATTCCGATTCCCCGCAAAGGGGCTGGGGCTGGAGCCAGATCGGCTTTACCAGATCGAAGAGGTGATGCAGCGCGTCTCCTGGGACGAGTACGGCAGGGACTCGTGGTCGGGACGCGATTTGGCAAGCGGCGTGGCGCTGACGCCGGAGCCTTTCCAGCCTTACTTCCTCCGTCTCGAGGCCGTCGGATGAGGGTGGCGCTGGTTCACGACTGGCTGAACCAGATGGGCGGTGCTGAGAACGTCCTGGAGACTCTGGTGGGGATGTTTCCTGGTGCGCCCATCTACACCAGCATCTACGCGCCGGACCTGATGCCGCCTGAGTACCGGCGGTGGGACATCCGCACGTCCTTCATGCAGCGCCTGCCGGGGGTAGCCCGTCACCATCAGCCGTACCTGCCGTTCTACCCGCTGGCATTCGAGAGCTTCCGGCTCCGAGATTACGACCTGGTGCTAAGCAACAAGAGTGCTTTTTGTCACGGCATCAGGAAGCCTAAGGGGGCGGTGCACATCTCCTACTGCCTGACCCCGACCCGGTTCCTGTGGTTGTACGAGAGCTACCGGCAGAGGGAGGCCATCGGCAGGGCGGCGGACATGGCCCTGAGGCCGCTGCTGGCGCTCCTGCGCCGGTGGGACCTGATGGCGGCACGAAAGCGGGTGGATTATTTCATCGCCATTTCGGAGGAGGTCAGGCGGCGGATAAAGCGGATATACGGACGGGAGAGCGTGGTGATCCATCCTCCAGTGGACACGGGGAAGTTCACGCCTTCGGGGGAGCCGCCGGGGCCATATTTTCTCGTTGCTTCCAGGCTCATCCCGTACAAGCGGATTGATCTGGCGGTGGAAGCGGCAAACCGGCTGGGGCTACGGCTGCTGATCGTGGGCGATGGGCGGGACAGGCCCAGGCTGGAGGCGATGGCAGGCCCTACGGTAGAGTTTCTCGGCCGGGTGAGCCTGGAACGGCTCCGGCGGCTGATGCAGCAATGCAGCGCTTTTCTCTTCCCTGGTCTGGAGGATTTCGGCATCGCGCCGGTGGAGGCGATGGCTGCGGGGCGGCCGGTGATCGCCTTCCGCGGAGGCGGGGCGCTGGACACCGTGGTGCCGGGTGTTACCGGCGAGTTCTTCCACCCACAGACGGTCGACGCACTGGTTCAGGTACTGGAGCATTTCGATCCGCTGGCCTACGATCCGGCGGAATGCCGTCGCCAGGCGGAGCGGTTCGACACGCTCGTTTTCAGGGGGAAACTGACCGCGTTCATAAGGCGAATCAGCGAGTCGGCGAATCAGCGGACGAATGAATCGTCACCTTCGACAAGCCGCTCGTTTCGCTGATTGCAAAAGAACGGAGGAACGATGATGGAAGCCCGCCGATACTGGCAGATTTTGCGCCGCCGCGGATGGGTGGCGGTGCTCGTGGTGGTGCTGGTGGCCGTGCTGGGTCTGGCGTTCCGGAAACCCGCGCCCACGACTTACGTTGCTACCATGCGGTTCTCCGTGGGAGTGGTTCCGGAACCGAAAGACGGCGCTTACTACACCTACGACCGTTACTACACCTGGTTGACGGCGGAGTACCTGGTGGACGATTTGGCGGAGGTGGTCAGGAGCGGGGTCTTCGCCCAGGAGGTGAGCAAGCGGCTGGACGGCGTGAAGGTGCCACCTGGGGCGATCCAGGCCAGCACCCAGACCGGCAGGCTCCACCGGATCCTCACCGTGCAGATACGGTGGGGGGACAAGTCGCAGTTGCAGGCAATAGCGGAGGCCACAGCGGCCACATTGCAGGACGAGAATGCAAAATTCTTCGCATCGCTGGGCGGGACGAATGCCCGCGCTATTCTCATAGACCCACCCTCCATCGTACCCCAAGGGCCGGGGATGCGCCAGAAGCTGGAGTTTCCGCTGCGCCTGACGCTGGCGGCGATAGCCGGGTTGGCCCTGGCGCTCCTATGGGAGTACCTGGACGACAGCGTGCGAGATGCCTACGACCTGGAGGAGATAGGCCTGCCTGTCCTGGGCATGATACCGAGAAAGAGGAAAATCCTCTGAATCGACAAGTGGGCGAGGTCATCGAACGAACGCCGCCGCCAGCTCGTCGATTTCGGAATCTTTATTATTGGACTTTTGACAATCGGGCTGCCCGGCTGGGCTGAGTTTTTCGCCTTGAAGGCAGGAAAGAAGGGGCGGTACATCTTGTGGTCGGGCTTCGCCCGACCACAAGATGTACCCTTTCTTCCCAGTCATCTACCAAGCGCGAAGCCCCAGAAAGTTCCATTTCCGCTTTGTCAGAAGTCCAATTATTAACCTGTAGTTTCGAGAAAGGAGTGACGGCAATGAACATTGACGAACTGCGTGATAGGCTAAACAACCTGGGGAACCGAATCCAGGATATCAGGAGGTGGCTTTGACATCCCAGGCAAAAAAGAAAGGATAGCGGCGCTGGAGGGGGAAAGTGGCTCCTCCGGGTTCTGGAACGACCAGGAAACAGCCAGGAAGGCAATGCGGGAACTGGACAGCCTTCGGGGGACGGTTGACCTCTGGGATGGACTCCGCGAGAAAGTTCAGGACGCTATGGAAATGCTCCAGTTAGTGGAGGAGGAGCAGGACGAAGAAGCGCTGGCAGAGCTCGAAGCGGACATCGGACGTCTGGAAAAAGAGCTCGCTGAGCACGAGTTCCAGCTTGCCCTTTCCGGCGAACATGACAAGGACGATGCGCTACTCACGATCCACGCGGGCGCAGGCGGCACCGAGGCCCAGGACTGGGCCGCCATGCTCCTGCGAATGTATCTACGTTGGGCGGAGAAACGCGGCTACCAGGCGGACATCGTGGATCATCTGGAGGGCGAGGAAGCAGGGATGAAACGGGTCACCGTGGAGATCCGTGGCCCGTGGGCCTACGGCCATCTGAAAAGCGAGCGGGGCGTACACCGCCTGGTGCGGCTTTCTCCTTTCGACGCGGCCCATCGACGCCACACATCCTTTGCTTTGGTCGAGGTAATGCCGATCATCGAGGACGACGTGGAAGTTCGGGTAGACCCCAAAGACCTGCGGATAGATGTTTACCGGTCAGCAGGGGCTGGCGGCCAGAACGTCCAAAAAAACGCTACCGCTGTCAGGATTACTCACATCCCAACCGGCATCGTGGTGACTTGCCAGAACGAGCGATCGCAGCTTCAGAACAAGGAAACAGCCATGAAAGTCCTCCGGGGAAAGCTCTACAACATCGAGATGCAAAAGCTGGAGGAGGAGAAAGCTCGCCTGAAAGGAAAGCATGTGGATGCTGGTTGGGGCAACCAAATCCGGTCTTACGTCCTTCACCCGTACCATATGGTCAAAGACTTGCGAACGGGGTACGAAACCGGCAACACCGATGCTGTTCTGGACGGCGACCTGGATCCATTCATCAAGGCCTGGTTAGAGAGTCAGGTGGGAAAGCGGGTATCTTGATGCATTTCGGCAGGGCTTTTCAAAGGTCTAACGTTACTGCTCAGCTTCCCCAGCAACAGAACGCTGATCACCGAACAAGCGAGTCAGAGAATAGAGCGAATGGGCGGAGTTCGTTGATTCGCTCATTCGTTTATTCGCT
>CAZDOZ010000077.1:0-11388 GCA_964507175.1 uncultured Anaerolineae bacterium
CACGCTGCGCCCGTACCAACGAACACGGTTCGTTGCTCCCCGTTTGAGCAGCGCCAACCCACCGTGGATTTATTCGGGATGATGTAGGAAAGCAAGATATGGGTAATCACCGCGTCTCTTCAGTCCATGTATCTGGCGCCGTTGATGTTTATCGCCTCGCCGGAGATAAAATCATTCTCCAACAGGCAGATCACCGCATGGGCGACCTCTTCTGGCGTGGCAATGCGTCCCATCGGCGTCAGCTTCGACAGGCGCTCTTTCACCTCGTCCGATATCAGATCCGTGTCCACCGGGCCAGGGGCAACGGCATTCACTGTGACCAGTGGTACCAGTTCGGCAGCGAGGGCAAATGTGAGGCCAATCAGACCGGCTTTCGAGGCCCCGTAGTGGACGCCAAGCGTGCCTCCCATCTTGCCGGCAATGGACGAGATGTTCACGATCTTTCCCCGATTTTTCTTCAAGTCGGGGATTGCCGCTTTGGAGCAATAAAATGCCCCAGTCAGGTTCACATCTATGAGCCTCTGCCATTCCTCCGGGCTGATCTCCTCGATAGATGTATGCGGACCAGTGATGCCGGCATTGTTCACCAGGATGTCAATACCCCCCAGCTTTTCCCTCACCAGGGCCATCATCTCCTGTACCTGTCCGAAGTCGCTCACGTCCGTTTTTACCTTGATGGCCTGGACGCCCATTTCCTCTAACTCCCGGACTACCTCCGCCGCGGCGGCTTCGTCTTTGGAGAAATTGACAGCAACATTGGCTCCCTTGCGACCAAGGGCAAGCGAGATCGCGCGGCCAATCCCTCTGCCTCCGCCTGTCACCACAGCATTCCTGCCTTGTAGATTCATCTCATCACCTCCACAAGCATGAAGGATTTTCGAAGCAAAACCCTGGCGACCTCATGGCCCACCAGGGCAAAAGCGCACCGACCCTCGACAGGTCGGAAATACGCTGGAAACAGCTTGAGCCTTCGACCTGTTTTGAAGGCCTATGGACTGTGAGACACTCTTCACTTGTTTTTGGCGTGCTCGCAATGCACCACGTGCCTTGCCCCAGAGTGGTATTCGTAGGTCTTGCCATCCGCTTTCAGCAAAATCCGGAAGCCTGGGGTGATGACCTGGGCGTACATTTTGCCCGGCTCTGGGCATCCGAGGCTGGCGTCGGGCCAGTCTACCTGATCGACCGATTCCACTGTGATCGAATCGGCGGGGATTCCGAGTCGTTTCGCCAGGTCTTCCTTCGCCATGTACACCATTTGCTGGCGGTCCCCGGCCCTGGGAACGCCGACTGCTGGCAGGTGTGCTCTGCTTGGTCCACATCGCATCCACTGGTTGCCATCCCGGTAGTACACATACGACTGCGGCCCGACTGTGAGTAGCACTGCCTGGCCTGCTGGAAGCTCTGGAGAGGAGTCGAAATTTACCTCGTGACATCCGCTCTGAAGCAAAGCCGTTGGCAATGATTCCTTCGGAGCTGTTCTCACGATTTTGACCTGCTCCGTGGAGACTTTCAATTCCTTCGCCAGGTCCTCGCGCAGGACCTCGGCAGGCGCGGACGTTGGAGTGGTAACGGGGCTCATTGCAGAGGATGCTGTCGGCGGGTTGCCTTTCGTCCCCTTCGTAGGTTTTGCAGATCCCGCGCAGGCCGACAGCAACGCGACAGCGGCCAACAAAATCGTTATCCAAAGCATTTTCCTCATCTTCACCACCTCCTTATCGCGCTGGTGTGTGTTCCTTTGTCGATCTCATCTTTTGGACGCCGCGCTGCCTCAGATGGTTCCCCTGCTTGCCTATTTTACCGCACTGACACAATCCGTCACAAACCGCAGTTGACAAATCCCAGTCACTGCTGATATGATCGTCTATGGACTCTGGCGGCCCTTCCGCCTGGTGACACACTAATTCGGTTCAGGACTGCAGATGCGATTCTCTCCAAAAGATTGGGCGATCTGGCTCGCCGTGCTGTTTGGCATCTCTCTGGTGCTCCTGGAGCTTCGCGGCTCAGAGGTAACCTTTCATGCGGTTGACGCCGAGACCAGAGCACCGCTGGAAGGCGTCGAAATGCGGTCGCGGAACGGATTCGATTTCCCAACAGGCAGGTCTGGCAATCTCACATTATGGCTCAATCACCAGCCATATCTGTTCGAGGCGTCGCTCCCGGGATACGAGAACGCCGATATCTCCATTGACCCAGGCATACCATCTTGTTGGCTTAAATGCGCTTATACCGTCGAATTGCATCCGGTTCGAGATGCTTTCATTGTCAAGGATGCGTACGCCGGAGTAGACATCCACGGTGCTAAGGTATCGTTGGATGGGAATCCAATCGAAGCAGGAGAGGATGGGGTATTCAGGGTTGCTCGTGTGGTAAAAGGGAAGCACCTGTTGGGCGTACGGGCGGTGGGGTACGTTCCTATCTCAGTCACGGTTGCTGTTGGGTCTGTGAAGGAGATTCGTAACGTCGAGCTTCAGCCGACCGACTTATGTGTGACTGTTACAGGGATGAAGGGAAAGCCGCTGGCTGGTGCTGTAATCCGCGTGGGTAATCGTGCTGCTGTGACGGGAGGGGATGGCACTGCGTGTCTTACCCATCTGGGAAGTCCTCTCGATGTTTCTATTTCCCATCCGGCCTACTTCCCAACTTCTTTGCACCTGAATGTTGTGTCCGATACGCATCGGTCAGTAGCTCTTGCCCCGAGAATCTTCCAGACGAGGCTATGGGATTCGTGGAGAAAGATACCCGTGGCCGGGGCCACCGCCCTGGCAGGTGGGAAGTCGGCACGGAGCGATGACAATGGTACGGTGGTCTTGTCGGCAGTGCCAATTTCGGACAGCGTGAAAATACAGGCTACGGGCTACATGACGGCTGAGGTTCCACTGGCTGCAATTCCAGCAACTGTCACGCTCAAGGTTGATGGAACACGCCTCAGGCTGGTGGATGCTTTGTTTGGGAGACCAGTTGCGAAGGCTGTTGTCAAGCATTCGCAGCGCGAGTGGAAGGGGGATGATGAAGGGCGAGTTCTGCTTCCACGCAGTGTTCTCGGGAAGCACGTGACCATCTCTGCCCCTGGGTTCCGCTTGACCACTGTGAAGGTGACTTCCACTAAAGCGATGACCCAAACCATGATGCCTGCTTCCCTGAGCGGCATGGTCCGTGACCTATCTACAGGGAGGCCTGTGCAAGGGGCGAGATTTTACCTCCCCGGCATAGGAGTGGTTTACAGCAAAGGCGGCAGGTATGTGCTGCAAGAGGTTCCTCAGGCCGGCGATATAAAGGTGTTGGCACCTGGCTACAGTGTGTTGAGCTTCGCACATCCCTATCCAGGAGCCTTCAGACCTGCAGGACGATGCTCGAATCCGCCATGTGCAGATATCTACCTGAAACCATTCAGAGTCAGATCGATCTACATTCCGTATGGTTTGCTCTCCAGGCCGGAAGAAGTTCGTGCCCTGATGAAAATGGTGGAAGACTCGCCGATTCTGAATGCTGTGGTGGTAGACGCGAAAGGGGATCATGGGTATCTGGCGTGGTACAGCAAAGTTCCTGAGGCTACCAGTTTTGGCGCTCAAGGGAGCAAGACGATCCGAAGCACCTTTGCGTGGCTTCTGAAGGAGGCAAAGAAAAAGCACATCTATGTGGTTGCCAGGTTCGTTACATTCAAGGATAACCCTCTGGCAACCCATAAACCGGATTGGGCGGTGAGGACGAAAGATGGAAAGGTCTGGTTCGACGGGGAAGGCTTGGGTTGGGGGAACCCATACCTCGAGGATGTGCAGAAATATGAGTTGAGTCTGCTCGGGGAGCTGGTGGGCATGGGCGTGGACGAGATACAGCTCGACTACCTTCGTTTTCCGTCGGATGGTGACCTGGCTACCATCAAATACAGCACGTCGCACAGCAAGGCGGTCCGTACCAAGGTTATGCGGCAGTTTGTCGGGAAAGTAAAACAGGAGCTTCAGGCATACCCTGTTTTCCTGTCAGTCGACACTTTTGGTTTGACCATCTGGGTAACCCCGAAAGAGGACATGAACATTGGGCAGCGTGTGGTGGACCTGGTGCCATTCATAGATTATCTGTGCCCGATGGTGTACCCGAGCACTTTCGCCGCCGGGAATCTGGGGTACGAGAACCCGTCGGCGCACCCGTACGACGTGGTCTTCAGAAGCGTGGAACAGGCAAGAAAAATTCTTCCCCCTACTGTAAAGCTACGTCCATGGCTTCAAGCGTACTGGTACAATCATGACTCCATGATGGTGCAGAGGGAGGCTGCCGAGGCTGCAGGGTCGTGGGGCTGGAGCTATTGGAATGCGGGGGGAGTCTACGATGGGAGCCTTTTCTTCCCAAAACCCAGAGCCTCCAACGCCCCATTCGAGCGGAAGTATCGTGATGAGTTGGAGATGAAGACGCTGCAGCGTAGCAAGTTCTAGCGTTCCTCATTTAGCCCCACACCCGCGTGGCGTTCCAGCCAGAAAATGGCGTAGAGAGCGATAGCGAGGATGATCCCCCCGACGGTGTACCCTTCCACGATGTTGGCCTGGGTTACAAAGATTGCCATCACCCCCAGGGCTCCGGCTACCAGGTAACAGGTTAGAACAGCTTCACGATGGGTGTACCCTAGTTTCACCAGCCGGTGGGAGCAGTGATCCTTGCCGGGGGTGGAGATTGGGTTTTGGCCGCGGCGGAGCCTGGAGAAGAAAACCAGCGAGGTATCGAATATCGGCAGGCCCAGCACCAGTACTGGCACCATCCAGGTGACGAAAGCGACGTTCTGAGGGAACCGCAATTTTATCCCTACAGCGGCAAGCATGAACCCCAGGAAGAGACTGCCGGAATCCCCCATGAAAATGCTGGCCGGGTTGTAGTTGTACGCCAGAAATCCGATGCAAGCCCCGGCCACTGCCGCCGCCAGAGCGCCTACCAGGTACTGGCCGTTCATCGCTGCCAGAAGGGTGAAGAATGCCGCCGCTATCCCCGCGACACCTCCTGCCAGGCCGTCCATGTTGTCCAGCAGGTTGATGCTGTTAGTTATGCCGACAACCCAAAAAAGAGTGATCAGGTAATCCAGCACGGGGTAGTGGAATAACCGCGCCGACACGCCAGAGGCAATCAGCAAGCTCCCCGCCAATATCTGTCCCAGGAGCTTTACGGGGGGTGAGAGGTTAAACCTATCGTCCCATAGGCCCATCAGGGAGACTAGCGAGGCCCCCACCAGGATCGCCAGGAATTGATGCAGGTTATGACGTCGCCCCAGGGCGAAGAAAGCCAGAATCACCGCCAGGTAGATCGCCACGCCGCCCATCAGTGGGGTTGGGGCGGTGTGGAGCTTCCTGGCGCTGGGTCTGTCCACCAGTCCCGTTCGTCTGGCCGCGTTGCGCGCTATTGGCGTTGCTCCCAATGCCAGAAGCAATGCTACCGAGAATACGAAAAGCATTGTACCCATGTTTGCTCCAGAATCAAGTGAATCGGCGGAGAAGCGATTCAGCGAATGCGGGAGAGTTTCCGTCTTCCATCGCTTTGGGGGCATACTCCGATGTGATCTCTGGGGTGATGGCATTCTCCCCCGCGATCTTTCCGTACATCTCACCGCTGTGGCGGAGGGTACGTTTCTGCGTCTTCGTGTTCAGGGCTATCAGGCCAAACCTGAGTCCCCACCCTTCGCACCATTCGAAATTGTCTATCAGCGACCAATAGTAGTAGCCTCGCACATCGTATCCCTCCGACATCGCCCTGTGCACCTGGGCCAGGTGGTTCAGGATGAACTGTGGGCGCTGGTCGTCGTCGGCATCTGGGATGCCGTTTTCGGTGATGTAGATTGGCTTGCCGAATTGAGACGCATACTTTATCGCCCAGTAGATGCCCTCGGGCACAATAGCTCCGTAGGGACCGTATCTGCCGCTATCGCTGACCTCCACGCCCTCCGGCACTCCCCACTTCATGAAGAGCATCCTGTACGCTTTAGGGCTGAACCCCACGGTGGTGGGCGAGTAATAGTTGACGCCGACAAAGTCCAGGCTGTCTATCAGAGGGCCGAAGGGGGCAGGCCTGAAACTAAGAGGGAATCGCAGCCATCCATCCACTGCTGGCCGTAGCCCCAGATCGTTGAAGAGATAGCTGAACAAGTGAGCCAGCCTGACGTCCGTGGGGGAGGTGGGGTCTTTCGGGGCCAGGGGTCGCAGGTTTTTCACCAATCCGACACGAGCTTTGCCATCAAGCATGTGGATAGCACGGTACGCCTCCCCGTGGGCTTTGAGCAAATTTGCCAGCACACGGAATGCACGTGAGAAGCTTTTCTTCCCCGGAGGGAAAAGGCCTGTCAGGTAGCCCTGGAGGGCGTAGGTGCCAGGCTCGTTAACCGTGCACCACATAGGTACCAGGTCCCCGAGGTACTCGACCACGCGCACTGCATATTGACGGAACTTCTTCACGGTATCCGGGTTTTCCCACCCGCCTTTGACTTCCAGCCAGAGGGGATTGGTGAAGTGGTGGAGTGTGACCATTGGCTCAATGCCGCGGGAGTGAAGCTCTTCGAGCATCCGCCTGTAGCGCCGGAGAGCACTCTGGTCGAAAAACCCTTCTTCCGGCTCGATTCTGCTCCACTCCAGGGAGAAGCGCAGGGCGTTTTGGTTCAGCTGGGCAGCAAGGTCGAAGTCTCGCTCCGCCTGTCTCCACCAGTCGCAGGCAATGCCTGACTTGTCACCGTGCCAGATGTGGCCAGGCACGTTCTCCCATGCCCACCACTGATTGTTCGTGTTGTTTCCCTCCACCTGGTGGGAACTGACCGCCGTGCCCCAGCGGAAGCCTTGGGGGAACCTTAACGCAGTCGTCATGTCAGCCTCCTGTGATCCTTCTGCGTCGTTTTTAGCTTTGCTCATAACCTACCACAAAAGATATCTCTTGGTCAAGAAGAACGGCGGCGAGATACAAGTGCCCATCCCCCAGACTCCGCCATCCCTGCAGTGAACCACAGCATTCCCAGCCATGTAGCGTCAGACGCCTGGGAATCGGCCCAGAGGGCGAGCAGGCCGAACACCACTGCCAGCAACAAAATTCGCCAATGCCTTTCCTCGATCCTTTTCAGAGCCCCGGTTGCAGTCACCAGGATGCTGCCCATGAAGAGCAAGTAGAACGTCAAGCCAAAGACTCCCACGGACTGGAGCAGCGATATCAGCTGGACCGACACCCATGCTGGACTCCAGTAAATATAGCCGTGCATCGGGAAGAAAGACCCCGGCCCCCAGCCAATCCATGGACTTTTGCTCCAATCGTCCAGAGCCATCCGGATGCTGACCAGCCGCCATTGTACTGTCGAATCCTCGGTGATCTTGCCGAAGGTGTGCAGGCGCGCCACGAACGGGATGGAAGGAGGCAGCACCTGGATTACCAGGATCAGCGCTAGCAGCGCCACTGGAAGGTATATCAGGTAGCGCATTGCCTGCCGCACCCTCGTTTTCGCATCCGGGTGGTAGGCTAGCAGCACGACCAGGGTGCCTGCTATTGCCACGAGCCATGCCGTCCTTGCTAAGCTTAGCACCAGTGCGATTCCGGTGGTGACAAGCCCCAGGGTGAGAAAAGGCCTGCTCCGGTCTCGCAGGCGTCCCTGGAGGAATAGTATCAAGAACATTACCCAGAGCGCAGCCATTTGCCCGCCGAAGATGTCGCCGACTTCCATGGTGCCGTAGGGGATCGGAGCTACCTGGTACCACTTGAGCTGCACGCCTATTCGGACGTGCATGCCCAAGTAAAGGGCCAATGCGAGGATGCCGAAGGCCGCCTCCATGATGCCCAGCCAGAGGTAGAGTCGGAGGGTGAAGAACCATTCCTTCCTGGATTCGATGAGGTTGATGACCAGGATGTAGATCAGCACCATCACGCTCAGCCGGACGCTGTTCTTGAGACATTCGGTGGCGGCCGGGGAATGGACGAGGGAAGCGACGAAGTTGACCGCCAGCCACCCCATGGCCATGGCGCTCGCTATGGTGAACCTGGGCAGGCGACGATCGCGGGCCAGTCTCACGACCAGCCATGCTGCCAGCAATACTGCTATCATCTGCTCTGTCCGAATGGAGACGGATTTCACGTCCCAGCGGTAATGATTTGTATACACCCCAACCAGCATCAATAAAATGGCAGATTGGGGCCACAGAAGGTCGAGCAGGTAGAGGGATAGGCCCGCCAGCAGGAGTGTCAGGAGCACGACGGGGTAGGGCCACGGCAGCAGGATCGTCAGCACGCCGATAGCTGTGCCGAGGAGGATCAGGATTGGCAACGCCGCGCCCGACCGGATGCCTCGCGTGGAAGTCACTTTCCATCCCTCCGTTTGATGACGCGCGCTGGCACCCCGGCTGCCACACTGTACGGCGGCAGATCTTTTGTGACGACGCTCCCTGCGGCCACCACCGAGCCCCGGCCCACGCGCACGCCCGACAGGATGATGACTCCCGCGCCAAGCCAGCAATCGTCCTCTACCACGATGCTCGCGCGGGTCGTGCCCTGGGCCTTGATCGGCACATCGGTGCGGGAGAAATTGTGGTTTTCGCTGTGGAAGCTAACTTTCTGTCCTATCAGCACATTCTCCCCGATAATGACCCCGCCGCTGGCGCCGACGAAATTGTAGTCGCCCAGGTTGGAATTTGCCCCGATCTCGAACCCTGTGCCCAGGTTCGTCAGGATTCCCGTGGTCTCGATGATGGTGAAGCGCCCGATGGAGACGTTGTCCCCCAGGGTAACCCCCTCCCTGGAGAGGGCGTCGATGTAGATGTCGTCGTCCAGGGTCACGCTCCGGCCTACGCGAACCAGGTACGGGTGTCGTATCCTGACCCTGTGCCCGACGAATAACGGTCCTTCCATGTGTCCTAGCCGCGGATACCACGTCAGCCCCCGCAGGAGGCTCATCCCGCGGGAGAAAAGTATCGCCAGCAGTGAGCGCGTGGGGATGGCCGGATCTATCCGGTACTCAGGATCATGCTTGAGCCGCTGAACCAGCCTATCCACCTGAGAACGAATCAAGTCCATAGCATTTGCTCCAGACACGGGCTACCAGAATTTTACCCCGATTCGCACCATTTCGAAAGCGTTGAGGATTGCACCGGTGGCGAAGGAAAGGACGATGCCGATGGCTGTCCCTGTGGCCCCTGCAAGCCAGGTCAGCGCGCCCAGGTAGGCAGCAGAGGCTATCACCTGGAAAACCACAGCCTGACGTGCTTTTTCCTGGGAATCTGCCGCTACGAGGGCTCTCAGGAGGATGATGAACACCAGGTACGGCACGAATGCCCACACTAGTATCCGCAGCAGTCCCACCGATGCCGCGTACTCCGGCTTGCCGTACAGGATGTGAATCAGGGGCGCAGCCACGGCTGCCACGGCTATGGATGCCAGCAGGCCGACGCCAACACTTACCGCAGTCGTCTGGCGGAGCGCCTGGGCGAATCGAGCTTTCGACTCCTTGAAGTAGCGGGATAGGATCGGGAAAATGGCGTCGGCGAAACTCTGGCTGAACATGATCAGTAGTTTGACGACCTGGTAGGCGGCGTTGTAGATGCCGGTAGCCCATTCTCCGACCAACAGCGATAGTGTCAACACATCCAGGCGGAAGAGGACAGCGCTGAGGAAATTCATCACGAAGATGTCCGTGCTCTCCCGCACCATCCGCCATGAGAAGCCCCATCCCCACCGGAAACTCCCCAGTTTACCCTGGGCTATTACCACTCCAAGCATGGTCAGACCCAGGACGGCGAATCCTGCATCCTTCACCCAGGCTAGCGCCAGAATGTCGGCGCCGGGCTTGAAGAGCAAGACCGCCAGTGTTAGCTGGGTTGCGGCGCTCAGGCCTTCCGCCAGTGTGATGAATTCCATTCGTTCTCTGGCCTGTATCACCGAGCCTGCAGCTGCGAAAAGTATGTACCCAGGCAGGGTGAAAGTGCTCCACGTCAGGATGCGCTGGGTGTCCGGTGGATAGTGGAACAGGCGGGCGGTGAGGATCAGGAGCGCCATCCCAACGGCAGAGAAAGCAAGCATCACGATAAGGGACGACCAGAGGTACTGTCCGGTCTCCTCCGGGCGCCGGGCCAGCTCCCGCGTGACCAGTCTCGGTATCCCGAATTCCGAAAGTATCTGGAAGATGTTTATGAAAGCCAGCAGAATAGCGAACTGGCCCATCCCTCTGGCGCCAAAAACCCTTGCCACGTAGATGCTCAGCACCAGCCCGGTGAACGCCCGCAGCACCGATTTGGCGGAGAGGGAGACGGTGTTCTTGGTCAGGCGCATCACCACCTGATTGCCGGGGACCTCCATGAACAGCGCCAGGAGACGCCCGGCGCTGGATTTGACGATCACACGCCATCGGTCTCTGAGTTCGCGGTAGGTGGGGCTTGGGTGCAGCACGTTCATGATGGCGTACCATAGAAATCGGAGGAAAAAACCGAACGCTCCGAATAGGTGGAGCAAGAAGCGGTCGAACCATCCGTATTGCTCTCGGTAGTAGTGGTCCCAGCTATCTACGTACTGGCTGTAGAAATCCGCCTCCCTCTGGACGGAGCTCCGTCCCACGTGGTGGAGTACGCCAACGGAAGGGAGTACCATTACACGCCATCCTGCATGTCGGATGCGCCGGCACCATTCCACGTCCTCGGCGTACATGAAGAGCGAGCCGTCCATCGGGCCGACCTGCTCCACTGCCTCCATGCGGACAAGCATGGCTGCCCCGGAAACCCAGTCCGCTTCCACAGGCCCATCCCGCTGGTACATAGATTTCGGCAGCCATAGTCCCCGCAGCCTTCCCGGGAAAATGGAATAGAGGAAAGTGCTGTAGTTGAACACCGTCGAAGGAGATGGATCGTACCCTGCCGCGCCGCCCTGGATGCCACCACGAGGAAGGTTCAGGCGTGGGCCCACCACGCCCGTCTCTGGATGTGCTTCCATGTACCCCACCATCTCCGTCAGCGCTCCGGACGTGAGTTCGGTGTCTGGGTTTAGCAGGAAGACGTACCGCCCGCGCGCCCTGGAGAGGGCCAGGTTGTTCCCACGGGCGAACCCCAGGTTCTCCTCGCTGGCGATGACCTCCACGTGGGGAAACTCCCGGCGCACCATCTCGACGCTGCCGTCGCCGGACGCGTTGTCCACCACGACGACCTGCAGCGATAGGCCGTCGGCTCCGCCTGGCAGGCTGCGCAGGCAAGCCCGCAGATATTCTTTCGTGTTCCAGTTTACGATTATGACCGTTACGTCGGGATTCTGCGTCAAGAAATCACTCCGGATTTGGATTTAAGGGCGCTTCGGCACGAATCGCGTCGATGGCGCTCTTGAGCCGTCCCTACACCTTCGCTCACTGAAGCAGCTATTGTAGGGCGAGCCGTCTGGCTCGCCTGGTCGAGCTAGCAGCTCGACCTACAG
>CAZDOZ010000078.1:0-11235 GCA_964507175.1 uncultured Anaerolineae bacterium
GCGGCGGTACCCAGTTGGGGTCTCCCTTGTAAATCTTCCAGGGGAGTTTGATGAATGTCATAAGATCTTTTTTGGTCTCCACAGGTGTAATCTCGATAGTGCTGCTCATGATTCCAGGAATCCTTTCGAATAATCATTCGCCAGCGACGCCGCCAGCGTGACACATTTTTTACGATGGAACGGAGCTTGCCGCGAACCCTGAATGGCGTGTCCTAGGAGGTAAGAATGCTCCGTGTTTTCCTCAATCGCCTGCTGGGTAGAACCTGTGATAATTGCCGTCACATGGAATGGATGCGCACCACGGGGGATGGCCAGGTCTCCCGGCTGGTTGCCGTGTGCCGGAACCCGGGATCCCCTTACTTCAACCTCCCCGTGCCTCCAGAGCACACATGCCCACACTGGGAAAGAGGGAGGCGGAAAGAGCCTCCGCAGGTGGGCGATCCCACATTGACAATCTAAAAGCAAGACAAGTTTAGCACACGGAAACGCTTTCGGCAAGAGGATTGTCGCTGGGGTCAGGGCCTCTCAAAGTTCTAGCAAAAGCCGCTTGAGTTGTGGGACGGGCTGCAGGTTGCCCTACCGCTCTTCGAAATCCCATTGCTACTCAAACTCTTTCGGTTGCCAGACCAATGTGGTAGAATTTGTTGGGGATGTGATTGTCCAGCCAATGAACCAGGCTGGATGCCGGCACGGTCGCGCTGTGGGCAGGACTGTGTGTCATCCGCGTGTCCACGGCAGGCGCCATGTGTGGGTAAATCGGAGGAAGGGGAATTTGACGGCGATAGCAATCGTAGGCGCGGGCGCCATTGGCACGATGCTGGCGGGGGGGCTGGCATCTGGCGGGCACGACATACGCCTGGTTGGGCGGAGGGGCCCTTTCGGAGAGACAATGGTTACGGTCCGGGAAGGTGATGTCGCCGTTGAGGCGAAAGTTGCCTTGTTTCCAGATGTGAAGCAGGCGGCAACGCCACGTCCTGGGATTCGGCTGGTGATTGTCGCGGTGAAAAGCTACGACACGGCAACCGTAGCCCGTGAACTCCAGGGGGCGGACCTGGGGGAAGCGCGGGTGCTGACGATCCAGAACGGCGTCGGCAATGAGGAGATACTCTCCGCTGCCCTGGGGAAAGAGCGAATAGCCTCCGGGGCGATCACCATGCCTGTGGAACTTTCCGCGCCGATGACAGCCAGTGTCCTCAGCCGAGGCGCTCTGGGGTTGGCACCCGTTGTCCGATCCAGTGGCGTTTCGGACGAGGGGGAAGTTTTCTCTTCTGCTGGATTCAGGGTGAAATTGTTCTCCGATTACCGCCGCCTCAAATGGACGAAGCTCCTGATGAACCTGGTCGGCAATGCCCTCCCGGCGATACTCGGGTGGCCGCCGGAGCGCGTTTTCTCCGATCGCCGCCTGGCGCTCGTGGAGGTGGATGCCTGGCGGGAAGCAATGCGCGTGATGGACGCTCTGGGCATCCATCCCGTCTCTTTTGGAGGATACCCATTCCCGTTGCTGACCCCAGTGGTAAAGCACACACCAAAAGCTCTGGTAGCGGCGGCATTAGGATACCTGGTGGCCAGAGGTCGCGGGGGTAAGAGGCCCTCCCTTCTTATGGACATGGAGAAAGGGCGCAATCGGTCGGAAGTTATGTTCCTCAATGGGGCGGTGGCATCCCATGGGAAGAAAACTGGTGTGCCGACGCCGGTCAACGCCTGCCTCACGGAGGTGCTGCTCTCCGTGGCCCGCGGCAAGACGCCCCGGGAAACGTTCCTGGGAAATCCAGGCGCTGTGCTGGACAGGTGCGGGAGGGAGTAGAAGTGTCGAGCAAAAGGAGAAAACAATCTGGGTTTGTGCTTTTCTACATACCGGGGCGGCTCTACCGTCGATTGGGCTACATCCTCACAGCGATTATCAGTGTTGGCGGGGCTGCCTGGGCCGGGTGGAAAACGTATGCCGAAGCCGGATTGGGCTCCGCTATATTTTGGGGATTCGTGGTTTTCGCCAGCGCATGGGTGGCGTTCTGGATATCGTACCGGGCCGCTGCCCGGCGCAAGGGCAAAGGGAGGTGATGAGAATGCGCTTGCAAGGGAAGAGAATTGCCGCTCTGGTTGGTCCTGGGTTCGAGGACTTGGAATTCTGGGTGCCTACGATGTGCCTCCGGGCCGAGGGCGCTGAGGTTGTGGTCGTCGGCGCCAAGGCCCACGAGACTTACACCGGGAAACACTGCCTGGAGGCAATTACCGACATGGCAGCAGAGGATGCAAATCCGGGGGATTTCGACGGCGTCGTCATTCCCGGGGGGTGGGCCCCGGATAAGCTCCGGCGGTATGAGAGCGTGACCGGTTTCGTGCGAGAGATATATGCCACAGGGAAGATAGTCGGGATGATCTGCCATGCTGGCCTGGTTGGAATCTCGGCAGGGATTGTCAAGGGGCACCGGGCCACCGGGTCTCTCGGCATCAAAGACGACCTGATCAACGCTGGTGCCACCTGGGTTGACGAAGCGGCTTTTAGGGATGGAAACCTGGTGTGGGGGCGAGTGGTCGCGGACATACCCGCATACTGTTCTAAGCTGGTGGAAGCTCTGGCGGAGAGATGATAGCGCGTGCTAAGGGGTATATATCCAGGCATGTGCCTTTTTTCTATCGGCTTTTGCTGGCAAACAGTCTGGTCGTAGTAGCTGGGGCGGTGCTCGGGTCGTGGCTGACCGTGCAAACGGTCCGGTCCGGGCATTTCTCGCCGCACTTGTACGTCCTGTTGGTCGCGGTGGCGATCGTAATCAGCACGGGAATAAACTTTCTGGTGCTCCGGGTCGCCATGCACCCGCTGGAAAAGGTGCAGCGAGTCATTGGAGATGTAGAATCCGGCAAGATGGATGCCAGGGTTGATTTGGACCAGGTAGACGACCGCGAGATCCGACGCTTTGCCCTGCTGTTCAACGAGATGTTGGATCAATTGGAGGAAAATGCTGACATCATCCAGTCCGATCGAGAACAGATCCGACGGATGGCACTGGCGGTACTGAACGCACAGGAAGAGGAGAGACGACGCATAGCCCGCGAACTTCATGACCAGGCATCCCAGGCTCTGAGCATCATGCTGGTGGGGATAGATACCGGCCTGAAAGCGATGCCGCCAAGCATCAAGGAAGGCCATCAGCAGCTCACGTTCCTCAAGAAAATTGCATCTAGCACTCTGGAAGACCTGCGCACTTTGAGCCGCAGCCTTCACCCTACGGTGCTCGACGATTTGGGTCTGCTGCCGGCGGTTCGATGGTATGCCAGAAATACCCTGGAGAAAGCCGGGATAGATGTAAAAATCCTCAGTAGTGGCCTGGAAGAGCGCCTTCCTGAAGAGGTGGAGACTGTGGCCTTCCGGATAGTGCAGGAAAGCTCCAGCAATGTCCTGAGCCATGCCAACGCCAACAACGTAGAAATCTCGCTGGTACGGGGTGAGGGGGTTCTTCACGTTTCTGTAAAAGATGACGGCTCAGGGTTCGATACCTCGAAAGCAAAGGAGCAGCATCAGCATCATCTGGGGCTGATTGGCATGGAGGAGCGGGCAAAACTTCTGGGCGGCACTTTCGAGATACAATCGCGCCCCGGCGAGGGCACCAAAGTGATGGCGACGATCCCGGTCAGGGAGGAGATATACGGATATGATTAAAGTGCTGCTGGTGGACGATCACACCATCTTGCGCGAGGGAATTCGGCTTTTACTGGGACGTGAAGGAGATGTGGAGATAGTCGGCGAGGCAGAGGATGGCATTCAGGCAATGGAATTGGTGGAAGGCCTTCATCCGGATGTGGTGATCATGGATATCTCCATGGAACGGATGGGGGGGCTCGAAGCAACCAAAGAGATAACTCAGACCTTCCCCGGCATCCGCGTGGTGATCCTGACAATGCACGACAACGAAGAGTATCTGGTGGGAGCGCTGAAAGCCGGGGCCAGCGGATATGTCCTGAAAGAGGCAGCCGCTACGGACCTGGCAAATGCAATCAGGACGGCGGATCGTGGGGATGTGTACCTGTACCCGACGGTTGCCCGGAAACTGGTCGCCGATTACGTGAAGCGGGTATCGTCCCCTCGTAGTATGAGCGAAACCCTGACTACCAGGGAACGCGAGGTATTGAAGCTGGTTGCGGAAGGCTACACGAACAAAGAGATAGCCGGACTCCTGGGAATAAGCGTCAAAACTGTGGAGAACCACCGGGCTAACATCATGCGGAAATTAGATCTGCACGACCGGACGGATCTGGCACGCTATGCAGTGCGGATCGGCCTGGTAGATGCATAGAAAATTGGCAGGAGGCATCATGGAGGCAACGTTGGGGTTGCGACAGGGGCTTTATTTCGAGGATTTCACCGAAGGGCTGAAGGTGGTAAGCCCAGCCAGAACCATCACCGAGACGGATATCGTGAACTTCGCCGGTATGACAGGGGACTGGACAAACCTGCATACCGACGCAGAGTTTGCCAAGAGTAACATGTTTGGCCAGCGCATTGCTCACGGGCTTCTGATTCTGTCCATAGCTTCTGGTCTGGCCATCCGCCTGGGCTTCATGGAGGGAACGGTGCTGGCGTTTCTGGGGGTAGACGAGTGGAAGTTCAAAGCGCCTGTCTTCATTGGGGATACGATACACGTGGAAGCAGAAGTCGTGTCTCTACGCGAGCTACGCAGACTGGGTGGTGGGACTGTCACCTTGGGTGTTTCGGTGCTAAACCAGAAAAGCGAGACAGTTCAGTATGGTAAATGGACCGTGCTTGTCAAGAGCCGTCCTCAGGAGGAATCCGGTGACAACGGCGGAAAGTGACTCCAAACGGCGGTCGCTGGTGAAAGCATTTACCTGGCGGGCGTTCGCTTTCGTCTTGCTGGGGTTGGTTTCCTATGCCATCACCGGAAGTCTGAAAGAGATGACCATCATCACAGTCGTCTACAGCGCCCTGCAGGTTTTTTTCTACTACTTGCACGAGCGCTTCTGGCTCCATGTGAGATGGGGCAGGAAAGAGCATCCGCTGGCAAAGCTTCCTGTCGTCAAGCCGCTGGCCGCAGAGGACATGGAAGCGGTCAAGGAACACCTGCGCCAGATGGGATACATCGAGTAAGCACGTACAGTATGAGTACGGCAAGAGCACCGTAGTTCCATTACCCGAGGGGACGAAAGAGGCATCCAGCACCGCCACGGGCGAAGCTGCACCGTTGACAATCCGCGAGTCGCGTCGGGATGGCCCCCCTGAGCCGCTCCCGACACCCGGAGGAAACGGAAGCCGCCCGACGGCCCCTCCCTCGCCCACGGGCGTGGGGAGAGGCGCGATGTGTATCCCCCTCTTTCACTGTAAACTCTTTTCAGGACGTCTCGGTCCCGCCCTACAGCCCGGCAGGCCAGGCCCTTCCTACCCCAGCAATTCCAACAGGCGGGAGTTCATTTTCTCCCAATGTGTGGCTTTCCAGTAAACCCTGCCGCATTTCGGGCATTGTTTGAACTCCTCTTGCGTTTGATAGACATACGGAGGCACCAGAGTTTTTGCTTTTTCCCTGGATATCGGTTCCAGCGGAACATTGCACTCCGGACAGCGGGCACCGGTGACGCTGTAACTCAGGCCGAGATCGTCCCTAAGCTGGGCCAGTTGCTGCCCCAGGTCTTCGCTCCGGATGAAAATCGCTTTCACCCCCTTCCGATGAAACGCCAGTTCCCTGTCCCTGGTAAGGATCAGTCGCCCCTCGGCTCTGGCCCGCCGGACGATTTCGCTATCGGGGATGTCGCCTGCGTACTCCGCATCATAGCCCAGGATGCGAAGCCAACGGGCTAGACTCCCCAGCATCGCGTCGACCAGAAAGACAGGCCGCTCTCCCCTTTCCATTGCCGCTCACAGCCCCCAGCAATCCACAATGTCCTGGCCTGCCACAATTTTGCCGCCCTGCAGATACCGCCGCGCTGCCCTTGGCAACAAACCCGTGACTACCTCATAATTGATTGTTTCAGCCCATCGTGCCACTTCGTCCGCCGTGATTTCCTCTTCACCCTGGCGCCCAATCAAAACGATCTCGTCCCCTTCCTGCACGTCCGGAATCTCGCTAACATCCACCACGAACTGATCCATGCAGACCCGGCCCAGGATAGGCGCACGTCTGCCGCGAATCAACACAGCGCCGCGATTGGAAACGATCCTGTGGTATCCGTCGCCGTAGCCCACGGGCACCAGTGCGACTTTGGTTTCCCGTTTGGTGACATAGGTCAGGCCGTAGCTGATGCCGGATCCGGGTGGAAGCGTCCTCACCCTCGCCACGTGGCTCTTCAGGGAAAGTGCCGGCCGGATTGGCACTGATGGCTCTACCTCATCCGACGGGCGCAGCCCATACATAGCGATGCCGATTCGCACCATTTCCAGGTGCATCTCCGGCAAATCCATCGTAGCCGCGCTGTTGCAAACGTGTCGGACAGGGGGGCGCAGGCCGTGAGCATCCAGAACGGAGAGGACGTCCTGAAACTTTCGGAATTGCTGCCGGGTGTACGTCTTGTCCGCCAGGTCCGCCACGGCGAAATGGGTGTAAATCCCCTCCACGAACAGATTCGGTAGCGACCGAAGAAACTGGAAGAACCCCAACGCTTCATCCGGCATGATGCCAAAGCGCCCCATGCCGGTGTCCACTTTTACATGGATCGTAGCCTCTCCCGCACGGTTCAATGCTCCGGCCAGGTCTTTCGAGATGACCGTAGGGGTCAGGTGATGCTTCACGATGGCCGATGCCTGAGATGGCAGACTGGGGCCCAGGAGAAGTATCGGCGCTGTCATGCCTGCTTTTCGCAAGGCCACACCTTCCTCGGCCCGGTTGACGGCAAGCCTGTCGGCGCCTGCTTTCAGGGCCGCTCTAGCCACCGGCACCGCCCCATGCCCATAAGCGTTGGCTTTCACTACCGCCATCAGCATCGTACCCTGCCCGACATGGGCTTTCAGATTCCGGACATTCTCGGCGATGGCATCCAAATCGATTTCTGCCCAGGTTATTGTCTCCATTTTAACACCTCGAAAATACGAATCGGCATGAACTATATCTACATACCCCCAAGGATTTGACTACGGGGGCACAGCCCTGCCATCCGCCCGATTTTACAATACCTCCTCGTACACCGCCAACACTTTGTCCACATACTTGTCGACGCTGTAGTTCTCCAGCACCTCGGCGCGTCCGGCTTTGCCCATCCGCTCCCGCCATTCTGGCTCCTCCGCCATCTGGATGATCGCAACCGCCAGAGCTGCAGGGTCTTTTGGCGGAATCAGCAGCCCAGTCACTCCCTCCTTGACTATCTCCAAAGGTCCTCCGTGGGCAGTGGCGACCACTGGCGTGCCACAGGCCGCAGCTTCCAGGATAGTACGGCCGAAAGGTTCGGGGGAGGTGGATGGCACCACTAGCACGTCCAAAGCAGCCATCACTTTGGGGATATCTTTCCTGTACCCGGCCCAGATGAGCTTGCCAGAGATACCTAGTTCCTCTGCCCGTCGCCTCAGGTCCTCCCGAAGGGAAACCCTGTCCGGCGTCACATCACCTACGATGACGAATCTTACTTTGTCAACTCGTTTCAGCACCAGGGGCATCGCTTCGATCAGCATATCCTGGCCTTTCCATGGATGCACACGCCCCACGACTCCCACCAACATCTCGTCGGGCGCGATGCCCCATTCCCGCCGCAGGTCGGAACCGACAACTGCCGGCGAGAATCGCTCCGTATCCACGGCATTGGGTATGACGGATATCTTCTCAGAACCATGAGGATTGAGGTCAGTGATATGACTGGCTACGGCCCCAGAGATAGCAATTATTCGGCTGGAGAACGTAACCACCTGCCATGCCATTAAATGACCCAGAGCCTCCGGCTTTTCCACTATTTCTCGCACATGCCAGACATGCGGCACGCCTGCCCACCGCGCTGCGAGTCCTCCTCCCCAGACTGCGCCTGTGTTGGAATGCACCAGATCAAAGCCCTCCCGCTTGATCAGCCTGCGCAGTGCGACAGTGCTCCTGACCAGTCGATAGGAGAATTTCATCAGACCAAAGGGGTTCATATACACCCTACGCAGTACGGCTATGTCCATCCGCAGGTACGGGACTCCGGCCTCGGAGAGGGCCTGACGCAAGTCGCCTTTGTAAGGCATGTCTGTGGGGAGTACCACCAGCGGCTCCACGCTCCTGCGTGGCAGCCGCCGCACCAGCTCTAGGAGGGAGACGTCAGAACCGTACAGCTCATCGCTGCTGTGCACGAACAAAACTTTCAAGATTTACCCCTTGTCCTGGCACGCTGTGGGCTTGCCTAGGCATACCAAAGGAAATACGCTGTGGCCAGCAACACCTGCAAGGCCACGACGCCCCAAAACTTGTACCGGAAGGTTCTCTTTACCGTTTTGTGGCGGAACAGCGGCATGGCAATCATCGCTCCCGCTGTCCCGCCGACTAACGTAAGTGCCAGCAGTACTTTTTCCGGTACTCGTAACCGCCCCGACCCTGCAATCACCTTGTCATACCCGAAAGTCAAAAACGTCACGAGATTTACAGACGCCAGCCACGCCAGCAGCACATCCAGGGAAAACCAATGCCACGCGATTGCCGCCAGTGCGACGGATATCCCAAAAGTCCACAGGGAAAAACGCTCTACAGTCTGCATCTTTCACTCGGCCAGTATGCTCTGGATGAACGGTCCGACGATCTCGTGGACCGTAACCCGTTGGGGTACGTATGGACGAAGATTTCCGCCCAATGCCCTCTCGACAGCTTCGGACAGCTTTCCCGTATCTTTGCACCAAATCAGGTGCTCCCCGCGGGATAGATGTTCCAGGATATCCCTCTGGTGGTCGTCGTCTCGGTCCGGATTTGCCACGCTAACCAGCGGGATACCCCTCTGAAGCACCTCCATGGTGGTGCCAATGCCGCCGTGGGCTACCACAATTTTCGCATCGGAATAATACCGATCCAGGGACGGAGCGAACCGGAACCATTTAGCATGCTTCGGCTCGTAGCGTCCATCTCCGATCTGGATGACAACCTGTTCTTCAGGGCGCTCGTCGGCAAACTGGTCCATCGACCGGACCAGATCGTCGAAATCGGTGGTGCCGACCGTCACGAAAATCGATTTCCCGTGAGCGCCAGCCCTGGGAGCGGAGAAAGCGTCGTACAGGTTTCCCGCGTAGATTGCTCCAGGAAACCGTTCCCGGAGATCGGGCCATTGAACGAAAAAGAGGTCGGATGTCAGATAAGCCAATCCACTGCTGGCGGAAGGCTTGCTGACTCTAGACCCATTCTCGATGTAAATCGTCCTCGCCCCCAGGATCTTCCCCCAGAACGCAATCGGAGCGCTGGTTCCAGGCCCCGAATGGATCACCACTTTTGGACGAGTTTGGAGCAGGAGCGCCAGTGATTGCAAATTCAACCTCAGGTACTTGATCAGACCCGTCGCCCACCCCTCGCCTTTCCAACGAGGACGATTCACCCGATGAACGGGACCGGGGAACGGGATTTTCCCCTCCGAGACTCTGTCCTCTTTCGTGATCACATAAACATAGTGGAATCTACCTCCGAGTAGCCGGAGCAGGTGCACCATTTCGGCGGTATGTCCTCCTTCCCCCAGGACGACAAGCACCTCAGCGACCACGGCTCACCACCTTCTCGTACACGCTGGCCACGCGCCGGGCGACTGCATCCAGGCTCAGGTGCGAGACTTTCTCCCTCCCGTTGGTGCGCCCGCCGAAATTGATAGCTTTTCCCAGTTTCTCCGCCAGGTCACCCACAGAGCCGTCGGTGAGGTAGCACCCTGCCGTCCCTGCGATTACCTCCCGAGCGTCGCCCACATCCGTGACCACGATGGGTAGGTTGCACGCCATCGCCTCTTTTATCACCATTGGGGAGCCCTCGTACCGGGATGCAAGCACCAATACATCTGCCGCATTCATGTACAACGGCACCTGAGCGTGAGGCATCCCCGTCGCTACCAGCAAATCCACGTCCGGATTTTCGTTTCTCAAATCCCCTACCGCCTTACGTATGATAGTGAATCTCTTCTCCGGCCTGGGCTTTCCGGCAAACAGCACGTATCGCTTCGACGGCTCCAGCCCGAGCTTTTTCCTGGCTTCCAGCACCGGCATCGGGCGGAAAAGGTTCATGTCTATCCCTGGCGGGATTATCTCTACCTCCTCCCACCTCAAGTCCTGCTGCACTCGTTTGCTGGTAACTATGACTGCATCGGCCGCGCGGGCCAGAAGACGGGATATCTCCCTCACGCCGGGCAACACCACCTCGATTCCATGGATTGTCACCACCACAGGAAGCTTCAATTGGGCCCTGGCGATCATGCCACTGAGAGCGTAGTGGGCATGCACCAGGTCATATTCCCCTTGCCGGAGCACTTCCCAAAAAGCAGGATACGCTTTGATATAATTCCACCTGCTGGCACGTCCGTTGAAAAAGAAAACATCCACGCTCACGCCCAACGCACGGAGTGATTCCACTTCATCACGCACGAAAGTGCCGAAATCGGGCGCGTAGGGATAAGGGTACAGGTTTGTTACCACCAGCACCTTCATCCCACCCTTGGGATTGGAATCTGAAAAGAACCAAGTAGGTCTTTCTACTGTCACATCCTGCTCCGAAGCGGGTCACTCGAGACCTTTCCGTATTTTCTCAATATCCTGGGGTAGCATTCGGGCTTTGACAATTGATCCCAACAACAATCGTATCGCCGAAAGCAGGGGCGACCCAGCGGACAACCGCAACCTCTCGAGAAGATGCACTTTCCCCCGACTTCTTGCCGGACGCGGTAGCACCTCCATTAACCGTGGTGGTTAACCGAAAGCACTTTTACCACCAGAGATGTAGGTCTGGAGTGCTCTCCGCTTACCAGATGTTGGGGCGTGGAGCAGGCCTGCTCCACGCCCAAGTGCACCCCTACCGCAATTTACAGCCCCGTAATCAAAATTATAACTCCTGAGTGGTTGGGCATGCAACCCGCATCGCTGAGCTCTGGACACGAGTCCGGACATCTTCTCTCAGCCAGAGTGAATCGGCACATGCTGCGCCCGTACCGACGCGGCCGAACGTTGCCTTGCTCACGATGCACCGCTACCCGCCATGTCCAAAGTCCTGTCCGAACATCAGGCATCGCTGCCTTTTGAGGATAGAGGCCGCAAGCGCACCCCACCATTTGGGGTCGAGGGAGACCGACGACGGCCCAGAGGGAGGCCTTGGGGCCAGTAGG
>CAZDOZ010000079.1:0-11183 GCA_964507175.1 uncultured Anaerolineae bacterium
CTTCGGAATTCCTCGGCAGCATCCCCTTTGACGTGGGATTCCTTTTCGAGTATCATCATAGAGATGGCAGCACCGCATCTAACCGTGGCTGACACTGGCACGTACTCTTTGTGCCGTTCTGTATGTAAGCAAATACGTTGCCAGCGCACCAAATGTTGGGGCGTGGAGCAGGCCTACAGCCTGCTCCACGCTTAGATACGCTCCTAACGTGGAGACCACCATCCACAATATTCGCATTGCAGGAGAACGCGACGCTTATGCTATTAAATATCCTGGAAACCATGCGGCCAAAACAGTGGACGAAGAATGTCTTCGTCTTTGCTGCTCTACTGTTTGACAAGAAACTGTTCTACACGGATTACGCCACCAGAGTCCTGGCTGCGTTCATCTTGTTCTGCACGATGTCCGGGGCGGTGTACATCATCAATGATATCGTCGACCGCGAAAAAGACAAACTACACCCCAAGAAAAAGCACAGGCCAATAGCATCGGGCCGCCTTCCCCTAAGCACAGCTGAAGGTGTTGCCCTCGTGCTGGTGATAGCATCCGTTCTTTTAGGATATGTTGTTTCTCAGAACCTGGCAGTCATCCTGGGGACGTATTTGATTTTGAACCTGGCGTACTCCTTTTCCCTGAAACACCTGGTGATCATAGATGTGATGACTATCGCTGCAGGATTCGTCCTAAGGGTGGCAGCAGGCACAGTTGTGTTTCCGGTGCAACGCTTCTCGCCCTGGCTCTATGTCTGCACCACCCTGTTGGCACTTTTCCTGGCGCTAAGCAAACGCCGGCAGGAAATCGTGTTGCTGGCAGACGGGGCTAACAGCCACCGTCGGATACTGGACGAATACAACCTCTATTTCCTGGACGAGATGCTAAGCCTGGTCAGCTCCACGACCCTGATCGCCTATGCTCTGTACACATTCTCCGCACCCAACCTGCCTGGGAACCATCTGATGATGCTGACTATCGCTTTCGTCCTGTATGGACTTTTCCGATACATGTACCTGATCCACGTGCGGAAAGAGACCGCACCGCCGGACGAGGTGTTGCTAAAGGACAAGCCACTCCTGCTGGACGTGGTGCTGTGGATCGCAGCGTCGGCGTTGGTGCTGTATCTGTAATGGATGCGCCATGGCCTGGATCGATCCAAACTAGAATGGTAGCGCTCGAAACTGTCGGGACAGGACGGCTCAAGGCATCTCTTACAGGAACTCCCACTCACACGCCAACACTTACGGGATGCCTCGCCCCAACGCCGACGCCCACGGCATCTCAGGGGCAATGTAAACTTCTTTCGGGACAACCGGCATGGCAGAAGCCTCCGATTTGACGCACAAGCCACAACCGGATAAACTTACATGATAGATATCGGATTACAGCTAATAGATCGCGGCCATGGGCCGGCCCACTTTTCAAAAGCACACCTTCGGAGCAGGGGAAAGACTTTTATGACAGCACGAAGAGGCTACGCAGGCCGGATTTTGCACGTTGATTTGAGCGCCGGGAAGCTCTGGACGGAGGAGCCACCGGAGGAGTTCTACCGCGCTTACTGGGGCGGCAGCGCCCTGGGTGTTTATTACGCCCTCAAGCTCATCCCGCCGGACGCCACCCCGTTTGGGCCAGAGAACGCGCTGGTCTTCGCCATCAGCCCATTGACTGGCGTGCCGGTGGCCGGAAATAGCCGCCTCACAGTGACGGCGCTTTCTCCCCTCACCGGCGCCATTGGCGATTCCCAGAGCGGGGGGTTCCTCCCAGCGGAGATGAAATTTGCCGGGTTCGACGCCGTGGTTATCCGTGGCCGATCGCCAAAGCCAGTCTACCTTTGGCTGCACGACGGCAAAGCAGAGATCCGATCGGCGGATCACATTTGGGGCAAGGTTACTGGTGATACCGAGGACATCATCCGCCAGGAACTTGGTGATCCGCAGATCAAAATCGCCGAGATCGGCCCCGCGGGGGAGAAACTGGTGCGGTTTTCCGCCATCATGCACATGGCGAACCGAGCCAACGGCCGCACCGGTCTAGGCGCGGTCATGGGGAGCAAGAATCTGAAAGCTATCGCTGTGCGCGGGCACGGCAAGGCAGAGGTGGCAGATCCTGATGGGATCAAACGGCTGATCTCCATCACCCTGGATCGGATAAAGCAATCACCGTGGGCGCAATCCCTAAGCATTTACGGCACCGCCGGGACATTGGGCTATCAGAACAAAATCGGTGGCCTGCCGACCAACAATTATTCCAGCGGATACTTCTCGAAAGCGGATGCCATCAGCGGTGAGCGGATGCGGAAGACAATCCTGCAGGGGATGGAGACTTGTTTTGCCTGTCCCATCGCCTGCAAGCCGGTGGTGAAAGTCGAGGGAGGCCCGTGGAAAGTCGATCCTCGCTACGGCGGGCCAGAGTACGAAACATTGGCGGCTTTTGGCTCCTACTGCGGGGTCAGCGATTTGGGCGCCATTGCCAAAGCCAATGAACTCTGCTCCAAGTACGGCGTGGACACCATCTCATGCGGCGCGACGATCGCCTGGGCCATGGAGGCATACCAGCGGGGGCTGATTCAGCGAAAGCTGGAGGACGGCTTGGAGCGGCTCCAGCCACATTTCGGCGACACGGCATCCATGCTCCGGCTCACCGCCCTCATCCTGACCCGCCAAGGGATTGGCGACCTGCTGGCAGAAGGCGCTGCCCGCGCCGCCAGGAGCATCGGGCCAGAGGCAGAGGAGCTTCTGGCAGAGGCGAAAAAACAGGACATCCCAGCCCACATGCCCCAGATCAAGCGGTCGTTGGGAGTGATATACGCCGTGAATCCTTTCGGCGCAGACCACAATTCGTCGGCACACGATCCGTCTTATCGCCCAGGGTTGAAGAAAGAGCGGCTCGATCGGCTGGCGGAGCTAGGGCTCACCAGACCGCAGCCTATAGATGTCCTGAATGAGGAAAAGATCCGGTTCGCCCTGCGGACTCAGTATTTCTACAGCGCCATGGATACACTAAACGTGTGCCAGTTCGTTTTCGGCGTGGGGTCACAGCCTTTCGGGCCGGAAGACCTGGTAGATTTCGCCCGCGCCACTACCGGTTGGGATGTCACTGTGGAGGAATTGATGAGGCTAGGGGCACGGCGGGTCAACATGATGCGTGTCTTCAACATCCGCCATGGAGTCGGCCCGGAGGAAGACAAACTCTCCCGCCGGATGTTCAAAGCTCTCACTGGCGGCCCGACCGATGGCATGAAGCTGGACGAGAAAGAGATCTCACGAGCTGTCAAGCGATATTACGAGATGGCCGGATGGGACGAGAATGGCGTCCCGAGGCCGGAGACGCTGCGGAAGATGGGGTTGGACTGGCTGGGGTGAATCAGTGAGTCGGCTTTACTGTATTGAGGAGAAGTGATCATGTTCGTATTGCGACAGTCTGACAAAGAGGCTTGCATCAAATTCCTGCAAGACCTGGTGCGCATTCCCAGTCCCACGGGACAGGAAGAAAAAGTCGCCGAGCGCCTGGCCGAGGAAATGGAGAGGGTTGGATTTCAAGAGGTCAGGGTGGATCGGGTAGGAAACGTGATCGGCCGGATCGGGAAAGGTTCCGGAAAGAAATTGATGCTCGATGCTCACATGGACACCGTTCTCCCAGGCGACCTGGCAGCCTGGACCCACGATCCTTTCGGCGCCGAGATAGTGAATGGCGTCATGTATGGACGCGGCACCATGGACATGAAAGGCGCGATGGCGGCGATGGTCTATGGCACAAAAGCGCTTCTGGACGCTAGCGTGCATCTAGACGGTGACCTGTACATGGTCGGTGTGGTGAGCGAGGAGCCAAGTGAAGGCGTTGCTGTGAGATCCCTGGTGGAGGAAGAGGGATTCAGGCCAGATTACGTGCTCTTGGGCGAAGCCACGAACCTCCAGGTGAGCCCCGGGCACCGTGGACGCGTGTTGATACGTGTAGACGTGCACGGGCGGTCTTGCCACGCTTCCAGACCGGAGGAAGGGGTGAACGCAATCTACGCGGCGGCACGGGTCATCTTCGGCATAGAACTTCTGCCCGCTCACTTCCTGACAGATCCTGTGCTCGGCTCAGGTAGCGTAACGGCAACGGAGATAAAAAGCATCGAGACCGGCAGCCACAACGTGGTGCCAGACCTTTGCTCCTTCACCGTGGACCGCCGTCTGACCCTGGGCGAAACTGTGAACAAAGCCCTGGCGGAGATCGATCAGGTAGTAAAGAGGGAAGGGGCAAACGCTGACCTGCGGGTCGAGGAATTCGACCTGAAAAGCTACACCGGGCACCTGCTCCACGTGCGGGAAGCATATCCAGCGTGGCTGATGCCGTCGGATCATCCCCTGGTGGAAGCGACCGTACGGGCCGTATCCGAATCCCTGGGGTACAAACCACGCCTGGTGCCATGGCAGTTCTCCACGGACGGGGCATATACAATGGGGGAAGCAGGAATACCCACCATCGGGTTTGGCCCCGGCGACGAGCGGCTGGCCCATACCGCCGACGAGCATGTAAACGTCGCCGACGTCGTGAAAGCTGCCCAGACATACGCCCAGATCGCGGTAGAGACGCTGGGGACGACGTAGCAACACGCACTGCATGTACCGCGAAGGTGTTCCTCGTCTCTGTCATAGCCAGGCGGATCACTCTTCCAGCAGCGCCTTTACTTCCTCGTCGGACACCTGGTTGAAATCCTCGTAAAACATCCCAACGGCCCAGAAATAAGCAGGGGTCATCAGGGATATCACCCTGTCCGCCTCTCCTTCCAATCGCCGGATGGCATCCGGCGGAGCGACAGGCACGGCAACGATGATCTCTTTCGGATTCCTGCCGCGCAGTGTACGCACGGTCGCCAGCATGGTTGCTCCTGTGGCCAGGCCATCGTCTACCACGACCACTCGTTTCCCCTCCAACGCGACCGGAGGCCGGTCACCACGGTAGGTTTTAGCCCGTCGTCTCACTTCCTCAATTTGACGTTCGATCTCTCGGTCCAGATACTCCTGGCCCACGCGCAGGGCCTGCACAGTCTCGCCGTCCAGCACCACCGCGCCGTCGCTCCCGACAGCACCAATAGCCAGCTCCGGATTGCCAGGGGCGCCAAGCTTACGGGTTATCGTAACATCCAGAGGAACGCCCAACGCCTTTGCAACTTCCACTGCGGTGACAACACCCCCACGTGGTATCCCGAGCACCACCACGTCAGGCTGTCCTTTCAAATCTGCAAGAGCCTCGGCCAGTTTCTTCCCCGCCTCAGCCCTGTCCCTGAATCTATCAACTCTCGGCCTGTCCCAGAACATCATGTTCCTCCCAGAGCCAAACGCACCGCTTCCGACGGAGAGGATGCGGGGATCACGCCCGCGGCGGGAACGCCGTCTTGACAAATCTGCCACGTGCTCAACCCGACGACCCGCTTCCCCATTTTCAAAGCGAACCCTATTTCAGAAAGGGTGCCGTACTCGCCGCCAATAGCTATCACCGCCTCGCCGGAAGCGACCACGAGGACGTTCCGTGCTTCTCCCATGCCGGTGGGTATAGCCACATCCACCCAGGGATTGGCATCCTCCGAAGACATCCCCGGAAGTATCCCGACGGTCAGGCCCCCGGCGGATTTCGCTCCACGGCACGCAGCAGCCATTACCCCTCCGCGGCCTCCACACGCTATGCCGAAGCCTGCCTTGGACAGAAGGCGGCCAACTTCTTCGGCCAGAGCCTCCTCCGACGGCGTGGCCTCGCTTCCACCAATGACGCTGACCAGTCTTACCATCCGCTCACTCCAGCTTCGCCGAGAAGAGTTTCACGTATCTGGCGCCGCCGGGACGCAGGATGCTCCGGATCAACGCCACTTCTGTGACTTGTTGCACGCCCAGCGTACCAATATGAGACTCGGCCACAACCTCGCCAATTCGCCGCACTTCGGACGTCGTGGCATTCCGCTGCACCCTACCCAGGGTCAGGTGGGGGCTGAACGGTCGTCTCTCCGGTGCCCAGCCCAGGCTCTGCATCTCTTTCTCGATCCGTTTTTGAAGCTGCAGCAATGTTTCGTCCTCTTCGTCAATACCAATCCAGATGACCCTTGGCCTACGGCAGTTTGGGAAGCAGCCCGAGCTCGCCAGTCCTATTTCGAAATGTCCTATCCCCACCACGGCCCGACGTATCCCATCTTGCACTGCAGGCACGCGTTCCCGCCGGGTGTCGCCGAGGAATTTCAATGTGAGGTGGATCCCCTCGGGACGAACCCACCTGACGCTTCCCGGGGGCACCAGCTTCTCGAAATCGGATCTCACTTTGGACATCTCGGTCAGGATGTCACTCTCCAGTTCTACGGCAATGAATGCCCTGAGCACAGGTGGAAGTTCGCCCATTCAATACGCTCCTTCTCCCATGAGCACCTTTGGGATAGTTCTCAAGAGTATCGAGAGATCCAGCCATAGAGACCAATTCTCGGCATAATAAATGTCCAGCAAAATCATATCTTCGAAAGTCAAATCGCTGCGCCCGCTGATCTGCCAGAGTCCGGTGATCCCCGGCACCACTTCCAGACGTTTCTTGTGCCATTCCTGGTATGCGGCTGCCTCCTGCGGCAGAGCGGGGCGCGGCCCAACCAGGCTCATCTCCCCCCGGAGCACGTTGTAGAGCTGCGGCAGCTCATCCAGGCTGGTGCGCCGGAGGATATTACCCACATGTGTCCGCCGCGGATCATCTTTGATTTTGAACAGCGGCCCTGTGGCCTCGTTGCGCTCCATGAGCTCCGGGAGCATTTCTTCCGCACCCTCCACCATCGACCGGAATTTGTACATGACGAAGGGCTCTCCGTGCTTGCCGATCCTGCTCTGCCGGAAGAGAATTGGCCCGCGAGAGTCCAGCTTTATCGCCAAAGCTATGAATGCCATCAGGGGCGATAGGGCCACCAACGCTATAGTCGAAACGACAATGTCTATGGCGCGCTTCAGCGCTAAATTCCATCCTCTAATCGATATCTCGCGGAACCCAATCAAGGGGATGCCGTTTATCTGCTGCAAATCCACACGATTCAGGCTGATCTGGAACAAATCTGGCACCATGCGAGCTTTCACATGAGCTCTGTCACACTCGGCGACCAGCCGAATTATCCGGCGGTGATACTGCCATGGGAGGGTTATCATCACCTCGGAAACCGGGTATTTGTCCAGTATCTCTGGCAGGTTCTCTAAAGGCCCCAGCGCCTTGAAGCGACCCAGATCCTGTCCGCCCTTGGCAGGGTCGTCATCCACGAAGCCCAACACTTGATACCCGAACTCCGGCCTGGCGGCTATAGCGCGCATCAGCGCCCTGCCAACCTCTCCCGCGCCAACTATCACGACTTTGTCCACGCCGATTCCTTTCCGACGCAACCTGGCAAGCCAGGTGTGTTTTACAATCCTCACCAGCGAAAGAAGCAAGATGATGAGAAAAGCTGCCTCGAAGAAAAGCAATCGTGAGTAGGAAAGTGACCTGTAAACAAAAGTGATGGTGATCAACAGGATGACACCGTTGGTCGTGCCATTCAGAACTTTGTGAAACTCATCCAGGAAAGTCTCGCCACGTTTCGACGTGTACAGTTTTTCCAGATGGAATGCAAAAAACAGAAGCACGGTTAGCGCCAATGACGCCGGGATGTACCGCTCATATGGCACGAAATTCGACGGCTCTATGGCGCGGAACCATTGGAGCTTGTACCGCATCCAGTAGGACAGCGCGAACGCTACATTAATCAACACAGCGTCCAGTGCTATCATTCCTTTGTGAATCCAGGAAGACCAGCGGTGATACTCCATGCTTTATCTTTCCCGAAAGACTGCTCTGTATGCGGCTACGGTGGCACGGGCAGTTTCCTCCCACGAGAAACATCTTGCCCGTTTGGCTGCTTTGGATGCCAGAGAACGACGCCAATCCAGATCGCGCCATAGCGAAAGCATGGCTTGCCCCAGCGCATGCACATCTTCAGGCGGAACCATGACACCCGCCTCGCCGACCACCTCAGGCAGAGACGCTGCGTTGCTCGATATTACCGGTTTCCCACATGCCATGGCTTCCAGCACAGGCAGGCCGAATCCCTCGTACAAAGATGGATAAACGAACACTTCAGCAGCATTGTACCACAGAACGAGATCTTCCTCCGGTATAAATCCAGGAAAGAAGACCCGGTCTTCTAGTGCCAACGCCTGCACTCTGGCGAATATCTCATCGTAGTACCAGCCGCGCGCTCCGGCTATCACCAGCGGCGGCAAGGATCTATCTTGCCCATACGCCCTGGCATAGGCCTCCACGAGGCGCGGAAGGTTCTTCCTCGGTTCCAGCGTGCCCAGGTAGAGAAAGAATTTCTCCGGAATCCCATGTTTCTCTTTGAACCGGCTTACGTCCTCCGGCGGCAGAGGCCTGAAATCGGGAGAGACACCCCCGTAAGCAACAGAGACCCGGTCCCCCGGCACTTTCCAAAGACGGATCACGTCTCTGCGGGTATGTTCTGAAATGGCGATGACCCGGTCTGCCTTTCTTGCGCTCATCCTGACAAATAATGACAGGTAAAATTGTTTCCATGGCTTGAAGGCATCCGGGAAGTGCAGGAAGCTCAAGTCGTACACAGTGACCACTGACTTCCTGGTGCCGAGAATCGGCAGGGTAAACCCAAGCCCGTGGTAGAGCTCCGCACCGATCTTGCGCAGCAGTATGGGTTGTGCCAGTTGCTCCCAAAGAATCCTAGCCACGGGGCGATGCGTGGGCCAGCGAGTTGCCAGCACGCGCATGGCACCCGGCATCTCGGGCCGGCGCGGCCCGACAAGCACCGTGTACGCAATCCCGTCGGATACTTTCGGGAGGGCGTTGATCAGGTTGAAAATGTAATGGCTTATTCCGGCGTTCCGGTAGCCCGCGTCTGCAGCCAGAAGTTGAGCGTTCAAAACAACGTGATTTCTGTTTCTCAAAATTCGTTCCCCGATCGAACCGCCGACCTGTGTGATGCCCCGTCGTACGAAAGCACGCCGACCGAGGCACAGGAATCTCCAGACGGTTGCGTTTTCAATTATATCAACACGTTGAGGAAGTTTCCAGTTTGAAGAGGACGCTTGGGTGTGGTAGACTGTCATTCATAGCAGCGGCATTGCGTGAAATAGCAAGTAGACAGACCCGGAGGGGCCTCACGTGGAAAGGACAAGGATGGACGAACATTTTTCAAGCACAAGCCGATTCCGAGTTCGGTATGCAGAGACGGATGCCATGCGCATCGTGCACCACAGCAGCTACATCGTATGGTTCGAGGAAGGGAGATCGGAATACATGCGCCAGATCGGCTTCCCATACACAAACCTGGAAGCCATGGGGCTGTACCTGGCGGTCACTGAGGTGCATGCCAGATACCTCCGAGCGGCAAAATACGACGAGGAAGTGCTGGTGGAGACGCACCTCCAGAGCTTGCGGAGTCGCGGCCTCACGTTCTACTATCGGGTGCTCAAAGCCGCCAACGGCGAATTGCTCACCGAAGGGGAGACAGTGCATATCTGCATAGACGACGAAAACAGGCCTCGCAGGTTGCCAAAAGAGGTATATGAGCTTCTGAAGCCTTTTGTGGAAGGAGAGTAGGCCCTCAGCGTGCCCAAATGAGACATACCGCACTGGAGGGGTAGTAGCGCACTTAAGCGTGGAGCAGGCCACAGGTCTGCTCCACGCCACAACACCTAGCAAGCGGAGAGCACTCCGGACCCACATCTCGGGTGGTGAAAGCGCTTTCGGTAACCACCACGGTCAGGGGAGGTGCTACCCACTGGAGGGATGGACATGGTATATGAAAACTTCGACATCCGGATTCTGGAAGGCGATGACGTTCCAACAGTGCAAGCGTTTTACGAGCCATTGGGAAGGGCGCAGTCGACGCTGGGGAAAGAAGCGACGGCCCAAAGTACTCGAGACCTGATCCAGCAGATCGCTGGCAGGCCAGAGGACACCGGGTTCGACAAGCTATTCGTACAGCTAGGTATGTGGCTGTACGAAGCGCTGTTCCAGGGCGAGGTGCGGGATCACTGGCTTCAGGCTTTGAGCAGGGCGGAGAGCGCCGGAAACGGCTTGAGGTTGCGCCTCGCCATAGACCCTCCAGGGGTTGCATCTCTGCCGTGGGAATTTCTGTTCCATCCAGAACGACAGTTCTTCCTGTCCACCAATTTCCGGATGCCGCTGGTACGATATCTGGATCAGCGTGCGTTCCCGCCGGTGGAGCCCCTGCAGGTCGAGCCTCCACTTCACATGCTGGTGGCCATCCCAGGGAAAACCGGCCTGGACGTGGAATCCGAGAAAGGCCTGATCGAAAAAGGGGTGGCGAAGCTGCCCCGCGGGGTACTGGATGTGGCGTATCTGGAGGACGTGGTTACGGTAGATCGGCTGGCAGATGCTTTGCAAGAACGCCCAATCCACATGCTTCACTACATCGGCCATGGAGATTTCGATGCATCTTCCCAGGAAGGCTACCTGCTTTTCAACAAGCCTGATAGGAAAGACGACTGGTTGAACCACATGCAGTTCAGCTCACTTCTCCTGAATCAAAATTCCCTCCGGCTCGTAGTCCTAAACTCTTGTCGAAGTGCGGAGGTCTCCAGCGTTCGGGCTTTCGCCGGAATGGCACCCAAATTGGTCGCCAGCGGCGTGCCCGCGGTGGTCGCCATGCAATACGAGATATTGGACCGAGACGCTTTGGCATTTTCCAAGACGTTTTACCGTTCTCTCAGCAGCGGGGAATGGGCGGGACAGGTCGATGTGGCTTTGACCAACGCCCGGAACAGGCTCATGGTACTCTATCCGAACAGCAGGGGATTCGCGACGCCAGTGATCTACATGCGCGCCAGAGAGGGAAGGCTTTTCTCACTGCCAAAAGAAAGCGTTGCCGGATTCACTCCTCCGCCAGCGCTGACAAGCACCGAGATACCCGAGAAGTACCGGTTCTATACCCGCGATATGCTGGAACGGGAGATCAGGAGCCTCCAAAAACGGCTAGGGATCAATCAGAAAAACCTGCAGGTCTACCAGCAGCGGCGAGACGCCATGGGTGATATGTTCGTCCCTCCCTATGTCCTTTCCGAAATAGAACGCCTGGAGGAGGAAATCGCATCGCTACAGGCCGAGATCGAGATCGTGCAGTCAGCTATCGAGCAACGTGGCTGATGGGGAAGTGACGTATTCTC
>CAZDOZ010000080.1:0-4499 GCA_964507175.1 uncultured Anaerolineae bacterium
GACAGCTCACGTCTACATGATTTGTTCCCAGGTAGACGCTGCGTTTTGGACAATTACTGAGTCAAGGGGACGTGCCCGATCGCGAGTCGGGCTCCGATCCCCAGGAGGTGGAACCATGCCAGAGGTACTGTTGGGCGGCAATTCTGAAATTCGTCTCCCGGACGACTACATGGAGCGCAGAAAGCTCCACAAAGGTCAGGCGTTCTGGCTGGGCGAGATGGAGGGCGGCCTCGTGCTCTATCCCCGCAAGCCGGACATTTGGAAGTTGTACGTGGAACCTACCACGACGTGCAACCTCCACTGCGCCACGTGCATCCGGAACACCTGGAAAGACCCACTCGATCACATGAAGATGGAGACTTTCGACAACCTGGAATCCCAACTAGACGACCTGCCGGAGATCAAGGAGGTGGTGTTCTCCGGGTCTGGGGAGCCGACGGCCCATCCGCACATTTTCGAGATGCTTTTCCGGATGAAGAAGCGTGGGTATGTGGTGACTCTCGCTAGCAACGGGACGCTGCTGAACGAGAAGTGGATCCGACAGCTCATCGAGATGCGGCTGGACAAGATCGTCGTGTCGGTAGATGGCGTCCGTCCGGAGACTTTTGAGAGCATCCGGGATGTGGCCCTGGCGAAAGTGATCCATAATCTGGAGATGTTGCGTGATTTGAAAATCTCCGAGGGATCCATGAAGCCAGCGCTGGAGATCGAATTCGTGGCGATGAAGAGGAACGTGGATGACCTTCCCGGCATGATCAAACTCGTATCGAAACTCCAGGCTTCCAGGCTCATCGTGACCAATGTGCTGGCATACACGGAGGAACTGCGGGATGAGATCCTCTACGGATACGAACCCAGGCCCCCCCTAATACCGGTGGACGAGGCAAACTGGCCAGTGGCCAACGAGGATTGGGCGTTCATGGGAACCGTCGATCTCCCCGTGATGAAATGGGGTGCCGAGAGGCATTGCAGGTTCATCCAGAGCCATGCCACGGTGGTGGGATGGGACGGCGGCGTGGCTCCCTGCTACGCTCTCTCCCACAATTACTCCTACTACGCCATCGACGGCAGGAAAAAGAACGTGACGAGATATGTATTGGGCAACGTGAACGAAACCCCTCTAGCGGAAATATGGATGTCGGAGGAGTACACCCGGTTCCGGGCCGAGGTTCAATCATTCCACTTTCCCTCGTGCCCTGACTGCGACCTGCGGGACACCTGTGACTTACGGGGGGAGAACGAAGGATGCTGGGGCTGGAACCCGTCCTGCGCCGATTGCCTTTGGGCACAGGACATAATCAAGTGCCCGTGAGGGGGCGAGGAACGGAAACCATTCGAGCAAGAGGATTGCATGGTGGGGAAACCTGATTTCAAGGATGGGGTTCAGCACTATTCCGTCACCGTGGCGCGCAACGACGAGGTGAGCGCCACAGCCCACGTCCGGGAGCATTCTTTCGTGGTGAGCATCAAGCGGGGGGGAGGAGCCGCTGGCCCGAACGCCGCCGAGACGCTCCTGAGCGCGCTGGGGACGTGCCTGCTTACCAACGTGGAGACGCTGGCGGAGAAGATGAGGGTCGAAATCGAGGACGCGCGGGTGGAGATCGAGGGTGTGCGCCGGAACGTGCCGCCGGGGATCGTCAGGATAAACTACCGGCTTGTGCTGAAAAGCGACGCCCCGCCGGAAAAACTGGCGAAACTGCACGAGAAGGCGTTCGAGTGGGGCACCGTCACCAACACCCTGACCCACGGTGTCCCCATCGAAAAACTCTGATGGACCTCCCTTCTCTAATCTCTTAGGCGTCAGGACTTTTTAAAGTCCTTCTCAAACTCCGCTTGAAAGTCGCTCGGGGTAGATCGTGGCATTGCTCTTCGCAGAATTTGAGACGTCCGCGCCCAGAGAACGATGTTTGTTCCAGGGTTGGTTTGTTAGACTTTGTTGGAAGCAATGGCTGCAGGGACGGGGCAGTGCTTTCTCCAAGGGTAAAAGAAAGGGATGTGTATATCTTGTATGGTGGCTCTGCCACCACACAAGATATATCGCTCACTTCTTCCTCACTACCGCAATGTTCTTGACTCCGTGCATGTATCCTGTATTTCCGATAGACTCTGTCAATTCTTTGAAAGGCCCTGAAAGTTCTCACAAAGCCTGACTTGCCAGGTGAGCTTCAGGATAGTTTAAGGATGACCGCACTGAAAGAAGCCCGCCGCCTCGGTCGCATCTCAACACTTTTCTTCTTCACTCGGGCCGATACTGCAGTGCTAATCGCCGATAATTGAGCGTGTCTCCCCGCCACAATACCGCTAATCGACATTACCGGGTTACCAGTCCATTAACTAAACCTCTTACGTCAGCTTTTTGACAGAAACTTTGCCCGTCAATCTTCCGAGCTCTGCTGGGTCGAAGAGCTCTGTACCCGGCTTGGATGCAGTGCCGCTGCCGCAGCTCACAGCTAGCCTCAAAATTTCCTCCATCGGCATCCCCCGGACAAACCCGGCGACCAGCCCTCCGACCAGCGAATCTCCGGCACCAACCGTAGAACGCACTTCCACGCGAGGCGCTGTGGCATGATACGCACCTTCTGGGCCCGCCAGCATGGCGCCGTCCTCGCCAAGGGAAACGCAGACGTAAGTGCTCTTTTCCTGGACTTTGCGGGCTTCCTGAAGCACCTCGTCCAGAGAAAGGAGCTTGTGCCCGCAGAAAAGCTCCAGTTCGTACCGGTTGGGTTTTACCAGGAACGGATGCTGTTCCAGTGCCTTTTCCAGCATTTCGCCCTTGGTGTCCACTACCGGCTTTGCCCCCTCGTTGTGCAACATCTGTACGAGGTCGCCATACACTTCTGCAGGCACCCCGGCAGGGAGCGAACCCGTGAGCACGCCGAATCCACCGGCGGAGGCTTTCACGAGGCGCCCTTTGATTTCTTCCAACGCTTCCGGCGGAACTTCAGGGCCCATCCCGTCGAGTTCGTACTGAGCGCGTGGGTCTTTTTCGAGGATGGTACAGTTGATTCTGGTTTCCCCCGGTATTTTCACCGCCTCGAAATCGTCCAGTTCGCTGCCCACCAGCCTTTGAACCAGCAATCCTATTTCGCCAGCGAGGATGGCAAAGCTCGTTGCCCGGACGCCCAGGCGCTTCAGCGCACGCCCGACGTTTATGCCGTTGCCGCCGGGATCGAAACGGGTGTGATCGGCCCGCACTTTCTGGTCGGGTATCAGGGTTGGGAATTCGTAGCTGACATCCAGACATGGGTTGAGAGTCAGTGTCGCAATTTTCAAGTTTCTCCTCCTTCAGTGAAACACGAGTGCGGCAAAGTCCGCCGCAAGCGAGACAAATATCGTAAGGATGGCCATCCAGTTCACCCATGGTGGATTTTTATGGCTCCCAACCACCTGTTTGTCGTTGGAAAGCACCAGGAGCATAAACATTAACACTGGCAACAGAACGCCATCCAGCACCTGGGAATAGTACAGCGCATCGGCAGGACGGAAGTTCGGCAGCAGGGATATGAGAGCGCCACCAACCAGCGCCGTCACCAGCACCACGAGAAACCCGCGGGCGTGAGCCTCTGTTGCTCCAAAGCCCTCCGGCCATCCCATCAACTCGGCAATGGCGTATGCCGTGGAACCTGCCAGCACGGGCAATGCCAGAAGTCCCGCCCCCAGGATTCCTACCACGAAAATCGCTACGCCTGCTCTGCCGAGGGGAGAAAGCGCTTTGGCCGCGTCGGCCACGCTCTGGATGTTGGTCCCTCCGGCGTGGATGGTAGCCGCTGCAGCGACGATTATGAAGAAAGCAATCAGGTTGCTGTAAATCATGCCGAGCCACACGCCTGCATCCATCTCACCGGTCTGGATCGTGATTCCTTCTTGAAGCTCTTCGATTTCCTCTCCCGCCTGCCAGAAAAGCATGTATGGGGAAATGGTGGTTCCGAGAAGTCCGAGGGAAGCCACCATCCAGGCTTTGCTCGCTTCGATGTGGGGGACGAAAGTGGCTTGAAAGACAGCAGCCCAATCCGGTTTCGCGATGATGGCGGCAACCACGTAGGCAAGGAGCACTGCCGTCAGCGATATGAGTATCCGCTTGATCCGGGTGTATCCGCTGCGGAGCACGGCCAGAAGCGAAATGAGAATCGCCGGGACGAAGATTTCCCACCGAATGCCAGTAGCTATCTCCAGCACAGAGGCCACTCCCGCCGTGTCTGCCGCTATCGTCGCAATGTTGGCTATTGCCAGCATGAGGACAATGGTAAAACTAGCCGCCCGCCCGTGTCGTTTCTTGATGACCGCTGCTATCCCGTCCCCGGCAGAGACGGCAACCCCGGCGGCCATGCTGTTGGCTGCGGCGAGCATAGGCGTGGAAAGCAGGAGCAGCCATAGCTGGCTGAATCCCGTGGTGGCGCCGACGACCGTGTACGTGAGCACTCCGGCGGGATCGTCTCCCGCTCCGCCGGTTATCAGCGCCGGGAGGGATTCTTTGAGCAGTTCCTCCGCTTCGGCTTCTT
>CAZDOZ010000080.1:4599-11152 GCA_964507175.1 uncultured Anaerolineae bacterium
CCGGTTATCAGCGCCGGGAGGGATTCTTTGAGCAGTTCCTCCGCTTCGGCTTCTTCTTTCCTTACGAGTCCGTGTTCCATGTGATCACCCTGCGGTTCCACGTGAGAACAAAGAGTCTTTCAGCCCTCGCTTCCTCCTGTAGTACGACATCTCCACCAGGTAGCTGAGGGCGAAAATCCCAAGGGAAGTGAAAAACAGAGGCTTGTCCTTGTGCCATTGATTTATCATTAGCTCTATCGCCACCAGAGAGATCACCATCAGGTTGAAGAAGATGATCCCTCTATGCCCGCCGATTTCGTCGGCCAAAAGCAGATGTGAGTAGAGGACGAATATGTAAATGATCGTCATTGTCAAGCTGGTTATGGAAGCGATCTCGCCGATGTTGAAGAACAGGACGAAAACCATCCCGAGCATCCCTGTGAGGTAGAGCCCGAGGTGCTCGCCGAACCATTCTTTCCTCTCGTATTCCTCCGGCATAGGAAGTTCACCGTCCTTCATCAGGGCGTAAGCGACATTGGCCCCGCCGTAGAGAGTGGCGTTCAAAGCTGAGGATATCGAGAAGAGGGCGCCAATGCTCAGGAGCAGGAACCCGAACCTGCCGAGCGCCGGTTCGGCTGCCACAGCGAGGGTGTTTTCACCGTATTCCCGGAGCTTATCGATGGGCAGAGAGCCTACAGCGGCCACCGAGACGCCGACGTATATGATCATCACGATGATGATGCTGATGTAAATCGCCCGCGGCACGTTCTTCTTCGGGTCTTTCATGTTCTCGCTGGCGTTGGTCACAAGCCCGAATCCCATGTAGGAGAGGAAGAATATGATCGACGCCGCGAGGATGCCGTTCAACCCTCCCGGAGAGGCGTCGGGTTTGAGATATCCCGGGTGGAGCACCGTGAATCCGGCCACGATGAACACCCCCAACACCGTCAGCTTGACCAGCACTATCCAGAATTCCGCTTTGCCCACCGCTTTCGACCCGCCGAAATAGTTCAGCGATCCGAACAAAGCGATGATCCCGACCTCGACTCCCATTTTCAGAACGGGCGCGCTCAAGCCTATGAGGGGCATGAAATAGCCGGCGAACCCGGACGCAAAGAGCGATATCGAGACGACGAAGCTGAGCCACATGAGAATGCTCAAAGTGCCGGTGAGCGGTGAATCGCCGATTCCTTTCAGGATGAAGGCTATCGGGCCTGCGTTGGAAACGATTTGGCTCCCCATCTTGCCGTAAGAGTATGCGACCATGGCAGCGTATATCCCGGACACCACGAACGCCCACGGGAGATCTCTTCCGGCGATCTGAACTCCGACCCCAAAGATGGAGAAAATGCTGGCGCCTATCATCGTTCCGACGGCCATGGCGATGGCCTCTATCAGCGAGATCTTGCCCTTGTGCATGGCTTTTCTCCTCGTGTGCTTTTACCTTGTTATCAGCAGGGGTATCTGAGCTCCGTGCAGCACGTCGTCTACGGTGCTCCCGAACAGTACTTCGATGAACCTGCTATGTCCGTAAGCTCCCAGCGCTATGAGGTCGCACTTTTCCTCCTTGGCGGTTCGCAGGATAACCTCCGCAACATGGCCGGTCAGCATCAGGTCTTTGAAACCGATGCCGAGCCCGGTGAGGTAATCCACCGCTTTCTTGTGCGTTTCCGTTCGCTCCTCTTTGCCATCGTCCACGGTGAGCAACACGACATCCCGTTTCTGTTCGGCGCTCCAGTGAGCGACTATCCGCAGAGCATCCCAGGCCCGCTCGCTGCCGTCGAAGGCGATTAGTATGCGCCGCATTGCCCGCGGCGAGTGGTGTGTTGCAAGCACTGGTTTCGGAGAGTGCCGAACGACTGCTTCGAGTGTGGAGCCAAGCAACAAACCAGCCCATTTTGCCCCAAGACCGCGCTTCCCCATTACCACGAGATCGGAATCCTTTGCCCACTCGATTATCTCTCTCTCCACGATCCCCTCGACGAGCTCACTCTGGCAGGAAACTCCTGCTTTTAGGCATCTGTTTTTCAGATCTTCCAGTACCTGCTGGCCCCGCTCTCGCAAATCCTTCTCGATGTCCTGAAATCCCTCTATCATCATGTAATCCACACCCGGCAGGTCTGGATCGGTTGGAACCACGTAGGGGACTTCGGCTACCCTGGTATCGACGACGAACAGTCCGACGATTTTGGTCTTTTCCTCTTTCGCTATCTCGATAGCCTGGTCAGCAGCGATCCAGCTATCCGCTGAACCGTCCACGGGAACGAGAATGGTCTCGAACATTGCTACACCTCCATATTGAGTTGAACATGGCTTTTATCGTTGTGTTACTTGTACCACAGGATGAGATGGTTTTCCAGCGGCACCGCTGCATCCGGGTCGAACGGGACGATCCTCGGCGTGTAGTCTTCCAGGGGACGGTCTGTTTCGATCTCTGCTGTGTATATGAATCCGCCGATAGAACCAGGCAGTTCTCCCTGGCGATTCATCGGGTGGATTTCCAGCTCCGAACCATCCATCGGGTCGGCGTAAAGCTGAACCGATACGAATTTCGGAGGCATCTCCCCCAGATAAACCTGGAGTTGGAAATGGTGTTTGCCGTCTGATTGTTGATGCGCGAGCATGCCAAAATGCAACTGCTCCCACAAAGCCTCTACAGAATCGTTCCACCGGTGTAATTGCTCTGCCAGTGCACCATCCCGTTCCGCGCGCCTGTGATACGCCCGTGACGCAGGGAAATAGAGTTTTTCGACGTATTCTCGCGCCATGCGGTTCGTGCTGAACCTGCCGGTAAGTGTGGACATGCTCTCCCGCATCATGTCGATCCACCTGCGCGGGATGCCGTAGTCGTCCCTGTCGTAGAACATGGGGATGATCTCTTTTTCCAGCAAGTCGTAAAGCTGCTTTGCTTCGTGGGCATCCCATGCCGGATCGTCACCGTGTTCCTTTCCGTCGCCGATTGCCCATCCGACTTTTGGGTCGTACGCTTCCGCCCACCATCCATCGAGCTCAGAGCAGTTCAGCCCGCCGTTCACCAGGACTTTCATCCCACTGGTGCCGCTGGCCTCCATGGGACGACGCGGATTGTTGATCCATAAGTCGACCCCTTGAACCAGTTGTTGCGCCAGCGCGATGTCGTAATCGGCCAGGAAGACGACCCTGTGGGGCACGTTGGAGCGCTTGATGAAATCGAACCACTGTTTCACCAGCGTCTTTCCAATATCGTCGCGAGGGTGAGCTTTCCCGGCGATTATCAGTTGTACGGGGCGTTCGTCGTCACCAAGCAGGCGTGTCAGGCGCTCCGGATCGTGGAGCAAGAGCGTCGGGCGTTTGTAGGCGGCAAAGCGGCGGGCGAATCCTATGGTAAGTGCGTTGGGGTCGAGGATTCCTCTCGCTTGCTGGACGTAAGCGGCAGGGGTGCCCCGGGCTTCCCGCTGCTGCGCAAGCCTTTTCCTTATGTAAAGAACGAGCCTGCGTCGTCCTTTGTTCCTGAGCCCCCAAATCGTTTCCGCAGGAACCCCCCGCAAGTCTTCTTCGATGTGTGCCAGGTCGCCGCCCCACCGGCCTTTGCCGCACGCTGCTTCCCACTCGGCATCTGCGTCCGCGGATTCCCAGCTCGGTACGTGGACTCCGTTGGTGACGTGGGTGACCGGAACTTCGTGTCGGGGCCATCTGGGGAAAAGGGGCTGGAAAAGCTCACGGCTGACTTCGCCGTGAAGCCTGCTCACGCCGTTGATTATCCTGGAACCTCTGATTGCCAGGTAGGCCATGTTGAACGGCTCGCTCCGGTCATTTGGATTTTTCCTGCCCAATGCCAGCAGGCGTCCGTCATCGACTCCCAGCTTCTGGATGTAGTGTCCCAGGTAGAGCCGCATCAGGTCGGGGGAGAACATATCGAAGCCGGCAGGAACCGGCGTGTGGGTGGTGAAGACATTGCCAGCACGCGTGGCAATCAAAGCCACGTCGAATGGCTTTCGGTGTTCCTCCATCCAATCTCTTGCACGCTCGAGCACCACAAAAGCGGCGTGTCCTTCGTTCAGATGGCACACGTCAGGGGTGATTTTCAACTTGCGCAGTAGCCTCCATCCGCCGATACCCAGGATGATTTCCTGTTGGATGCGCGTTTCAGACCCGCCGCCGTACAGCTCGCTGGTGATGCCGCGATCCGCAGGGCTGTTCATGGGCACGTTACTATCCAGCAGGTAGAGCGTCACTCGCCCCACGATTGCTTTCCACGCCCGAAGCCACAGGGTGCGCCCCGGAAAATCCACGCTCACCATCGCCCATTCTCCATTGGCCTCTCTGGCAGGCATGATCGGGAGTTGTCCGGGGTCGTTGAAAGGATAGTACTCGTGTTGCTGCCCGTTGGCATCGAGGACCTGACGGAAGTACCCTTGCTGGTAGAGCAAGCCAACCCCAACGACAGGAATACCCAGATCGCTCGCAGTTTTCAGGTAGTCCCCGGCCAGGATTCCCAGGCCGCCAGAGTAGATTGGTAAAGCCTCGCTGAGCCCGAACTCCATGCAGAAGTAGGCAATGGTGATGTTCTCTTTGGGCCCTTGAGATTCGAACCAGGATGGGCTTTTCCGCATGGCTTCGTGATAGGAAGCTACGTGAGCCTGGACGAGAGAAACGAAAGTGGGATCGGCGGCCAGTTCCTTCAATTTAGTCGCAGCAATGGTTTGCAAAATCAGCCACGGATTGCGGGTGGATTCCCAAAGCTCCTGGTCCAGTCGCTTCCAGATCGCATCAGAAGCGTGGCTGGTAGACCATCGCAGGTCCAGCGCCAGCTCCTCCAGCCCCTCCAGTTCCTTCGGGATCGGGGGAAGCATATAGCCGAGTGTGCGATATTTCATGGCATTTCCTCCAATGCTTGTTTTCTTCTGGCCTCTCTCCAGCGCAACCAGAGAATGATCAACCCTGTACCTCCGACGAGTGCTTCACCTATGAAGAAATCGAGGCCGGTTACCGGCAGAACGGAAAACAGGGTTGGAAGGGAATCCCATAACCCGTGCAGCACAGAAACGAGGATGTAGGCTTTCGCGACGTTGAAAGTGATACGAAAGCGGCCGTTCCTGCTTTCGTGAAACAACACTCCTGCCAGGATTGCCGTCCACGTTCCATGCCCCAATGGTGAAAGGACCCCTCGCATGAGCATAATGTTCACTACGGCATCTATGTTTCCTCGACTGAGGAGGAATGCCGTAAAAGCGTAACCGCTGCTTTCCAGCGAAGCGAATCCCATGCCTGCTGCTGCTCCCAGCATGATTCCGTTGATCTCGGATTTGTTCTCCATGTGCCATCCGAGAGCCAGTACGCCGATCATCTTGGCGAACTCTTCGGCAAATCCAACAACAAAAGCTGTCGAAAAGGCAAGGTGGCGGATGAACAGCGGTTCCAACACCGCTGCCGCAGATACGCCGAGCACGCCCCCGTAGACGAATCCCAGCGCCAGACCGATTGGTGTGATGGAGCTCAAATGCTGGTGGTCGTAGAGAAAGACGACGTAAGTGACCGGTATCAAGAAAGTTCCAAGCATCACCACTGTTGGGAAAAGGTTTGGGTTTCCGGTGAGTTCCAGGGCGAACAGGCTCAGGAAAAACAGGAGAGAACCGCTTACCAAAATGTGAGGCCAAGCTGCTCTGCGTGAGGACTTTTTTGCTTGGGCACTGGATGCCATTGCTTCCTCCTTTGTCCGGCGCTGAGGCTCATTATAGCATAGCCCTCACGTCCGTACGAGTTCGGATAGTAAGGGGGGTGCGAAGCAAATCCTGGGGGCCAGTATGGCCCCCAGGATTTCCGAGAACTGTTGCCGCTCTTCGTCAACCCCATTGGCAAGTCGTGATTTGCTCCAGGCGCGTCGAGAAAGCCAATGAGGCGACTCTAGGCTTTCGAGTTGCTTCGAAACTCCGTAAGGGGCATCTGTAACTGTGGTTGCATTTGCTACAATGCACAGGCTCTTACCGCTGCCTTCGCACCAGCAACATCCCCGCCCCGCCGAGCACAAATGCCAGCCCAAGCCCTACCAGCGCAAATTTGACCGTGGCGCACCAGGCCGCTACAGGGGGCCAAAAGGCAGAGCGAGAGCCCAGCAGCCAGCGAATCAGCGCCCAGTTTTCCGCCGCATCCAGCGTAGCGGCCAGAACCTGGGCCCACGCCAGCCACGTAGCCAGTCGAGCTGCCGCACCGTCCAGCCGCGTCCCCACCAACACACAGCCCAACGCAATCGTCGAGGCGTAGAGCACTATGAAAAGGTAGTCCACGCCCAGGCTCAAACCCGCGTAGACGCGCGCCGATGCGTCCCATGAATCCAGGATGGCCTGCGCAGCCACGGGGTTTCTCGCCAATTCAAAGGAGACGATGCCGTCTGGCGCGGCTGATGTGTGCAGGGGTACGTCCAGCGCGCTGATGGCAGCAAACACGATCAGAGTTGCCGTCAGCAAAACCCAGAATGCTGCTTCCCGGCGCTCTTCGGCCAGCCAGATCAGGGGATGGGACATGATAACCTCCTTTCCTAAGGTAACTGTTCAGGCCGGTGTGGCTCTTTTGATGCAAGCCTTTCTCACCGCAGAGC
>CAZDOZ010000081.1:0-5295 GCA_964507175.1 uncultured Anaerolineae bacterium
ACCTGAAACATCTCCCGGGCCGTTCTATCCCAAGAGAAGCGTTGGATGTTCTCCAGCCCTCGCTCCACAAGCTCCTCACGCAACCCCTCGTCCTCCAGAATGCGAGCCAGGCCGTCTGCTATGGCCCCTATGTCGAGAGGGTCCACCAGTAGGGCGCTCTCTCCGGCGATCTCCGGCAACGACGAGATGTTGGACGCTAGAACCGGCACGCGGCACGCCTGAGCTTCCAACAGAGGGAAGCCAAACCCTTCATACAGCGAGACGAAGGCAAGTGCGACCGCTCCGGAGACCAGTTCCGCCTTGTGCCCCTCAGGCACGTACCCGGTGAAAATCACATCATCCCCCAGGCCCAAACGGTCAACTTCCTGGAGGATCGGTCCGGCCAGCCAACCCCGCTTCCCCGCCAGCACCAGCTTGACATCTCCCCGCTGTGGCAGGCGGGAGTATGCCCGGAGGAGGCGCACCAGATTTTTCCTTGGCTGGATGGTGCCCAGGCAAAGGATGTAACGCACACCCGCCAGAGAATATCGTGCCAGGATTGGATTCCGCTCCTCCGGCGCCACGTAATGCGCCCTCTCGTCCAAACCCGGGTAGATCACGTGTATCTTCCTGCGGTCCACGCCGTGCTCCCTCACCAAATCGTCGGCGGTGGTGTGGGAGATAACCGTCACCTCGTCTGCCATCCTCGCATTCCAGATGGTGGAGAGGCGAAGGTAGAGCCTTTGCCACCGGGTGTGGGCTTCGGGAAAACGGAGGTAGCCCAAGTCGTAGATCGTGACCACAGAGCGCTTCGGACGCACCAGAGGAAGCACGTGGGAGGGGACGAACAGGACATCCGGCGGACGGGTCAACATCTCGCCGGAAAGACGCACGTGAGTCCACAGCCTGGGGAACGGAATGACCCGCCACTCGATCCGCCCTGGCGGCAGCCCCGGCACTCCCAATCGTCCCGGCAGATTTCCCGGGAGGCGCGGCAAATACAGCCGGTAACGCGTGTCGCCTCCCAAGGGGAGCAGGTGACGGATGACCTGGATCGAATAGTTCTCGGTGCCGGTGGGATGAGGCGAGATAGCCCTGCTGGCATCTATTCCTATGTTTAGTCGGGGCATTCCGCATCCGTCGCGTCTATCTTGCCGACCCGGCGGGCGTGCTTGCCGCCTTCGAACTCCCCGTCCAACCACGCCTCCACTATCGCCTCCGCCAACCCAATCCCAACGACCCGCGCTCCCATGCAGAGGACATTGGCATCGTTGTGCCTGCGGCTCATCCTGCTCATATACGGATCGGTGCAAAGGGCAGCGCGAATCCCGGGTACTTTGTTCGCCGTCATGCTCATCCCGATACCAGTGCCGCAAATCAGAATGCCCTTATCCGCCCGACCTTCCGCCACGGCATGGGCTACGGCTCTGGCATAGTCCGGGTAATCGACGGACTCGGTACTATAGGTGCCTAAGTCTTGCATTTCGTAACCCCTATCTTCCAGCCAGGGAACCAGGGCCTGCTTCAATGGGTATCCGGCGTGATCCGATCCTATGGCAATGCGCATCCTAGCTTTCTCCTCCAACTCCTCGCTTTCTTCGTTCATCCGCCCGCCCTTGCGTAAATGGAATTGGACGGGAGCGGGGAGAGATGAAATTTATAATACGACTGCTGGTAGGTCACGGGTGTTATGGCGGAAACTGTCAGCCAGGCATCCCCGTTGTCCGGTATATGGATTGTTGCGGTGCCAGCGCCATCGACCAGGGGAACACGGCTCACGCTCAAGCCGCCGTTTCCGCCGGAGACGACGACCTGAACGAGCCACCGCTGTGGCAACGATGATCTCACCCGAACGAAACCCTGCGCCGACCACTCCCCCGGCGATTCCACATCGTCCTCCCAGCCAATCTCCGGCACCTGGATGTCGTCCAGGAACCAACCGCTATGGGTTACTGCGTCGTCAGTCAGGTACTCGAATCGTATTTTGATCCGCTTCCCGGCAAACTGCGAGAGGTCGACCCTCTCCTTTTCCCACTGGGGGGCCTCGCCTCCGCCGCTGATGCCAGTGTACCCCGGGCCAATGGAATTGCCGGATGGGTTCTTCTCGGTAGTGTGGTCCCCCGGAAGCACTTGCCAGCTTTTGCCTCCGTTGGAGGAAGCCAGCACATAGGCGTAATCGTAGCCATCCTCGATATCGTACCAGGCCCAAAAGCGCAGCGTGGCCTTCTCCACATTCCTCAGGTCCAGGTCTCTCGTCAGGGATGCCTCGCTTTCGTCGCTTCGGTAGCCCCACCAAACGAAATCTCCACTGTGAGGACGGAACGGAGCTAGCGGCACCGACTTAGTGCCGGTGAAAGTCAGAGATACGTCGGAGTCCACATCCAGGTGGTAATAGTCCGCCGCATACTGATGGACGGTCTCGCCGTGGGAGAAAGGAAGGCTCTCGACCGTCTCCTCCTGAGCACCATAGAAACCCAGGTGCCGGTAGCCGTATCTGCCATCGCCCACGTTGTCGGCGTTCAACAGATTCGCCACGGTCCAATCGGCAAACACATTATCGAAGTCACCCCCGTATCCGACGGCTTTGAGGGCAGCATTGTAACCAGCTATCCCATTGGCTTTCTCGGATACAAGGGTATGGATGAACTTCTTGCCAAATCGCTCCAGGGAATACTCCATCAACAGGTAAGCGGCTCCATAATGGGGCGCGTTGTCGTCGCCGCCATCGCCCCACGCGTTGAGCTGAGTATCCGGGACGCTGAGGAACGCTTTCTCGTCTCCGCCAGGGTCGAATCCATTGACCTTCGATGCCAGCTCAGAGCACCCCTCGTTTATCCAGGTGCTCTCATTCCGGTCTTCGTTCCAGTGGATCATGTGCTGGAACTCATGGGCCAAAGTTCCGTCATAGAACGAAGTGCCTGGTCTCAGGTTGTCCGGGTTCACGTAGAACATTTCGTGCTCGTTGGAGTAGGGATTTGCTTTCCGAGGCACCTCGTCGGCAGACGAGAAATACCCTGCCACAAATTTTCCCAGGCCAGCAGCGTGAAGTATCACCAGATGAGGGTCGTCGTCGACGCCGGGCGTCCACTCGCTCCCGAAGTAACTCCGGTCGGTAGGGTAAGTTTTCTCGTCAAACTGGCGACCTGACTTTCTCAGGTCGCCATCGCTCAGCTCCGTACCCTGCTGCACCCATACGTAGACGTGGGGGAAAATGTCCCGAAGCACAGCAGTAACGCGAAAATAGCGGTCATCGTCGGTATCGTAAACCCAAAACGGCTCCTGGTCGCCTACGTGGTAGACGGGCTGAACCGCATTCACGACCCTGGGGATGGGCATGAGCTCCGGATGGATCTCCTCCGCCAGGGTCACCCTGTCCCGTACGGGAGGCTCCACTTCCACGAGATGGAGGATATTGCCCTCCATGGGAATAGGGATGGGGGTCACCGTGGGGATGATCGGCACCGTGCCGGTGGGGCGGACGAATGCCGGAACCCTCCGCGTGGGCGTGGGCCCGAGCGGATGCCTCGGGGAAAAAACGAGAAACAGCGACACCCAGCAAAGGGATATCAGCAGGAGCAAGACGAGAAAGCCAGCCAAGATTTTCGATGGTTTCATTTGAGTTTACTTTACCGTGATGTGGGTGATGCAGGGTGTCGGATAGTTGCCGGTCATGTCCACCACCACCAGGCGGAGGGTATACCTGCCGGGAGGCAAGCCTGCCACGTTCCATGTCCCCAGGACCCCGTTGGAAACCGGCGATTTACCGTTTAGGATGAAGGACCACTGGTGGGGATTGTCGCCCGAGCCGAATTCCAGCTTGTAGTACTGGAAATTTGGTATCGCCGCCGTCCCCTTTACCGTTACCACGCCGCTCACGACAGCCCCGTCTCCCGGCTCCAGGAGCATGGCAGCGGGATTAGAGCACGCCGGGCGTTTCACAGGTGGCGGCGCGGGGGTATGTGTGATCGGCGGCGGGGCAGGCCGGCGGGTTGGCCTTCGTCTCCTGGTTGGCGACGGCCGCGGCGTGGGGGTGGCCGTAGGAGCCCCCGTGGGAGTCGCCAGGAGAAAGAGAGGCGTCGGCGAGGCCACCATCTCGGCAGGCGATGGTTCTTTACTTCCAGCCTCTACGGCGGGGGACACTTTCCGCACCGTCATGTAGGTTGCGCCCAGAACCACCAGGAGGATAAACGCCACGCCGTAGATGCTGTAGATTCTGTTCTCCGCCATCTCCCGTTCCAGAGAGAAGAGAGATCTCCTGCGTTCCTTACGAGCCAGCCACGCTTCCCGCAGGTACCACAGTCCGACTACGGCGACCGTAGCATATATCCAGTTAGCGTATCTGGCGATGATCTTGACTATTGTCTCCATCAGCTCGTCACTGTTCCAGTTCCTCAGCTATGGCTGGCACCAGCCGCCGCAGGATGGCAATCATCCTGGGAACCAGCACCTTGCCCGCAGCCAGCACTTCCTCATGGGTTGTCTTTGACGGCAAAGCCCCAGGAGCGGCATTGCTGATCCCGGAGATGCCCACCACCCTCATCCCACTGTGGACTGCCACTACCGTCTCCGGCGCGGTGGACATTCCCACGGCGTCTGCACCTATGGCGCGTAAAAAGCGTACCTCTGCGGGAGTCTCGAAAGAAGGGCCTGCCAGGCTGATGTAAACCCCCTCATGCAGGGGAAGCCCTTCTTCCTGGGCAATCTTGCGGGCTATTTCTCGAAAACGTGGGTCGTAGGCATAACTCATGTCGGGAAACCTGGGGCCGAATTCATCGTCGTTGGGCCCCATCAGCGGGTTGTTCCCCGTCATTCCGGGGAGGTAGATGTGATCCGAAATCAACATCAGATCGCCGGGGCGATAGTCCAGGTTTATGGCACCTGCGGCATTTGTCAGGATGACCACCTCTATCCCCAAAGTCTTCATCACTCGAATGGGGAGGGTAACCTGCTTCATGGTGTATCCTTCGTAAAAATGATAGCGCCCCTGCATCACCAGCAACGGCACGCCATCCAAAGTGCCAATGACCACTCTCCCAGCGTGCCCTTCCACGGTCGTTGGAGGAAAGTGGGGAATATCAGTGAACGGGATCACCGCGGTCTGCTCCATCCTCTCGGCCAGAGGATTCAGCCCCGACCCGAGAACCATGGATATCCGCGGCGATATGGAACTTCTGGACGAGATATAATCCGCCGCCTCCTGGAAAACTTTTTTGACCATTTCTATGTTCTCTCCTCCGTTACTATTCAGCCTTCCCAGCACTAGAACGCTGATGACACTCATACACGCTGATTTTCGCTGATCTTTTTTGATTTATT
>CAZDOZ010000081.1:5395-11131 GCA_964507175.1 uncultured Anaerolineae bacterium
AAACGCTCCTGGAAGGCCATGTGGAAAACGTGTTGATTGCTTGTGCATTAGGTAGGGATTATTCGTGCATAACTTGTGGATAACTTCGTCTTCCACGTCCTACTGCATAGTTATCCACAATTCGTCAAGAACTTAGCTAAGATTTTCCACGATGCCAGGAACACAAACGGCACTACATCCAGCACTTCGGACCAGTTGCCTCGCCACAGATAGTGCCGGGGCCTGCAAACGAAACATGTTTTTCACAAACATAATCCTTTTTACTTGTACTACCCCAAAGTGCTTCTCCAAACACGAAATTTAGCTGTAGCGAAAAGACAAAAGAGAAACTTTCTCAATAAAGCCTGTTGGTAGCTGGTGATTTGGATGTATAAAGTGGCCAACTGGGACGTGCTTGCTTTACTAGTGGCTTGTCAAACTTGTTTCAATGAGTGGTGGATACGCGAAGCCACTGGCTTCGGATTTGTTCTCGGCAACTCTTGTGAGGTATCATAACAGGAGTTTTGAGAGGGTTTGTGTGGTCGAGCGTAGTGTTTTGAGACGATCGGTCTGATATTGGGGAGCGGGTATGGAAGATACGAAATCCGGCGTGCAAATTCATCCGACCGCTGAAATCGCCCCGTCTGCCAGAATTGGTCGTGGTACCCGGATATGGCATTATGCCCAGGTGCGTGAGGGAGCTGTGATCGGAGAGGAATGTATCCTCGGCAAAGGGGTTTACGTGGACGCCGGCGTGCGGATAGGTAGTCGCGTCAAGCTCCAGAACAGGGTTTCCGTGTTCCATGGTGCGATGCTGGAGGATGGGGTTTTCATGGGGCCTCATTCCCAGATCACCAACGACAAGCTTCCGCGGGCCATCAACCCGGATGGTACACTGAAACGGGACGAAGATTGGCAGGTGGGCCCCGTGATAGTGCGTTACGGGGCATCCATTGGCGCCGGAGCTATCGTGTTGCCGGGTGTGGAGATTGGACGCTGGGCGATGGTCGGGGCCGGGTCTGTGGTTACCAGGGATGTGCCGCCTCATGGTCTTGTGGTGGGGGCCCCGGCACGGCTGGTCGGCTATGTCTGTGCCTGTGGCGAGCGACTGCGGGAGCAGGCCGATGGTGTTTACACGTGCCCGGCATGCGGGCGGAGCTACATCACCGAGGAAGGAGAGCTCAAGGAGACGAAACGAGAATGATACCAATTGCCCGACCGATGATACAAACGGAGGAGAAAGAAGCGGTGCTGGCGGTGTTGGATTCAGGGATGCTGGCCCAGGGTGAGTGGGTGGCGTCTTTCGAGAAAGCGTTTGCAAAGTACATCGGCGTGAAGCATGCCGTGGCGGCCTCGTCGGGCACCGCTGCACTGCACCTGGCGATGCTGGCCCATGGCATAGGCCCCGGCGACGAGGTCATCACGAGCCCTTTCACTTTCATCGCCACGGCCAACGCAGTGCTCTACACCGGAGCCAGACCCGTCTTCGTGGATATCGAGCCGGATACGTTCGACATCGACCCGAATCAGGTAGAGCAGAGCATCACCCAGCGGACGAAAGCGATCCTGCCGGTGCACCTTTTCGGCCATCCGGCGGAGATGGACGCCATCATGGAGATTGCCGAGCGCCACGGTCTGACAGTCATCGAGGATGCGGCGCAGGCCCACGGGGCGGAGTATCACGGCCAAAGGGTTGGGTCTTTCGGCACGGGCGTCTTTTCTTTCTATCCCACCAAGAACATGACCACTGGTGAAGGCGGGATGGTGACTACTGACGACGACCTCCTGGCGAGGAAACTTCGGTTGCTACGGGATCATGGGATGCCCCGACGTTATGTCCACGAGGTGCTTGGGTACAATTTCAGGATGACGAACATCGCCGCTGCCATTGGGCTGGCCCAGTTGAGCAAGCTCGACGACTTCAACAGCGCGCGAATCGGCAACGCTGCATACCTGACTGAACGAATCCACAAAGTTATCACCCCGACGGTGCGCCCCGGGGTAAAACACGTGTTTCACCAATACACCGTGCGGGTGCCTTCCGGCAGAGACGAGGCTGTGGAGGAACTTCGTGAGGCAGGGGTCGGGGTCGGCATTTACTATCCGATCCCAATCCACCAGCAATCTCTTTATCGGGGGCTAGGATATCATGATCGGTTCCCGGCGGCAGAACAGGCTGCAAGCGAGGTGCTTTCTCTCCCGGTGCATCCTGCATTGACTCAGGAAGACCTGGATAAAATTGTAGAAGTTGTGGAGGCGCTATGATAAAAGCTGGTGTTATAGGCGTTGGGTCCATGGGGAAGAACCACGCCCGTGTCTATGCCGAACTGCCGGGGGTCAACCTGGCGGCGGTGGCTGATGTGGACGAAGAAGCGCTCCTCAGGATCGCCCACACATACAAGGCAACTCCATATCGGGATTACCGGGAGATGTTGGAGAAAGAGGGCCTGGATTTGGTGACGGTAGCTGTCCCGACCCGGCTCCATGCCCAGGTGGCGAAAGACGTGGTAGGGGCAGGGGTGCATCTTTTGGTGGAGAAGCCGATAACCAACGACGTCGCTTCGGGTATGGAGGTGGTGAGTCTGGCTCGCGAGAAAGGGGTAAAACTCACTGTGGGGCACATCGAGCGGTTCAACCCGGCAGTGATAGAGTTGAAACGACGGCTCCAAATGGGCCAGCTTGGCCGGATGTTCCGGATTCATGCCCGGCGCATTGGGCCATTCCCTCGCAGGATAAATGACGTGGGCGTAGTGTTCGATCTGGCCACCCATGAGCTAAACATGATAGAGTACCTGACCGATTCCTGGATTACTTCTCTCTACGCTCAGATCGGCAGAAAAATCCATGCTTCCCACGAAGATGTGATGGCGGCGTTGATGACGCTGCGGGATGGCACCCTGGCGGCGATGGACACCAACTGGCTCACGCCCACCAAAATCCGGGAAATAACGATCTTGGGTGAGCGTGGGATGTTCCTGCTCAATTACCTTACTCAGGATCTCTATTTCATCGAGAACAGCGAGGCCAATGGCCAGTGGGACGAGTTGATAGCGATCATGGGGGTGAGCGAAGGACGGCGGGTACGGTATGAGGTCCAGCGTGAGGAGCCGCTGCGGGCTGAAATACGTTCTTTTGTGCAGGTAGTGCAGGAAGATCAGCCTCCGGTGATCAGTGGGGAGGAAGCATTGAGAACGGTGGCGATGGCCGGGCTGCTGCTGCGATCTGGGCGGGACAACAGAGTGATCCATGTGGAGAACGGCCCTCCGTGGACGATTCCGCGGGAAATTGAGAAGAGGGAGTGACATGGTGGTGAGTGATGTCGCCGGCCTGGCCGGCGACATAGGTTCGGCATGAGCTGCAAAGCTTGGGTTTTGCAATTGCCACAACCCATTGACGCGGTCCGAAAAACGACCGACCTGCTCGGGAGGCTACGCTCCACCTGATGGTTTGCGTAGCCCCCTGACTAGAACAACTATCCCCTGGAACCTTTCACTCTTATCTTCCCCACTTTGACACTGGAGAGAAACAACCCGACCAACAGGGACAGCAGTCCAATGAAATTCATGATGGGAGTGCTGAGTATCGAGAAAACGACACCCAGGAAGATAAGCCCGCTGGGGATTTGCATGCTCAAGGCGGGGAAAACTTTCCCCAGATCGAAAAGAACCAGACTGAGGCCTGTGATGGCAAGCGCCTCCGTTGCTGTTGCCAGAAACGCCGAAACCGGGGCGAAAGAGAAAACGCCGCTGGCTGCCAGCAATATCCCTACGATGGAAAGTTTGACCTGCTTCGTTGTTCCGTACATGCATATTACGGAGTATGCCAGAGCCAGCTGGATAATCCCCCAGTAGATGCCTACGACGTGCATGGGCAGGCCCATCCCGAGAGCCCCCCCGAGCAGAAACAATGGGTAGAAGACGGCGACACCCAAAACGTACGACATGATTCTTGTGCATTTTGTGTAAGATGTTGCTTTATTGGTTGTCAAAGAACGAACCTCCGGGTTTGTTGGCCCTGGTCGTTTTCCCCCGATCTGGACGAAAAGATGATTCGAATAGAGTTCAGTCCACCGGCACGGCGGTTGAAAACATGGCGCTACGGGCCGAAAAACCCCTTGATGTAGCTTGTGACTTCCCCGGGCTGCTAACACCGGGCGACAGGATAGGGACGGCCGGATGGCCGCCCCTGTGTGAATAGAAACGCGACGTGAGGCAGAAGCGTAAGAACGGTGCGTTTTTTCACGAATTTCTCAAGCTTCTTTCTCTGGTGCTGGCCCTCTTCTCGCTACTGCGCTCCAGCTTTCCTTGCGCTATTGTAAAGCTCTTGTTCTATCCCCATGAGCTCACCTAGCTCGCCTTTCCTCTCTGGTGCCAGTCCTCTTCTCTCTTCTGGTACCTCGTCCTTCCGTGCTGTGTCATAGAGTTCTCGCTCTATCTCCATGAGCTCACCTAGCTTGCCCTCTCCCTTCAGCTTCTCGAAGCGGGCCAGGTACATGTCCTCGGAGTTCATACGTAGGAGCTGTGAGGGCCGCACGCCGATATTCCTGGCTCCGCGTCTCACGGCCCACACGAACGCGAGCGCCCAGAAGAGCAGGTAAGCCGCATAAATGAGCACCTCAATTGTCTTGCTGTTAGGGGCAACAAGCGCCGGGAAGAAAGTAGTGGGCGTGTAAGGATAGTGCCCCATCATGTAATCCCAGAACCCGCGAGCCTGAGTGTAGGGCAGGTAACCGAGGTAGAAGAACGGCCAAATCAACAGGCCGGTGATGTAGAGCAACCCACCTCTGCCGTAGTTTCGGAACTCGCACCCGATCATGAGGAACGTGCCGAGCCCCAGCAGGAACCCGCCGAACATGTCCATGGGCCAGGTGGTCATTGTCCGGATGGCCATTCCTGTGTAGTGGAAATGGATCCCGGTGGCGGCTGCATAGTTCTCGGCGAAAGCTTTGGTCGCCCACTCGTGCCCTTCCATGGCGCCGAAGAAAGTGAACCCCAGGAACATCACCAGACCTGTGAGAAAGATATGCAGGCTTAGGGCAGCGAAGGGTTGATAGGAAAGGAAGACTGTGCGGATCGAGTAAGGCATGCGCAGGAATCGGCCGCCCTTGCGTTCGCCTCTCTCTGCCTGGATTCCGAGTTCAGGACACATCAACCCGCATTCAGTGCCGATCCCGGTCTTTGCGAGGGCTGTGCCGAGCAATGCTCCAATGATGAGCAAGATGATGATGTTGCCCAAATTCCTGGTGAGCATGGCATGGGCAATCATGGTCTTGTCGAAGGATTTCGCCCAACCCATCTTCAGAGCATATGTGTTGCCTGCGAAAGCCGAGTACAGAACCACGATGGCCACGACGAGCATGAAGGCGTAGAGGAATATCCTGAGCCAGCCATTACCAGGCTTCCCATCGCCTACGGTGAGGCCGTCTGCCCATTTGTACTCCTTTGCCTGGGCCGCGAACCAGCTCGTTTCCTGGCTCTTGAAGTACTGTGTGAGGCGGAGTGTTCTTAGAATGAAGAACCCGGTAGTCGCTCCTATGGCTGAGAAGGTTATGACCACCCAGCTTTTCAGGTTCATGGCCCCGAAGCCGCCGAACATGTGATGCAGGGTACATCCGCCTGACACTCGCGTGCCCCATGCGAAGAAAAACGCCCCGAACGCCGTCGAGACCAACATTGCTTTGGGGTACCTGGCCCATGTCTTGAGGTCCCCTTCCAACCATCCCATAACCAGGGCCATGGTAAGTGCACCGATGATAAT
>CAZDOZ010000082.1:0-4812 GCA_964507175.1 uncultured Anaerolineae bacterium
CTTCGCTGGAAAATGCTTTCGGTATCCTCACCGCGAGGCTGTTGCCCCACCTCTTGACTTTGGTTCGCATAATCCACCTCCTTCGTATCTACAAAGACAATACATCCGATCGCCCCTTTGGGCAAATCCCTGTCTTTCTCGTCCATTCACTTTCTCCATCTCACTTCCCGGCCTCAAATAGGGTGCACACCCCATAGAACTCACTCGCTGTAAGACCTATAATAATATTTCGGGCGCGGGTTCGCTCGTGAATCCGCACAATCCGCAGTGAGGAGGAAGCATTGGCACTCTATCCAATCTTCCTGGAGCTTTCGGGGAGAAAATGCGTGGTCGTGGGCGGCGGAAAGGTGGCCTCCCGCAAAGTTGCGCGCCTTCTGGAAGCTGGCGCAGACGTGACCGTCGTCGCTCCGGAAGTTTCTCCCGAAATCGCCGACCTGGCTTCCCAGGGCAGGCTCCGATGGCTCAAGCGCGAGTACGGATCCGACGTCCTCGCCGACGCGTTCCTCGCTTTTGCTGCAACCGACTCTCCGGAGGTCAACCGGCGCGTGGCGCAGGACGCCCGCGATGCAGGAGCGCTGGTGAACGTCGCGTCCGGCACCGGCGGCGACTTCATGGTGCCGTCCGTCATCCGCCGCGGCGACCTGATCGTTGCCATTGGCACCGGCGGCGCCAGCCCAGAGGTCGCACGCAGGCTTCGGATCATGCTGGAGGAGGAGATCGGGCCGGAGTACGCCCAGTGGTTGGAGATGATGGCGGAGCTTCGGGAGGAACTGAAGCCCCTGGGGCTGGACGACGACACGTGGCAGGCGCTCTGGCGGCATCTGGCGGAGATCGACGTGATCCGGTACCTGAAGCGGGTGCAGTACCGTAGAGCAAGAAATCTTCTCTGGAACGAGGCAGCAAAGTTTATTGATGCAGTGGAAGCAGAGAAGGAGGACGAGGGGGTTAGGGGCAAGAGGTCAGGGGACAACGGAGAAGGATCGGAAAGGGGGGATGTCATCGTGATCGCCGCCCATGGCAGCACCGCTCGCAAAGCGCGGGAGGAAATCGAGCGTCTGGCTGCTGCGGTTCAGACCGCCACAGGCCATCGCACGGTGGTCGGCTACCTTTCCGGTGAGCCGAGAGTGATGGAAGCTGCGGAATCCTGCATTGAGGACGGTGTCTCCGAACTGCTCATCGTGCCGTACCTTCTGTCCCACGGCGTCCACGCACACAAAGACCTGCCGGAAATCGTGGCGAAGCTCGGCGAAGCGCACCCGGACGTGAAACTGCTCGTCGCCGAGCCCTTGGGCGGCCATCCGCTCATGAAGGACATCGTGGCAGATCGCGTGCAAGAAATCCGACGCAAAGACGCCGAGACACGGAGAACTGATTAGGAATCCTCTGGGTCTTGGTGCCTCTGCGTCAACTGATATGGCGAGGAGGATTTGAGACACCTAATCGTTGGTTCGAGAAGATCGAAACTGGCGTTAGCGCAGACGCGGGAAGTCACCGATGCGCTGGAAAGGACGTGGCCTGGACTGGAGGTCTCAGTATGGGAGTTCACCACCATCGGGGATAGGGTGCAGGATAGGCCGTTGCCGCAAGTCGGGGCTAAGGGACTTTTCACGGCGGAACTCGAGCGGGCGCTCCTGGAGGGTAAGATCGATTTCGCCGTTCACAGCCTGAAGGATGTGCCTACCGAGATGCCTCCCGGCTTGCGCTTGGGCGTCGCCCGGAAGCGGCTGGACGCGCGGGATGTGGTGGTCTCACGGTTAGGGGTCGGGCTAATTGGGCTGCCAAGAGGGGCTACCGTCGGCACCAGCAGCCTCCGGCGGGCGGCGCAGATCAGATTACTCCGCCCAGACCTCCGCGTGGAGCCAATCCGGGGGAATATGGACACACGCATTCAGAAAGCGATGGATCTGGAAGGACCCTACGACGCAGTGATCATGGCCGCAGCCGGGCTGATTCGGCTGGGGCTGACACACTACGTGTCCGAATGGCTCGACCCGATGGAATTCCTTCCTGCGCCCGGCCAGGGAGCGCTGGCAGTGGAAAGGCGCTGCGAAGATGACGGCCTGGAAGCACTGATCCTGGTGCTGCGCCATCCGCCGTCGGAGGTCACGGCGCTGGCGGAGCGAGCGTTCCAGAGGGGGCTTGGAAGCAACTGCCGGGTGCCTATCGCTGCCCATGCGTGGGTGGACGGAAGCCAGATTTACATGAAAGGGTTCGTCGCATCTCCGGACGCGTCACGGGTGATCCGCGTCGAAGGGGATGCGGACGTGCGGGACGCCAGCGACCTGGGGCTGCGCCTGGCCGAGCGCGCCATGCGCCTTGGCGCTGAGGAGATTCTGTTAGAATCAGCGAATGAGCAAATGGAGCGAATCAGCGAATGGGTGAATCGGTGATAGCTTGTCCCGCTGATTCGCCAAATACTTGTGTCGTGAATGAATGGGAGTGTGGAGATGGAAGCCAATCTTGATATTCGAGCGGTGAGGAAAATCTGGCTTCCGAGGGAACACGGTGCCTGGGCGATGACGTTTTCGCCCATCCTCAGCGGCTTTCTCGTGGCCGGAGCCGTCGGGTGGACGGGAGCGTGGCTGTTCATTTCGGTTTTCATGTTCTTTCTGCTTCGCCAACCAGCGGTAACCATCGTGCGGGGGCTCAAGAGCAGGCGAAGGATCGCCCCCTCCGTCGGCCTGCTCTTCGCCTCCGAATTCCTGATGCTGCTCGCGGCAGGGCTTGCGGTGCTCTGGAGGATGCCGCGGCTGGAATGGTTGGGGTTCGGTGCGCTGGCAGCTGCATCTCTGCTGGCCTACCTCTTCTTCGCCAGCAAGCGGAAGGAGATGACCGCCCCGGCGGAGGTGGCGACGGTGTCTGGGGTGTGCATCGGCGCTCCGGCGGGCTATTTCGCCACCACCGGCAAACTGGACAATGTCGCGCTGGCGCTGTTACTGCTGAACCTGGCGTATTTCGTGCCGAATATTTTCTACATCCGGCTGAAGGCGCGTGTGCAGGCGCGGCAGGCCCCGCCTGATTCGTGGCGTGGATACCTGAAAGCTGGGCTCCCGTTGCTGGCGTACAACGCTCTGGGATGGGTGATGAACATCGCCGGAGTCGTGGCCGGGGCAATGCAGCCGCTGGCGCTGTTGGTACTGGCTCCCAATGCGCTGAAGGACATCTGGGGCGTGGCCAAATGGCATACCCACACGGAACTCAACATCCGGCGTCGCGGGTGGATGGAAGTGGGGTACCTGTTCCTTTTCCTGGCGCTGGTAAAGGTGCTGGTGGGATGAAGTCAACGGAAGATCATTCCGCCGATTCGCTGATTCGTTCATTCGCTGATTCCGAAGGAGGCTCGTATGCGTTACATTTCTGTGCTCTCAACATTGGTGACATTCGCTTTCGTGGCGTCGGTTTTCAGCCGATACCTGCGCAAGCGCGGCACTCATCTCCTCATCTGGTCGATAGGACTGGCGCTGTTCGGCCTCGGAACCCTCACGGAAGCCGTGATGATGTTTGCTTTCAGCCCCATTGCGCTGAAAATCTGGTACCTCTCCGGCGCGATGCTCACCGCAGCATGGCTTGGCGAAGGCACCGTGCATCTGCTCGTCCGCAAGAGAAACGTGGCGAAAACGCTAACCATCCTCCTCGCCCTGTTCTCGCTGGCGGCGATCGCCCTCATCGCCGCCGCCCCCATCACTGGAGGTGCAGCTTTCGATATCTCCAGGCCAGTCTCGGCGCAGTACAGGAACATCCTGGGGCGCAACGGATGGATCATCGCCCTGACCATTATTCTCAACACCTACGGCTCCATCACCCTGATCGGCGGGGCACTCTATTCCGTCTACATTTTCTGGCGGAAGCACATCCTGGTCAACCGGATGATCGGCAACATCCTCATCGCCACAGGCGCCATGATGCCGGCTTTGGCAGGCGTGCTTTTCCGGGCAGGGCTGGCCGACTGGCTCTACCTGAGTGAGCTCCTGGGCTCGGTGCTCATGTACCTCGGTTTTCTGGAAGCTGTGAAAGGGAAGAATTAATGGACGGGATGGTCTACATAGTCGGGGCCGGGCCGGGAGATCCGGAATTGCTGACCCTCCGGGGGAAGCGCTTGCTGGGCGAAGCGGACGCCGTCGTCTTCGATGCGCTCATTGACCGTTCGATCCTGCGCTGGGCCCGCCCGGATGCTGAACTGCACTACGTTGGGAAACGCTCCGGCTCTCACAGCGCGTCCCAGGAGGAGATCAACGACATGCTGGTGCGGCTAGGCAAGGAGGGGAAACGCGTCGTGCGGCTGAAAGGTGGCGATCCGTTCGTTTTCGGGCGAGGTGGTGAGGAAGGGCTTGCGCTGGAGGCCGCCGGTGTGCCCTTCGAATTCGTCCCAGGGATCACGTCGCCCATTGCGGCGCTGGAGTACGCCGGAATCCCCATCACACATCGTGAGATTGCCGGAAGCGCCGTCATAGCCACTGGGCATCGGTTCCGTGACGGCACAGAGCACGAACACGACTGGAATGCTCTGGCGCGGGTGGACACTCTGGTTGTGGTGATGGGCGTGGGGAATATGCCCCGCATCGTCCGGCGGCTCCTGGATGCCGGAAAGCCGCCCGATACGCCTGCGGCAATGATCCAGTGGGGCGCAACGCCGCGCCAGAAAGTGGTGGTGGGCACCCTGGCGGACATCGTGGAGCGAGGAAAGGCTGCCGGGATTGCTCCGCCAGCCATCACGGTTTTCGGGCCAGTGGTGAGGTTGCGGGAGCACATCCGATGGTTCGACCTTCCTTACCGCCGACCGCTTTTTGGGAAGCGAGTGCTCGTCACCAGGGC
>CAZDOZ010000082.1:4912-6816 GCA_964507175.1 uncultured Anaerolineae bacterium
GGGGCCATTGGACCCGGCACGGCCGCTGCGCTGGCGGAGCGCGGGGTAAAAGCGGATTTCGTGCCGTCATCTTTCGTGGCGGAAGCTGTGGCGGACGAGATCGGCGATGTTTCCGGCCAGCGGTTCTTGCTGCCCCGTGCCGATGGCGCAAGGCCGGTGCTGACGGAACGTTTGCAGGAGATGGGAGCACAGGTGGACGAAGTGAAGATCTACCGGGCGGAGCCGGTGCTCGACCCGCCCCCGCTGGACGTGGATTGGGTGACGTTCACCAGTTCGTCCACGGTTCGGGGGTTCGCGGGGGCGTTGAAAGCGGGCGAGCTAAGGCTGCCCGACGAGGTGAAAGTAGCGTGCATCGGCCCCATCACGGCACAGACTGCCCAGGAGCTTGGGCTTCCCGTGAACGCCGTGGCGGAAACGTACACAATCGAAGGATTGGTGGAGACGATAATTGACGCGGAGACGCATTAGACCAACAAGCCGATAGCCGGTAGCCGACAGCAGGCAGCAAGAACGCACTTCGATGCTGTCGGCTAACGGCCACCGGCTGACGGCTTCGTCGCGTCTCCGCGCCCTTGCGTCAAAGAAGGTATCAAATGCGGATTGTCGTTGTCGGTTTGAATCACAAAACCGCCCCGGTGGAAGTGCGGGAGAGGGTTTCGCTGAGCGGGTGCGACCTGCGGCTGGCGCTACAGGAGCTCCCGCCTGTGTCCCACGGCCCGGAGCATCCGCCGATCTACGGCGGCGTGATCCTCTCCACATGCAACCGGTTCGAGGTGTACACCGCGTCTCGCTCCGGCGAAAAGGCCAGGGCCGCCATCGTGGATTTCGTCGCCAGGGTCCGGGACACGTCGCCGGAGGAGATCGAGCCTTACCTGTACACGAAAGAAGACGGCGAGGCGATCCTGCACCTGTTCCGCGTCGCATCCGGCCTGGATTCGCAGGTGCTGGGTGAGCCGCAGATCCTGGGGCAGGTGGCGGCGGCTTACGAAGAGGCGCGGGTGCAGGAGCGGGTCGGCACGGAGCTTTCCATGCTTTTCCAGCACGCGATCCATGTGGGGAAGCGGGTTCGATCCGACACCGTGATCAGCCGGAGGCCGGTCTCCGTGAGCCACGTGGCAGTCGAGCAGCTCAGGAGCGATCTCGGCGGATTCGCTGGTAAGCAGGTTCTGCTCCTGGGCGCCGGGGAGATGGCGGATCTGACGCTGAAAGTGCTCACCAATCAGCGCGTCAAGCCGGACGTAGTGGTCGTGAACAGGACTCTCCAGCGCGCCAGACGACTCGCCGAAGCGCACGGGTGCCGCGCCGAACCGTGGAATCGCCTTGGTGCGGAAATGTCCGCCGCCGATGCCATGCTCTGCGCCACGGGAGCGCCGCACACCGTCGTCACGGCGGATATGCTCGCAGGCGCTCTGGCGGCGCGGGACGGCCGGAAGCCTCTGGCGGTGGTGGACATCGCCGTGCCGCGCGACGTGGAGCCGGAGGCCGCATCCTTGCCTGGGGTCTCGTATACCGACATCGACGGGTTGAAGGCGATCATCGGCAAGAACCTGAAAGTGCGAGAGGAAGCGATCTCCGAGGCGGAGAGGATCATTGCCGAGGAGTACAAAGGGTTCACGGCGAGGTTGACCGCCCGATCCGTCGTGCCGGTGATAGCGGCCATGCAGAAGCGGGCGGAGGAGATCAGGGCCGCGGAGGTCGGGAAGCTCATGCCGAAGCTTCCGTCCCTCTCGGAGCGGGAGCGGAACGCCGTCGAGGCCACGAGCAAGGCCATCGTCAACAAGCTCCTGCACACGCCCATCGTGCGGCTGAAGGAGCGCGCACAGACAGGCGACGGTATGCGGTACGCGGAGATGCTGTTCGATCTCTGCAACCCGGGGGAATCAGCGAGAAAAACGAATCGGCGA
>CAZDOZ010000082.1:6916-10646 GCA_964507175.1 uncultured Anaerolineae bacterium
GAGGCGAAGGAGGTTATCCCCGGCGGGGTGGATTCCCCTGTGCGGGCGTTCAGGGCTGTGGGCGGACAGCCGCTTTTCATCGAGCGTGGCGAGGGGCCGCACATCTACGACGCCGACGGCAACCGGTACGTGGATTACGTCCTGAGCTGGGGGCCGCTGGCGCTGGGGCACGCCCATCCGGCGGTGGTGAAAGCGATCCAGGAGCAGGCGGAGCGCGGCACGAGTTACGGCGCGCCCACGGAGCTGGAGACGGAGCTGGCCCGGATGATAATCGACCTGGTGCCGTCTGTGGAGATGGTGAGGTTCGTGAACTCTGGCACCGAGGCGACGATGAGCGCCCTACGGCTTGCCAGGGCCTACACGGGCCGGGACAAAATCGTAAAGTTCCAGGGGTGTTATCATGGCCACGCGGACATGCTGCTGGTGCAGGCTGGCTCCGGAGTCGCAACGCTGGGGCTTCCCGATTCGCCCGGCGTGCCCCGCGGGGCGACGCAGGACACCCTGGTCGCCCCGTACAACGACCTGGAAGCAGCGCAGCGGCTCTTCGAGCAGTACTCCGGCGAGATAGCAGCAGTCATCGTGGAGCCAGTGGCCGGGAACATGGGCGTAGTGCCCCCGGCCGATGGATTCCTGGAAGGGCTGCGGCGTCTGACGGAGGAGCACGGCTCGCTCCTGATTTTCGACGAGGTGATGACCGGGTTCCGTGTGGCTCTCGGTGGGGCGCAATCGCTCTACGGCGTGATGCCCGACCTGACCACGCTGGGCAAGGTGATCGGCGGAGGGCTGCCGGTTGGGGCTTACGGCGGCAGGAAGGGGATCATGGAGATGGTAGCTCCGGCCGGCGAGATGTACCAGGCGGGGACGCTCTCCGGCAATCCGCTGGCGATGGCTGCCGGTATTGCCACGCTGCGGGAGCTGACGAAGCCCGGCGTGTTTGATGGGATGGTGGCGCGGGCGAAAGCCCTGGGCGAAGGGATCGGTGCCGCTGCAAAGCGCGCCGGAGTCCCGATCTACCAAACGCAGGCAGGCACGATGTTCGCCACGTTCTTCCAGGAAGGGCCAGTGCGCAACTGGGACGACGTAAGCCGCTGCGACACGGAGGCGTTCGGCCGGTTCTTCCATGGCATGCTGGAGAACGGGGTGTACATAGCACCAAGCCAGTTCGAGGCGGGGTTCATCTCCGCCGCCCACGGCGACGAGGAAATTCAGGCAACAATCGCCGCTGCTGAGTCAGCATTCGCTATCGTCTAGAGCGCAATGAACAACGCAGAGACGCGAAGAAGCAAAGTCGCAAAGAGATTTTAAGAATTTTCCTTTGCGTCTTACGCCCCTTTGCGGCTTTGCGTTGAAGTGCGTCGGGTTGGAGGTAAAACATGGCAGGGTTTCCGGTGGTGAGGCCGCGCAGGCTGCGCATCAGTGAGAACATGCGCAGGATGGTGCGGGAGACGGTTCTTACAGTTGACGATTTGATTTATCCGATGTTTGTGGTGCCGGGTAAGGGGATAAAAGAGGAAATTCCATCGATGCCCGGCAACTACCACCTCTCCGTGGACCGGATCGCCACGGAGGTGGAGGAAGTTGCCAGATTGGGGATTCCGGCGATCGTGCTCTTCGGGATCCCGGATCACAAGGATGCCGTCGGCACCGCCGATTACGACCCGGACGGCGTGGTGCAGCGTGCGATTCGAGCGATCAAGGCCGCGGTGCCAGAGTTGCTTGTGATTGGCGACGTTTGCATGTGCGAATACACTGATCACGGCCATTGCGGAATGGTGAATGGCTGGCCGGAAGGGAATCCGGCCTACCAGAACGACAAATGGCCGGAGAGATACATACTGAACGACGAGACACTCCCGTACCTGGGCAAGATCGCCGTAACCTACGCCGAATCGGGCGCCGACTTAGTGGCGCCTTCAGGGATGATGGACGGTATGGTGGGCGCGATCCGATCGGCGCTGGACGAGGCTGGCTTCGAGCGCGTCAGCATTCTCTCCTACGCTGCGAAGTACGCCAGCGCGTTCTATGGGCCTTTCCGTGATGCAGCTCAATCGCCGCCTCGCTTCGGCGACCGGAAGCAGTATCAGATGGATCCAGCCAACGCCCGCGAGGCTCTTCGGGAGATCGAGCTGGACATCGCCGAGGGGGCGGACATAGTGATGGTGAAACCGGCGATGGCGTACATGGACGTGATCCGGCTGGTGCGTGAGCGGTTCGACCTGCCGCTGGCAGCGTACAGCGTGAGCGGTGAGTACAGCATGATCAAAGCCGCCGCGGCCAGGGGCTGGATCGACGAGCGGGCGGTGGCGATGGAGGTCCTGACCGGCATAAAGCGCGCCGGCGCGGACATGATCCTGACGTATTGGGCAAAGGACGTCGCTCGCTGGCTGGGATAGCCGATGGCCGGTGGCCGGCAGCCGGTAGCTAACGGCCACCGGCTACCGGCTGTCGGCTCGACGAATCGTTACATATTTGCGGAGGGGAAATGTTAAGTGTAACTCATCTTTTGAACGGAACGGCGACGCCGGGTGATGCCCTGCGGTATGGCAGGGATACCAGCAAGATGCCGGCGCACCTGCTTCATTACAGCAAGGACAAGAAGCCAATAGTGGTATGGAACGCAACGCAGCGGTGCAATCTGCACTGTATGCACTGCTACTCTAATTCCGAGGATCGGGAGTATCCCGGCGAGCTGACCACGGAGGAGGGGCTGCGTCTCATCGACGATCTAGCGGATTTTGGCGTGCCCACGCTGCTCCTTTCAGGCGGCGAGCCACTGATGCGCCCGGATATCTACCAGCTTGCCGGGTACGCGACGAAAAAAGGAATGCGAGTCGTCCTTTCAACCAACGGCACGCTCATCACCAAAGATGTGGCGAAAAGGCTGATGGACGCCGGGCTGGCGTACGTTGGCATCAGCATAGACGGCACGCGGGAGGTTCATGACAAAATCCGGGGCGTCAAAGGGGCATTCGATAAGTCCATCCAGGCCCTGAGGAACTGCCGCGACGAGGGAATCCGCGTCGGACTGAGGTTCACTGTCCATGCACAGAACATGAATGATCTCCCGGCGGTCTTCAAACTGATGGAGGACGAGGGGATCAACCGGATGTGTGTCTATCATCTGGCCTACGCGGGCCGTGGCGAGAAAATCCAGCGTTTCGACCTGACGCCTGCGGAGACCCGCCAGGTGGTGAAGATGATCTTCGATCAGTCGGAGGAGTGGCACCGGAAAGGGCTGGACATCGACCTGCTGACCGCCGACAACCACGCTGACAACGTCTTCATGTACTGGCGGATCAAGGCGGAAGACCCAGAGCGGGCGGAGGAGGTGCTGCAGATGCTCCGCTGGAACGGCGGAAATCAGTCCGGAATTGCCATTGCGTCGGTTGACCCGAAGGGCAACGTGCACCCGGATCAGTTCTCCTGGCATTACAGTTTCGGGAACGTGAAGGAGCGTCCCTTCAGCGAGATATGGACGGACACCAGCGATCCACGCATGGCGATTCTGAAGGACCGGGCAGGGCACCTGAAAGGACGGTGTGCGGTGTGCAAGTGGCGGGACATCTGCAACGGGAGCCTGCGGGCCCGCGCGGAGAGCTACTTCGGCGACTGGCTCGCGCCCGACCCGGGCTGTTACCTGACGGACGCGGAAATCGGGCTGGAACCCGGTACGCCGGAATGGGAGATTGCGCACCAGTTCATCGTGCCGGTGCAGGAGCCGGAGATGGAA
>CAZDOZ010000083.1:0-10611 GCA_964507175.1 uncultured Anaerolineae bacterium
CGTCGGGATGGCACCCTTGAGTCGTTCCCGATGCCTGGAGGAAATGAAAACCGCCCGACCGCCCCTCCCTCGCCCACGGGTGTGAGAGGGAGAGGTTGGGGTGGGTGAGGGCCAAAAGCCGCTCCATCCCAGCAGTTTTGAGCGCTACCAAAGAGTCCTACCCCAGAATATCGAGAAGATACCACACTTTCTTATTTCTGCACACGCGTCACGTACTCACCAGTCCTTGTGTCTACCCGGATCACATCCCCTTTCTTTACAAAGAAGGGAACCTGCACCGTCAGGCCAGTCGAGAGTTTCGCTGGTTTGCCACCGCCTTGAGCTGTGTCTCCACGCACATCCGGCGCTGTCTCCACCACTTCCATATCCACTGTAGTGGGTAACTCGACGATCAATGGTTCGCCTTCGTAGCTTTCCAGATCCAGTTCCATACCTTCGATGAGATATTTAGTCGCATCGCCTAGAACCTCCTCGGAAAGTGCTGGCTGCTCGAAAGTTCCTGTATCCATGAAATAATAAAGGTGGCCGTCAGTGTAGAGATACTGCACCCTGGCATGATCGAGCCGGATGTCCTGCACTCTATCCCCAGAAGTGAAGGTTTTATCTATCGTGGCACCGCTGCGCAGATTGCGAAGCTTCGTCCTGATGATTGCATTACCTCGACCCGGCTTGTAGTGCTGATACTCCAGAACCTGGTAGATCTCATCGTCTATCGTAAAAGTCACCCCCTTGCGGAGATCGTTCACATCTATCATGTCCCCTCCTTCCTTCGCAAAGAATTATGGAGCTGCTGTAACGATGTACGTTCTGCATGTTCCCTGGGGGATATTCTAGCATTTCCAGAAACTGGCGTCAATCGAGAGCCGGGCACAAGAGCCTGGAGGACAGTGCACCCCGAGGATGTCTGGGCCTTTTCGTGCGGCTGAGGGCGCTTCACATGGGGTTACGCCGGGCGTTCTAACCCGCCGAAAGAGGCTTCAAAATGGCTTTCCACAATATTTTCCAGACCGTTTTCGAATTCCCGGAAGCGCCGAATCAACTCTTCCGCATCTGACGTAAGGCTGGTCCCACCTCCGCCGCTTCCACCTGTGTGGGCTATCACCAGGGCCACACCAAGCCGTTCTTCCATCTCTCGGATGCGCTGCCAGGCCAGCCTGTACGGCACGTTCATCTGGCGCGCAGCTCCGCTTATGGAACCGGTAGCGGCTATGCTCTCCAGCAGCTGTACCCTCCATGTGCTGAGAGCCACTTCTCCTTCATCCGTCTCCAGCCAGAAATTCGACCGTGGGTGCAGTTTGGTGTCCATTCAAGACCTTCTCCCGGATCGTCAGAACGTTTCTCACAAACCGATCTGCCCGCTGGCAGTCCTACTTCCTGATGCGTTGATGGGGATGGTGTGCCCGTATCGGACTTCTGCATCTCCGCAATCGCGGGGTGCAGAGACAAAAACGGGGCACACATCTGTGCCCCCATATGTCCTACCTATGCCGTTTTCTCCAGCGTTTCATCGCCCCAGAGTATCACTTGTCCCTGTTTGTTCAGCAGCAGTGGCCGTTTCCCCTCTGCCACCGTGTCGGCGTTGATTATGCATTTGACGGCGCTCGGCCTCGACGGTATTTCATACATCACGTCCAGGAGCAGATTCTCGACGATGGTCCGCAGCGCCCTGGCGCCAGTGGACATTTTCATCGCCTTGTGCGCTATCTCCTGAAGTGCTTCGTTGGTAAACACGAGCTCTACGCCGTCCAATGCGAACAAACGCTGGTACTGCTTGACGATGGCGTCCTTGGGCATCGTGAGTACTTTCATCAGCGCTCCTTCATCCAGCGGGTGAACGTTGACTACCACCGGCATTCTCCCGACGAACTCCGGGAGCATACCGTATTTCACCAGGTCATCTCCCTCGACTTGCTCCAGGATGTGAGCACGCGCTTTTTCTCGGTCCAGCTGGCTCTCTTTCACCGCTTGGAACCCAATGCGTTTCTCTCCCCCGACCCGACTGGTTACAATGTCCTCCAGGCTATCGAAAGACCCGCCTGCGATAAAAAGGATGTTAGTGGTGTCGAGCTGGATGAACTCCTGCTGGGGGTGTTTGCGTCCGGCGTGAGGTGGCACATTCGCCACAGTCCCTTCGATGATCTTCAACAACGCCTGTTGCACCCCCTCGCCGGACACGTCTCGGGTGATCGAGGGATTCCCCCCGCTTTTGCGGGCTATTTTGTCTATCTCGTCTATGTAAATAATGCCCACTTTGGCCCGCTCCGCGTCGAAATCAGCGGCCTGGAGCAACCGGAGAAGGATGCTTTCCACATCCTCGCCCACGTAGCCTGCCTCGGTAAGCCCTGTGGCGTCGGCTATGGCAAAAGGCACATCCAGGATGCGTGCCAGCGTCTTCGCAAGCAAAGTCTTGCCGCAGCCCGTCGGCCCGATTAACAAGATGTTGCTTTTGTAAAGCTCCACGTCGTCCTCGGAGGCATCGGCGCTGGCTATACGCTTGTAGTGGTTGTACACTGCCACGGACAGCACTTTCTTCGCCTTGTCCTGCCCAACCACATACTCGTTCAGCCGATCCACGATTTCCTTAGGGCGGGGCACTTTCCGCAGGCTAACGGCCGGCTTTTCCTTGGATGCTTTGCCGGAGGCGGACCTTTCTTCGTTCAGCACCTCGTAGGCCAGCTGGACGCATTCGTCGCAGATGTAGATGCCATTGGGCCCGGCCAACAGGCGGAACACCTCGTCTTCCGACTTGCCGCAAAAAGAGCAGCGTCGGATCGTATCGCCATCACTCATTCCTGTCCGTTCCCTTCGGTCTTGGGCTCGGGCGGTGCCCACCGTCTGCCGACTCCCCCCATCAAATATGCGACTTCGTCGTCCGGCCCGCCCAGAATGTCATCCACCAGACCGTATTCTACAGCTTCCTGCGGGTTCATGTACCTATCTCGCTCGAAGTCCTGGGTGACTTTCTCCATCGGTTGCCCGGTGTGCCGCGATATCAGGTGCTGAAGCAGCCGCTGCATCCTCATCAGTTCGTTCAGCTGGATTTCCACGTCCGGGGCGTAACCCTGGGCGCCACCCCCCGCGGGGTGAAGGTGTATCGTGGAATGAGGAAGCGCGTATCGCTTCCCCTTGGCCCCCGCGGCGAGCAACACGGTTGCCATGCTGGCCGTCCACCCCACAGCTATCGTGGAAATTGGTGCGCGTATCAATTGGATTGTATCGTAAATAGCCAGCCCCGGGTATATCTGCCCACCGGGCGAGTTGATATAGAGCGAAATCTCCCTTTCAGGGTCCTCGCGGTCAAGGAAGAGGATCTGGGCAACTATCAAATTGGCAATCTGCGCATCGATAGGAGTGCCCAGGAACACAATTCGCTCTTTGAGTAGCAACGAGTATATATCGTATGCCCGCTCTCCGCGGCCGGTGCTCTCAATGACCATCGGTATTAAAGACTCGGGTAATCTCGGCATCATCCTATAACCCCCCACATGCGCTTCGCCGGCAACACGGCAAGGCGTCGGCCTGACCTCGCCGGCAAATGCTTACTCCTCCGGGGCATCCTCAGCCTCTCCCAGTGCTTCTGGCGTTTCCTCATTATGCTCCTGCGCTTTTTCTGTGCCTTCCGCCTGAGCCTCTGCCGATTCTTCTTCGGAAACCATCTCCAGCCATCTTTCCAGCGCTTTTGAAACTATCATATCATCTTTCACCATGTCCCGGATTGCGTCACTTTCGTACAGTTTCTCGGCCTCTTTGGAATCCTCACTCCCCTCGATAAGCTCTTTGATGTGATCGTCCAGCTCCCCATCGGAGAGATATATGTTCTCTGCCTTAGCCAGGGCTTTCAAAACAGCTCGCCCTTTTACTTCCGCCTCGGCCAACGGGCGGAACTCTTCCTGCAATTTTTCCTCTGTTTCTCCGGTCACCTTGAGGTACGTTTCCCACTTCCACCCGCTCTTGGCAACCTGAGATTTGTGCTCCGCTATGAGCAAATCGGTCCTTTCGCCGACCTCGTCCTCCGAATACACTACCTCGCTGTGCTCGAGCAAAGCATCCAGTGCTTTCTTCTGGAACTCTCTTTCCTTCTGCTCCCGAAGTTCTTTCAGCATCTGGCTTCTAACGTCCGACTTGAGAGATTCCAGATCCTCATTGTCGCTGATCGAACGGGCGAATTCGTCGTCAATATCCGGGAGCTCTTCTCGCTTCACGCTGTGAACAGTGACCTCGAACGTGGCATCCTTGCCGGCCCACGGCACTTTGGCGTCATCAGGGTAGGTCAAATTGAAAGTCCTGGTCTCGCCGGGTTTCATGCCGGTTACTTGCTCGACGAACTCCGGCCTGATCACGCCCCCCTCCTCTATTACTACTTCCCAATCTTCCTGGTGGAGGAGCTCTTCACCATCCGCTCTCACGAGCAGGTCCATAGTCACCATGTCACCGGGCTGGAGGGGTTCTTCATAGGGTACCCACTGGGCGTTCTGCTTGCGAGCTTTTTCCAATACTTCCTGTACGTCCCCATCATCAATGACAGGCTCTTCTTTCTCTATTCGTACCTGATTGTACCCCTCCTTGAGCACAGCTTCCGCCTCCAGGGGTACTTTGAACACTAAAGAGAAAGGATTTGTTTCTGTGTCTACCACACTCTTGCTCGCAGGCTTCAGGCCTTCCTTCTTCAAGATCTCAGGGAGAAGCTCCTTCGCCAATTCGTCAGCCATTTCGTTCAGGATCGTCTCCCTGCCAACATACCGGATGACTGCTTTGGCCGAGGCCCTCCCCGGACGATATCCTGGAATGCGGACTTTTTTTCTCAGGTCTTTTGCCATTGCAAGAACGCGCCTGTTGATTTCATCTGCGTCAAATGAGACAGTCAGTATAGCGTGGCGGTCCTCAGTTATTTCTTTTTGGACAGTGTAGAATTGTTCTTCCAACTTTACCTCTCTTTCAAACTCAATGCCGGACTCGCCGGCCCGGCATCTTGCTGGTAGCGTTTTTGTCGTCCTCGGGCCGTGTTCCACCGATGGGCACAGCCCCGGCGATTACATTTGTAATTGTATCATACGCTCCGAAGGAAGTAAACTTTTTCACATCCGAGGGATTTCGAAGAAGCAAATCGAAAGCCCCAAGCTGTTTCAGGAGCCCTCCTCGGCGCATCTGGGGCGAATCACGATTCACCACTGAGGTTGATGTGGAGGCTGACGCCAGATCTGAGGAATCCTGGGGGCCTACGGTCCCCCAGGATTTACTTCGGAATCCCATATAAGGCGGCGGTTTTGTCACTGGGGTGCCGCTCGGATCCCGACGATCAATTCTGGTGGTTCTGCTTTCAGAGCAGCACGTTGCATCCCCGTCGGTGGACTTGCACATGTCGGAGATGTGTGGTATTTTTGGTGCTAACCCAAATGCTAAACGTAAAGATTAACGATATACTCCGAATATGTGATAGGAATGTTCAGTTTCATCAGTTGGACTTGTAAGGGCGGTCTTTTCCCTGAAAAGCATGGCGAGGCCAATGATTAGTTTCCTGAACAAAGAGACCAGAGCAAAAATCCTGGGTACGTATCCGCTCCAGTTTTGGGTGTTGGTCGCTGGCATGGTGATAGACGCCCTAGGCGCCGCTCTCTTTTCTAGCCTTTTCTCATTGTTCTTCAAGGAACGGTTTGGCATCAGGAATCTGGACATAGGCCTCATCATAGTGGCCAGCGTTCTGGTATCACTGATATCTTCGCCTGTCGCTGGGACCGCATCCGACAGGGTTGGGCGTAAGAAAGTGCTGGCTCTCACGCTGTTCCTCTCTGGTTTGAGTATTGTGGGGCTGGCATTTGCCGATAAGCTCTGGCAGGCGGTCTTGCTCTTGCTTCTGGATGGCCTGGTCAGTCCGCTTTACGGTCCTGCCGCGGAGACTATCATCTCCGATGTGGTACCACCGGGCAAATACAGGGATGCATATTCTATCCTCAGGGTTTTCAAAAACCTTGCCAGAATGCTCGGCCCAGGCCTGGGTGGACTTTTGGCCGAGAAGTCTTTCTCGGTTCTGCTGTTGACGGACGGCGCGACCAGTTTTGTCTTCCTGTTCCTGGTGCTCGTGTTCGTGCAGGAAACCCTAACGCGTGCGCAGAGAGAAGCTGCGAAGCGGACGGGGTATGGGAAGATGCTCCGTCATAGGGCATATATCACTTTTGCTGTCTTGTATGCCCTGGCGTTTGTTGCCCAAAGCCAGATGACGATAAATGTCGCTGTCTACCTGAAGACGGAAGGCCTTCCTTTGCACGATTATGGCGCCCTCATGATGTGGGCAGGGGCCGTCATAGCGATCTGCCAGGTTCCCCTGATCAAGGCCAGTAAATCATTGCCTGCAAACCGACTTCTGGCGGTGGGAGCAGTGAGCGGAGGCATTGGAGTCTGGCTGGCGGGGTATCTGCCGCCCAACACTCTGGTGCTCCTGATACCTGTCACCATTTTCGCTTTCGGCGGCATTTTTATTGGGCCGATCGGCTCGGCCTACGTAGCCGCGATAGCTCCCGAGGGCATGCGGGGCAGGTACCTGAGCCTGATGCCGATTCTGGCCGGAGCGGGGTATGCCATTGGCATACCGACCATCGGGCATTTGATGGATATCTCCCTTTCTCAGACGGCATGGTGGATCATCCTTGTGGTCGGAATTGTAGATGCTGTGGGTTTCTGGGTATTGTTACCCCCTGTAACCCGCGACGAGGTGCAGCATGAGCGTTAGTGTTGTCTCTCGACCTATGCACAACGACGGGTTGCGCATCATGGATCCGGGGAGGGATTTGCACATGGTAGCAGATTTGGTCGAAGAGGTGTTCGCCCCGGAGATGGACGAGCGTGGCCACAGGGCGATGCAGGAGATCCGCGCACTGGCGAAAGCCGCCTCTATTTTCCGAGCTTTCCCCGGCTGGGAAGCGGCGATGTTCCGAGGAATGTCGGGGGTCGTTTGGGAAGAAGATGGCTGGATTGTAGGAAATGCCACAGTTCAGAATTATGATCCGTCGAGCAAGATGTGGCGGATATCCAATGTGGCGGTGACGAAACCATTTCGAGGACGCGGCATCGGCAGGAAGCTCATGGAGGGAAGCCTTGACCTCATCAGACAATCCGGAGGACGGGAGGCAGTGCTGCAGGTTAGGGCCGAGAACAGCGTGGCCATCCGGCTCTACGAGAGTCTGGGATTCAAGGAGGTTTTCAGAGAGGCATGGTGGGTCGGGGGCCATGTTCCGCCGGCATTGCTATCCCAACAGCCGCCGGACAGGATAAGACCTTTTGCCGCGGGAGAAGAGCCTCAGGCGTTCGCTCTCCTGCGTAGGACTGCAGGCAGCCTGGCATCCAAGTTTGCCCCAATTCACCCCGGCGACCTCTACGCGGCCTCCGCACAGCGTCTGTGGGAAGCGTTCCTTAGCTCTGTACTTGGCAGGCGGACATGGCGCCTGGGGATGTGGGAAGGGAACAGTCTAATGGGCTGGGCGCTCGCGCGGCGTTCCCCGAAAGAAGGGAACGTCACCTGCTATGCCGCTCCTTCCTCCGGCGCCAGCAGATCCGTATCCCTGCTCTCCCATGTCCTCTGGCTGCTTCGGGACACCCGAAGCGTGGAAGTGCATTTGTGGGGCGCTGAACCGGAGGTCATCGAGTTTTTGCGGAAAGCAGGGTTCAGCGAGCGGCTGATATTGCTGACTATGTTCGCATCGCTGGAGCCTTGATTGCCTCCTGCATCGTGGAGGGTATGCTGTTTGGGTGTCTGGAACAGGATCGATGCAGGTGGAAGTCGGATGATTTCCTCTACAGGTGTCGTTTTCCCCTCAGATTTGTTGACCGCCTATTTTCCCTAAGATATAATGACAACCGGCAAGTGAAGCAACGCATTCATTGCCCGATCTCCGCGGGGTTGACCTGATAACCCTGCAAGCAGCAGGTTCTATCGCGAGGGACGGAAAGGATGGGATTGTTCGGAAAGATTTTTGGCAAAAGCTCCGATAAAGAACTGTGGAAAGAGACTACCATGACTGGCCTCGAACCACAGGATGACGGGCTGCCAGGTTTCACAACCGCCCCTCCGGGTAAAATAGCAACATTGCGCATAGCCGTGGACCGTGGGGCATGTGTAGGTTCCGGCGACTGCATCAAATTAGCCCCTGGGGTTTTCTCTTTGGACAAGGAAGGATTATCCGTGGTGGTGGACGCATCTGCCGCTGACCGCGAGACTTTGCTCCTTGCAGCCGAGCGGTGCCCGTCCCAGGCTATCAAGCTTTGGGAACTGGACGGTACCCAAGTGTATCCTGAAGACGTTTCACCCGGATGAAAGCAGTGGGGGGAGCGTTAAATGGGTCAATATGGAGAAGAATTGAAAGGACAGGTGGCTGTGGTAACCGGTGCCAGCAGGGGTATCGGCAAGGCTACAGCCTTGGAGCTTGCACGCAGGGGAGCTGATGTGGTCCTGGTGGCGCGTTCAGGCGATGCCCTGGAAACGGTAGCCGATGAGATCAGGACCCTTGGGCGCAAAGCTCTTGCTGTACCGGCCGACATATCCGACAGGTCTCAGGTATCCGCGATGGCGGAAAGGGTTCGGGAGAATTTCGGCCATGTGGAAATCCTCGTGAACAACGCCGCCATACTTGGCCCCATTGAGCACGTCCGCCGGGTCGATCCCAGCGAATGGATCCGCACCATCGAGATAGACCTCATCGGCGTCTTCAATGTGACGCAAAGCGTTCTTCCTTTCATGATCTTTCAGCAGTATGGACACATCATCAACATTTCCTCCGGGGCGTCCGTCCACCCACGCCGCGGATGGTCTGCCTACTCCGCCAGCAAGGCAGGAGTGGATCAGTTTTCCCGCGTCCTGGCGCTGGAGGTGGCAGATTTCAATATCCTGGTGAACGTAGTCTACCCCGGCGTGGTGGCGACGGAGATGCAGGAAGAGCTCAGGAACACACCGCCGGAGAGGTGGGATCTGGAACAGTCTGATCTATTCCGCAAGCTTTACGAAGAGGATAGGCTCCTGCCCCCGGAGGAGCCAGCAAGGCTCATTGCATGGCTCGCCGGGCCGGAGGGAGCCAGTGTCAACGGTGCGATTCTGGACATCAGAAACCCTGTGGTCAGAGAGCAGGCAGGACTGCTACCGCTGTAAAACATCGAGCTCACCTGGCAGGACGAACGCACGTATGCCGGTGAAGTAAGGGGGTACGATCCCCCAGCGAGACATCAGCAAAAACCTAAGGAGGAATCTTATGGCCTACCAGCACATCAAAGTACCTACAGAGGGAGAGAAAATTACCATCCAGGACGGGAAACTAGTCGTCCCGGACAACCCTATCATTCCGTTCATCGAGGGAGACGGCATCGGCCCTGACATCATGCGTGCCAGCTTGCGGATCTGGAACGCCGCAATCGAGAAAGCGTACCATGGCAAGCGAAAGATTGTGTGGATGGAGGTCTACGCTGGCGAGAAAGCGAACGGCATTTACGGCTCTTACATGCCTTCCGAGACTTTCGATGCCATGCGCGAGTTCATCATCGGGATCAAGGGTCCCCTGACCACACCTATTGGCGGTGGCTTCCGCAGCCTGAATGTGACCCTTCGGAAAGAGCTTGACCTCTACGCATGTGTCCGCCCAGTGCGATGGTATGAAGGCGTTCCTAGCGTCTTGAAGCATCCAGAACTCGTTGATATCGTTATCTTCCGTGAAAACACCGAGGATGTGTACGCCGGCATCGAATACCAGCTCGGCACCCCGGAGCACAAAAAGCTCTACGATTTCCTGACCAAGGAGCTTGGTGCCGACATTCGTCCCGACTCCGGCCTTGGCATCAAGCCGATCAGCGAGTTTGGTACCAAGCGCCTGGTTCGCAAGGCGATCCAGTATGCCATCGACCGGAAACTGAGGAGCGTCACCCTGATGCACAAAGGCAATATCATGAAGTACACGGAGGGCGCTTTCAGGAACTGGGGCTATGAGGTCGCCAAAGATGAGTTCGGCGATGTTACCATCACCGAGAAGGAGCTTTGGGATAAGTACGACGGCAAGCAGCCGGAAGGCAAGATCGTCATCAAAGACCGGATCGCCGACATCACTTTTCAGCAGATGTTGCTGCGCCCGGCGGAATACGATGTGATCGCCACCCCAAACCTGGACGGCGATTATCTCTCCGATGCGGTAGCGGCTCAAGTCGGCGGCGTTGGCATCGCCCCCGGATCGAACATCGGCGATTATCTCGCGCTTTTCGAGGCAACCCACGGCACGGCGCCGAAATACACCAACATGGACAAAGTCAACCCCGGTTCTCTGCTCTTCTCCGGTGTCATGATGCTGGAGTACATGGAGTGGTGGGAGGCTGCCAAACTGATCCAGGATGCTTACACAGAGACGGTAAAGCAGAAGATAGTCACCTATGATTTTGCCCGCCAGATGGAAGGCGCCAAGAAAGTCAAGACTTCCGAGTTCGCCACAGCGATTATCGGGAACATGGACAGGTTCGTCAAATGAGCTGAAGGCGAATTTTCCCCGTGTGGATCCGTGCCATCTCTGGAGTGGCCAAGCCCTTTTCTTCCCCCAATGTCGGGGGAGGAAAGGGAAAAGGAGATGTTCGGGCGGTAGCCGATAAGCT
>CAZDOZ010000084.1:0-10546 GCA_964507175.1 uncultured Anaerolineae bacterium
GAAGAAAGGGTACATCTTGTGGTCGGGCGAAGCCCGACCACAAGATGTACCATCCTTTCTTTCCTGCCTTCAAGGCGAAGAACTCAGCTCAGCAGGGCAGCCCAATTATCAAAAGTCCAATAATGCAGATAAGGCAAAAAGCAGCCGATGAATTGTCGTAAATGCGGCAAACCCGCTGTCATCAATATGCGCCATCACAAGCTGGCTCTCTGCGCCGATCACTTCATCGAATGGGTGGTGCAGCAGACCCAGCATTCCATCGAGAAATACGAAATGTTCAGCAGAGACGAGCGAATCTTGGTGGCAGTCTCTGGCGGCAAGGATAGCCTCTCCCTCTGGGACATCCTGCTGGAGCTGGGGTACAGGGCGGATGGGCTTTATATAGACCTGGGAATCAAGAACAACGACTACTCGAAGACGTCCTACGAGAAAGTGCTACAGTTTGCCTCCGCCCATCCCGAAGCGCACCTCCGCGTGGTAGACGTGAAAGCTCTCTATGGGGAAAGCGTGCCGGAGGTCGCCAGCAGGGTGCACCGCGGGAAAGGGAAACCGTGCTCTGTATGTGGCCTGATAAAGCGCCACGAGATGAACCGAGTCACCCTGGAAGAAGGATACGACGTACTGGCGACAGGCCACAACCTGGACGACGAAGTAGCCGTACTTTTCTCCAACACACTCCACTGGCAGACAGGATACCTGGCCCGGCAGGCACCGGTGCTGCCGGAAGTAAACGGCCTCGCCCGCAAAGTCAAGCCCCTTTGCCGTTTCTACGAGAGGGAGGTAGCTGCCTATGCCCTGGTAAAAGGGATAGACTACATATATGACGAATGTCCGTTTGCAGTAGGAGCCAAGACTATCTACTACAAAACACTCCTCAACCGGTTGGAAGAACGCTCACCTGGAGCCAAGCATCAGTTCTATCTGAACTATGTGGATGCCCGGCGTCGCCAGCGCATACGCTTTGCCGAGGACGAAGAGTCTCCGCCGGAGATGCATCCCTGCCCCAGATGTGGCCAACCGACGACAGCACCAGGGCTATGCGCATTCTGCAGGCTATGGGAGCGGAAAGAGTGACCCGGTGGGGCAAGACAATGCGGTTCGGCACCGACGATTTGCTGATTCGCTCATTCATCGGTCGTTTGCTATAATGGCTTGACGATATACGGCCGCGGAGGACAAAAAGATGCCCAAAGAAATGGATCTCTCACAGATCGCCCAGATGGTTCAATGGCTCGACGAGGAGAGGCGCAAGAGCAAAGAAGAGCAGTCCAGACTGACCCAGCATGTCTCGTCGCTGACCGGCGAACTGGAGGAGCAGAAAACCCGGGTGCAGCAGCTCGAAGCAGACCTGTCCGACATGCAGGGACAAGTGACACAGATGGCTGCCCTGGAGGACGCGCTTACCCAACTCAAGAAAGAGATGTACATTTCCCTGAAGCAGCAGTCCACTCAGATCAAAGAAGCCGCGAACCAGGCGGAGAGGGTGCGGCTAGCGGATAGAGAGTACATCATGCGCAGAGTGGACTCCCTGGAAGAAGCATTAAGAGGTGTAGATCGTATCAAGGAGAACCTCAAAGCCCGCGAGGCGGAGGACGAACGCCTGGGGGAGGGGTTCATGGACCTCCGACAAAGATTTGCAGATTTGGGCAAGGACGTCGAGGAAAAAACGCGCTCTGTCTTTTACATGACCGAGCAGGTGGATAAAGACCACCAAAGGATAGCCCAACTTCAGGGAGAAACTCTGGAATTAAGGAAGCAGCAATCCAAACTCCGGGGGCAGCTTTCCCAGGTGAGCGAACGCCAGGAGCGTCACAAAGACTTTATGGATCAGCTATCCCAGGATGTCGTGGGGATTTCCAAGAGCCACAAAGAGTTCATAGAGAAAGCAAGACTGGTGGACGCCGACCGGGAAAGGCGCATGGAGGAATGGGCCACAGAGTGGGAAAAGCTTTACAGCACCTTCGATCAGTTCAAGAAACAGATGGAAACCTTCGCTGACCGATACCGGGTCGCTGGAGAGGTGCTGAAAGAGATAAAGCAGTTCCAGGAAAGCATCCGACGGGAGCAGAACCAGGTGGTGGAGCTCCAGCGATTGGCCGAGGAGCGCCAACAAAAACGTCTGGTGGACTTCCTGGACGAGAACGAACGGCGCTGGAAGAAACAAGAGCTCTCCCTCGAGAGCCAGTGGAAGACCCAGGACAGGGTAAACAATGAGCTCAAAGAGCAATTGCCGAAAATAGACGCCGAACTCAAACGCCACATGGAGATGCTCCGGATGCTCTGGCGGGTGAACGAGCTTTTCGGCGCGCACTTGACTGCCAGGGCGCAACAATGGCTGGGCGAGCTGGAGCAGGTCAGGGCAAATTGGGAAAAGACACAGAAAAGGTGAGCCATTGAACCGATTTCAGATCCTTTGGAGGACCCTCAAAGAGATAAATTTCGTCGCCATCAGAGAAGAGGCAGAGGTACCCCCGCGCATTTTAATAGTCGGTGGCCCGGCCGAAACCCGCGAGCGGATGATGCTGAGTTTCTATGAAGGTCCTAAGGCAACCGCTGTCCCACCGTGGCAGGCTGTCATGTCCCATCCACTGCCGTGCAGCGAGACGTGCAAAGGCACAGCAGCCTCTGCCGATGCCATCCTTTGGCTACATCCCGCCGGGGAGCAAGGCGATCCTTATCTAGATGCGTTGCGCCGTCAGGGAAAGCTGATATTAGATGCCGTCATCTCCGATGGACAACCCCCGGTTCCCGGCCTGCTCCGCTGGGACGAAGCCTTCCCTGATCGATTCTTCGGTCAGGTGGGCAAGGTCCTCGCATCGCGGATACCCGAACGCCAGGTGGCTCTGGCTCGGGCGTTCCCGGCGCTCCGGCCCTCGCTTCTGAAAGGGCTTGTGGAATCAGTGTCATGGCAAAACGCCGTGTACGTCCTCGTCTCCGGCATGGGCGAGATGATCCCGGTATTCAACCTGTCGGTGGATATCGCGGACATGGTTGTGCTCACCAAGAATCAGGCCATAATGGCGTACCGTATCGCTTTGGGGATGGGGGAGTATGGCGACGCGAAAGAAGTATTGCCGACGTTGATGTCGGTGGTCGGCGGGGGGTTCCTCTGGCGGCAGATAGCACGCCAGCTTGTCGGTCTGATCCCCGGATGGGGGGTAGCGCCACAGGTTGCTGTTGCCTACGCCGGCACCTATGCCACCGGCATTGCTATCTATCAGTGGTACGCCACCGGCCGGAAGCTCTCCCCGAAAGAATTGGGCGACCTCTATCGTCAGGCATTCTCCCGCGTCCGGGAGATGCTGAAAAAGAAGGAGAGAACCCGCCTGCCCGCGGTGCCCGAAGAATGACCGGATCTCGACGTCTTTTTGCCTTTGACCTGGATGGCACTTTGATCGACGACAAGACTCACCTTTCCCCACGCGTGGAGACGGCGCTGCGGCTGGCCCGCACCTTGGGTCACCTGATTACCATCGCTACCGGAAGAAGCTGCCCACCGACCATGGTGTTCGCCCGACGCCTTGGACTTACCACCCCCATTATCTGCTATCAGGGCGCTGTAATCCAGGATATTCAGACCCGATCCCTCATCTTTCACAAGTCACTGCCTCTGGGACTCGCCAAAGAGATCGCACGCTGGGGCACGGATCGGGGGCTGGACATAACCGCCTACCGAGACGACGTCATCTACCTGGAAGAGATCCGCAGGGAGCCGGATTTCTACGAGCGATGGTTTGGCCTTCCTATGGTTCTGGTGGACGATCTGGCGGACGCGCTGGGCGGAGAGGTAACGAAATTCATAGTCACCGTGCCGCCCAACGAGGCTCAAGGTGTGTTGGCGGAGGCTCATGCGCTTTTCGGCGACAGGGCGCAGGTGGTGCGATCCCACGATTTCTTCATCGAGTTCGTAGCAAAAGGAGTATCCAAGGGAGACGCTCTGGCGCGCCTGGCAGTACACCTGGAAGTGCCGCGAGAGCAGGTCATCGCCGTAGGGGATAACGAGAACGACCTTGACATGATCAGGTGGGCTGGCGTGGGCGTGGCAATGGGCAACGCGCCCAGGTCTGTGCAGCGAGAGGCCGATTGGGTTGCCCCGCCGGTAAACGAGGATGGCGCCGCCGAGGTACTTCGCAGATATGGAGGTCTCCCGTGATACGAATGGGATCGGATAACCCGATGGCCATCCCTACAGCGATGGAGGTATTGGCCTCTGGCGGCATTGTCGCTTTTCCCACGGACACGGTTTACGGTTTGGGAGCGTCCCTCCGACACACGGAGGCCATCCTGCGCATGTTCCGGGTGAAGAGACGCCCTGAGGAGATGGCGATCCCGCTTCTCCTCTCGAAACTCGAGGCGCTCCAAAGTGTTGCTATGGAAGTGTCGGAGGAGGCGATGCTCCTGGCCAGATGTTTCTGGCCCGGCCCATTGACCATGGTGTTGCGCAGGCATCCGTCGGTTCCCCAGGAGATCGGCAGGGGAAAGGAAACCGTCGCGGTGAGGATACCAGACCATCCGCTCGCCCTGACACTGATCGAAGTCTCTGGCGGAGCACTGGCAGTCACCAGTGCCAATGTCTCCGGCGGTGATAATCCTCTGTCGGCGGACGATGTGATCGCCCAACTTGGCGACAGCGTCGACCTGGTGTTGGACGGCAATTGCCCCGGCGGAACGCCATCCACCATCGTGGACACGACGGGGGAGCAGCCGGCGATCCTCCGCCCCGGCCCCGTGAGCATGGCAGACCTGCGACGATGCTTGAAACGGCGCGGTGTGGGGTGAGGCGCGGGTAGGCGAGGGTTCTGCCCCCCCGCCCACCCCGGGGGTTTTGCGCGCTATCATATTCTCTGGAGCAAAAGCATGGCAGTGACAGAACAGAATACGCTCGACTTTGTCATAAACCTGATTCGGGAAGCCCGAGAGACAGCTATCGCACACTGGCAAAAGGGCATCGGCTTTCAACAGAAAACCAGCGAAATAGACCTGGTGACGGATGTGGACGAGGAGATAAACGCCTTGCTGGAGTCCGCCATCCGGGAGCGGTTTCCCGATCGTCAGGTCCTAGCGGAGGAGACCGCTGGCGAGGTCGCCTGGGATTCGCCAGTGTGGATGATAGACCCCTTGGACGGCACCACTAACTACGCCCATGGGTTCCCCGCCGTCGGGATTACCGTGGCTTTCTGGGACGGTGATGAGATTACCCTGGGTGTCACGTGCGACGTCGTACAGAACCACTGTTACAGCGCCATCAGGGGCGCAGGGGCATGGCGGGATGGCGAGCGCCTGGCAGTTTCGCAAGCATCATCGCTGCATGCCAGCCTCCTTGCCACAGGGTTCCCCTACGATCGTGCCGAGACCAAGGACAATAATCTGGCAGAGTTCGACTATTTCATGCCGAAAGTGCAGGGCGTTCGACGAGCCGGAGCGGCGTCGCTGGACCTGGCGTGGTTGGCGGAAGGCCGTCTGGATGGCTATTGGGAGCAGAAGCTGAAGCCATGGGACTGGGCAGCAGGGAGCATTTTGGTGGAGGAAGCGGGTGGAATGTTCACCGACTATGATGGGAATCGCTGGCGCCCGTGGATGGAAAACGCTGTCGGGAGCAATGGCCTCATTCATGACGCCCTGCTGGAAGGGATAAAAGAAGCTCGCTCTCGCTTCATGGTCGGATGATCACAGGCGTCCCAATATCGGCCCAGTTGTACAGCCACCGAGCATGGTCGGTGCGTAGCATCACACAGCCAAAAGTGATAGGCCTGCCAAGCCACCCGGCCCAGACGATACTGCCATCAGGGTTGATCGGCTGCCCGTGGATGCCGTTTTCTGTAGCGCCGGCCCAATAGATGCCTAGCCAGTAGGGCATCCAGATGTTCCAGGCAGAACCATAGGCATTACGCACTTTGCTCTGGACGTGGAATGTGCCGTAGCGTGTCGAGCCTCCCCGGCCCGTGGAGACAATCCAGACGTAGAGCAGCGTTCCGCCTTGATAGACGTACATCCTCTGCTCCGATATATCCACCACGATCTTTTTGGGCCCGGACGGCGCGACCTCAGGCGTGGCTCCAGGTATCGTCAGTACTTGGCCCACGTAGATGAACGAAAGATTGACTATCCCATTGACTGCCGCCAGCATCTCTATCTCCACTCCGAACCGTGCAGCAATGGCGCTCAGAGTGTCCCCTGGATGGACGACATAATGGGTGTTCTGCGCAGGTGTCTTTCTGTCTCCACCATTCATATCCCTCGGTATCCTCAGGCGCTGGCCTACGTAGATCAGGTCCCAGTCGGATAGGCTGTTGGCCGAGGCAAGATCCTGGAGTGAGACATGGTGGCGCAGAGCTATCAACGTCAGGGTGTCCCCCGGTTCGACGATATAAGCCTCATCTTCACGTGGCGGGCTTGGGGTGGGATCTTGCTTTTGAGGAATGCAAAGGCGTTGTCCCACCCAGATGAAATCTGGGTTTGCAAGCCCGTTCGCCTTGACAATCCCCTCGACTGTGACGGAGTACCTGGTAGCTATGCCTGTCAGGGTCTCGCCTTTTCTGACGATGTGATACACATCGCAGGAGGCAGCGGTAGCCTTGGGAGGCACGAGAACAAACGCTAGCACTAGAAAGACGATCAAAAACTTGCTACGCATTCTCGCCTCCTGAGACAGACGTGCGCATATAGCCGCATTAGTGTATACTTGGCCCGGAGCGGACGAAACCGCTCTACAATCCTATAACAAATATAGTTGGAGAAGTGGTCACATGTCAAGCTGTAAATCTTCTGATGGAAATGGCGTATGGAAAGTAGTGTCTACTAAACTTGTCCTGGATCAAAAGCCCTGGATCAGAGTATGGGACGATCATGTACTGCTTCCCAACGGCGCAGAAATAGAGCACTATGTGAGAACCGAAACTCGTTCTTATTCCATGTGCTTTGCCCTGACCAGCGACGGTCTGGTGCCTGTGATAAAGCAATACAAACACGGCGCAGGTGGTTGCTTCTACGAGCTTCCTGCGGGGTACCTGGAACCAGGTGAAGACCCGATGGCCTGCGCCAAACGCGAGCTCTTGGAGGAGACTGGCCTTGGTGGTGGCGAGTGGGAGCATCTTGCGAGCCTGGTAATCAACTCGAACCGTGGGGATGCCAGAGCGCATCTTTTTCTGGCCATTGGGGTTGCATATCAAGCTCCTCCACATCCGGAGGAAACCGAAATCCTGGAGGTCATTTTCTTCGCGCCCGAAAAGCTGGCGAAGATGGTCTGGTCGGGCGTGATAGAAACCCTGCCATCATCGGCTAACGTGATCCTTGCCGTAGAGCGTCTCGGCTTGCACCTCTGACGTGCATGCGGTGGGGTAAGCTTTGTCTGCTTACCTCACCGCGCAAACAGCCCCGTCAGAAACTGTTTTCCAGGAAATTCACCAGCAGCCTCACGCCGAAGCCGGTTGCACCTTTCGGCATGAGAGGCACCGAGGAATCCCGCCATACTGGCCCCGCGATGTCCAGATGCGCCCACGGGATTCCTTCGGCGAACTCGCGCAGGAAGAGCGCAGCCGTGATTGCCGAAGCCCATCTTCCCCCGCTGTTCTTCACGTCAGCAAAGTCGCTCTTTATCAGCTCTTTGTACTCGTCGTACATCGGCATCCGCCAGACTGGTTCGGAGACCTTTTGAGCTGCCTGCTCCAGACCCTCGGCAAGGGCATCTTTCTCCGTGAACAGCCCGGCAATCTCCTTGCCGAGGGCGACGACGCACCCTCCCGTCAGCGTCGCAAGGTCCACCACCGCTTTCGGCTCGTAGTTCTTGCTGGCGTAGGAAAGCAGGTCCGCAAGCACCATCCTGCCCTCGGCATCGGTGCTGATGACCTCAATGGTCTTGCCGTTCATCGCCCGTACCACGTCGCTGGGGCGGTAGGCTTTGCCGTCCGGCATGTTGTAGGTGGCCCCGACCAGGCCGACCAGATTCACAGGGAGTGCGAGTCCGGCCGCTGCTTCTACCACGCCCAGGACGACTGCCGCTCCGCCCATGTCCGTCTTCATCCGCCACATCTCCTGCGATGGCTTGATGGAAATGCCTCCTGTGTCGAAAGTGATCCCTTTGCCCACCGCTACCACAGGGGCCTCACCTTCCGGCGCTCCGTGGTATTCCAGCACCACAAAGCGGGGCGGATCATAGGAACCCTGAGCAACTGACAGGAATGCCCCCATTCCCATTTGCTCCATTTCCTCCCGACCGTACACCGAGACAGAGACACTATCATAACTCTCTGCGAGATGCGTAGCCACCGAGGCCAGGTATTCGGGCGATGCGACGTTGGCAGGCTGATTCACCAGGTCGCGCGTGAGGGAAACGCCTCTGGCGATTGCCTGCGCTCTGGCAATTGCTTTTTCCAATGTCGGCATGCGGGTGCCGTCGAATTCGACCAGGGTCACGCTCTCCAACTCCCGCCTCTCGTCCTCACTTTTCTCCCGTTTGTTCGCATCAAAGCGATAGAGTCCCAGGAGCATGCCCTCCGCCGTTGCCTGCGCTGCGTCGGCGTAATTCAGGTTGCCCGTCCCACCGCCGTGAACGATGCTGGCAACACGTCTTACATCCAGATCCCTTGCCCTGACAGCCGCCGTTGCTGCAGCTTCTCTAGCTGTCTGCAAATCGAACTTGTCCTTATCTCCCAGCCCAACGATCAACACCCTGGGGGCTTTGATAGCGCCACGCGTGTAGAGGACAGCCGTGCTAAGACGTTTGCCAGTGAAATCTCCAACGGATATCAGATCGGATATAGCACCGCCCAGCGCTCTATCCACTGCCCCGGTAGCTCCTCCTGGCTTCTCAGCGTTCTCGAACAGATTTACGATCACCAGGTCGGCATCGAACTCCTGGATGTCTCCCTGAGATGATAGAAGCTTCGTGTTCACTTTTCTACCTCCTCATGAAAGTGATGGGCCTCCCGCTTTTGCCGTTGACTTTGCAAGAGGGTGCGCCTCGAGGGAACGGAACTGGTGCTCAGCCTGTGGGTCGTCAGGCGCGTTGCATCCCCACGGCAGCCACGGGAAGACTACCTGAAAATACCTCCGGCGCATCGCCGGAGGTCGGTATCGTGAAGGATTCTCCGTATCGCAAAGTCAAAGTTGATGCGAACTAGCCCAAGGTATGCTGGGCTCTGGCACCTCAAAACGGTTCCAGCTCTTTTTCCGCCATCTCGAAGCGGTAGCCTTCGCCAGGGTCTGTGAATATGTAAGGTCTGCCATTAGGAGCAGTGCCCAGCTTCCTGCGGAGGCGGCCGATGTAAACATAGAGATAGTGGCCCATGTCGGTGTGATCTGCTCCCCATATCCTGGCGAGGAGTATGGCATGGGGGAGCGCTTTGCCCGCGTTCTGCGCCAATTCCACCAGCAGTTTGTACTCCGTGGGGGTGAGGTGCAGTTCCTCGCCACCCTTGGTTACCTTGTGTGTCTCGGGGTTGATCACCAGGTCGCCTGTCTCGATCTTGCGCGGTTTGGGGCGCATGAATTTCAGGGTGCTCCGACGTAATACGGCGAAAACTCGGGCTGTCATTTCCTGTACGCTCAACGGCTTGGTGAGGTAGTCGTCGGCGCCAAGCTCAAGCGCTTGCACCTTGGTTTCCTCCTCGCCAAGAGCGCTCAGGACAATGATCGGGACTCTGGAGCGCTCACGAATCTTTCTGAGCACCGTGAGCCCATCCATCCCTGGAAGCATGAGATCCAGGAGAACCAGGTCAGGCTTCTCCTTCTCGATCTTTTCCAGCCCGGCTTTGCCTTCCAACACGTACGAAACTTGATATCCATGTTGTTCCAGATTCTCTTTCACGAACTTACAGATGTAGGAGTCGTCGTCGATCACCAGAATCGTGATCGGCTCCTTTGATTCTTTCTCAAGGGACAGTCCAGTCATCATTTCATCCTCCTTGCGGAAAGTTTTCCTAAAAACACGTGTTAAGTATACTCTATCTCAATGGAATACGCAAAATTCCACGGGGGACATTTTTAGGTTGATTGCCGCTATTAGACTGCCAGAGTGGAAACCCACGACGTCAATCTAACATAGTCACTGCACATTTGGTTATCTTCACCTCTTTCACGAATGCGTCCACATATGGATTGGTGGGCAGAATTCAGTACATGTTTCTCTGCCAAAAAGCGATTGGGTATCGGTGCCAGCTGGCTATAATAAGTGCAAAGATACTGGCGACGCCCAGCCGGATGACAGGGGGGCCCGCCACCTTTCTGAGAGGATACACCACCACGGTCCTGGGTATTACCAGTTTCATGGAGGGAAGCATCGACTGAAGGGATAAAAGCCGACATATGTCGATAAAAGTGTATTTTTCGCAGGGCGATTGCACTCTTCTTTAGTGAAGCCGAGGAACAAAGACTCTTATCTAAAATAGGGGGTGATGAAATGAAGAAATGGATGTCCGTTTTGATGCTTTTCAGTATATTGGTGATAGCCGTACCTGCATCTGCACGTGGTGTGACCCCGAATCCAGGGCCGTTCCCGTCGCCGACGTGGGCACCGACCAATGTACCAAGTCAGACACCTGGCCCGACT
>CAZDOZ010000085.1:0-10528 GCA_964507175.1 uncultured Anaerolineae bacterium
TTTACGCTCCTACCCTCAGTCCGGTCAGAAGGCGGGCGATGACCAAACGTTGGATCTCGCTGGTCCCCTCGTAAATCTCCGTGATCTTTGCGTCCCGGAAGTAGCGCTCCAGCGGGAGTTCTTTGCTGTAGCCCATTCCGCCGTGGATCTGAATCGCTTTTGTGGTGACCCACATGGCGGTCTCCGAGGCGAATAGCTTTGCCATTGCCGCCTGCATGGTGTACCGCTCTCCAGTGTCTTTGGATCGTTCCTTAGCCATTGCTGCCTGGTAGATGAGCATCCGGGACGCCTCTATCTTAGTAGCCATGTCGGCGATGTGCCATGCGACCCCCTCGAACTGGCCTATCGGCTTGCCGAAAGCGTGCCGTTCCTGGACGTACTGACGTGACATCTCGAAAGCTGCCTCTGCCACGCCCAGCGACTGGGATGCAATTCCAATGCGTCCGCCATCCAGAACGTGCATCGCTATCCTGAACCCATGGCCTGGCTCGCCAAGGACATTCTCCACCGGCACTTTCAGGTCTTCCAGGAGTATCTCCGATGTGTCAGAACCGCGGATCCCCAGTTTTGGCTCTTTTTTCCCTCGGATGAACCCGGGATCATCGCCTGGTTCGATGATAAATGCTGTGACGCCGTGGTGTCTCTTCTCCGGTTCGGTCATGGCGAAGAGGACGAAAACATCCGCCACTGGCCCGCCGGTAATCCAGCTCTTGCGCCCGTTAAGGATGTAGTATTTGCCGCTGCTGTCCAGCTTGGCGATGGTGCGCATGTTGGCTGCGTCGGAGCCAGAAGGGGGCTCTGTCAGCGCGTAAGAGCCGATCTTCTGTCCTGTCGCCACCGGCTTCAGGAACTTCATTTTCTGCTCTTCGGTGCCGTAGTCCAGGAGTCCATAGGCGAAAAGGGAGTTGTTGACGGACATGATGGTGCTTGTAGCCACGTCCGCCTTTGCCACTTCCTCCATCGCCAGGACATAGGAAATGGTGTCCAGGCCCTGTCCGCCGTATTTCTCCGGCACCTCGATCCCCATGAGTCCCATCTCGCCCATCTTCCGGATGATCTCCAGGGGGAACTTTCCTTCCTCGTCGTAGTAAGCGGCTTTGGGAGCAATCTCTTTCTGGGCGAACTCCCTCACCATGTCCCTGACCATTCGCTGTTCTTCGGTAAGCTCGAAATCCATTTGAGTCCTCCCTCTTTTGATGAAATCGTGCAGCACAGCGCTGTGCTGCTTCAGTAGCGCCTCACCGGGTGAACCATGTTCTTGCTTTGGAAGGGGCACAGATCGCTGTATCCCTAGCGGGCGCAGCGTGCTGCGCCCCTACCTGTGCCTCTACCGCACCCTGCGGCATTGCCGGATCGGTTTGTTAATCTGCAATATCGGTGTTGTCCTTCCCGGTCCTGCCTGGGACGAACAAATCGCTTACAGCCTGTACACATCCGAGAACTTGGACGTTACGTACTCGACGAAATAGTGGGGGTTCAACTTCTCACCGGAGACTTTCTCCGCCAGTTCCGACGGTGAGTACATTCGTCCATACTTGTGTATTTTCTCCCGCAGCCATTCCCGGAGTGTCAGCAAATCCCCTCGCTCTATTCGCTCTTCCAGGTCGCCTATTTCACGTTTCGCCGTGGAGAAAAATTGGGCGGCGTACAGGTTTCCCAGCATGTAGGACGGGAAGTAGCCAATCATGCCGCCCGACCAGTGAACGTCCTGGAGCACGCCGTGGGCGTCATCAGGGGGTGTGAGCCTCAAGTAGCGCTCCATGGCGTCGTTCCAGATCTCCGGAAGGCCTTTCACCTCAATGCGCCCGTTGACGAGCGCCTCCTCCAGCTCGAACCGAAGCATGATATGGAGATTGTACGTAAGCTCGTCAGCTTCTACCCGTATGAGGGAACGTTGCACCTCGTTTACCGCTCGGTAAAACTCTTCTACCGGGACTCCCTCGAACTCCGGCAAGACTTCCTGAAGCTGTGGGTAGAAGAACCGCCAGAATGCCAGGCTCCGGCCCACCTGGTTCTCCCAGAGCCTGGACTGGCTCTCGTGTATTCCCATGGAAGCGCCGGTGTCCAGCCCCGTCCACGTGAGATCCGGGTCGATTCCCTGGTCGTAGAGGGCATGCCCTCCCTCGTGGATAGTGCCGAAGAACGAGGAAAGCAGGCGATTCTCCATGTAACGCGTGGTTATTCTCACGTCGCCAGGCCCTATGCGGGTGGTAAACGGATGGACGGAGACATCCAGCCTGCCTGCATCAGAGTCGAAATGCATCGCTTCCAGGGCGCGCATGCAAAGCTCCCGCTGCTTATCCACCGGGAAGTTGCCTTCCAGGAAAGATACATCCGGCGGAGTGCCTTCTTCGGTCACTCTATCGAGTAGAGAAACCAGTGCCTCTCTCAGCGGTTCCACGATCGTTTTGAGCTCTCTTGTGGTCATCCCCGGTTCGTAGCCCTCCAGGAGAGCGTCGTAGGGATTCTCGTCGTACCCGTACAGCTCGGCGAACTGGCGAGCGTAATCCACCATCTTCTGGAGATGGGGCTGGAAAAGCTCAAAATTAGATTCTGCTTTTGCCTGTTCCCAGGCAAACTCGCTCTTGGAACAATCTATGGTGTACTGCTCGAACAGGTCAGGAGGTATCGCCTTCAGTCGATTGTAATCGTGGGTCACCCATCGGACGCTGGCACGATCTTTCTCGCTCAACGATGCCAGAACATCTTCCTTGTTCAAATCCTCCAGGTATTCCCCCATCCTATCCGAAATGAAAAGCTCAAAACCTAGTTTTGAGACTTTCCCCAGCACTTCTGAGCGGGCGTCGTGGGCTTTCCGGGGGATGTATGTCCTTTCGTCCCATTCGAGAAGCGATGCCGCCGAGTCCAGCTTCCCGATTTCTGCCAGCAATGCTTTGTATTTCTTCAGTGTTTCCATGTTGTCTTGCCCTTTTTGATCAAATGCATATATTCCGTGGTTAGGGGTGGAGCATGCTCCACCCAACCAGTCATCATGTTACGCTACTTCCCGTAGTCGTAGAACCCTCTGCCGGCCTTGCGGCCCAGGTAACCCGCATCCACCATTTTCCGGAGCAATGGCGCAGGCCGGTACTTATCGTCCCCGAGCTCCCGGTGCAGTACTTCCATGATGTAGAGGCAGGTGTCCAGCCCGATGAAATCCGCCAGGGTCAGGGGCCCCATGGGATGGTTCATCCCCAGCTTCATGACCGTGTCAATCGCCTCCTTGTCCGCTACGCCCTCTTGCAGGGCGAAAACCGCCTCGTTTATCATCGGCATCAGGATTCGGTTGGAGACGAAGCCTGGGAAATCGTTGACCTCTACCGGTGTCTTTCCAAGTTCGACGGCCAGGTTCATTACCAGGGAGGTTACCTCGTCACTGGTGGCGATCCCCCGGACCACCTCGACCAGTTTCATTATGGGCACCGGATTCATGAAGTGCATCCCGATGACCTTGTCAGGGCGGTTGGTGGCCGCTGCCAGCTTCGTAATGGAGATAGACGATGTGTTGCTTGCCAGGATTGTGCTCGGTTCTGTCAGTTCGTCGAGTTGGGAGAAGACTTTGCGTTTGACATCTGTGTTCTCCACGATTGCCTCGACGACGAACTGAGCAGGCGCAGCATTCTCCAGTTTCAAAGAAGTGCTGATCCTCCCCAGGGTCTCTGACTCCTCGGCCCGGGTTATTTTCCCTTTCTGGGCAAACTTTTCCAATGACCTCTTGATGGTCGCGATCCCCTTGTCGAGTGCTTCGGGGATCACGTCGATCATCACCACGCGGTACCCGGCCTGGGCGAACACCTGGGCAATGCCATTGCCCATCTGCCCGGCTCCCACGACGGCAACCTGTTCGATCTTCATATCACACCCCTTTTGCTTTTGCTGGTACGGGCGGAGCATGCCCCGCCCGCACCGCTTGCCCAGCGCACAGCGATAACCGGACTCACTTCAGCCCTTCGAGCCATTTGGCGAGGATGTCGTCCAGGCTGGGCTGGCCGATGACCTCCAGTTCATACCGCACCCGATCGGACGGCACGTGAATGTCTATCAGGCGGCGCAGATCTATGGGCGTTCCGATGATCACCAGCTCCGCCGGCGAACGGTTGATGGTCTCCCCCAGTTCCTCGATCTGCTTTTCGCCGTAGCCCATGGCGGGGAGGATTTCTCCAGTGTCCGGGTATTTCTCGTAGGTATCCTTGATGGACCCGACGGCATACGGTCTGGGGTCTATGATCTCGGCAGCGCCGAACCTGCGGGCTGCCACCCACCCGGCACCGTACGGCATTCCCCCGTGGGTCAGCGTCGGCCCGTCTTCCACCACCAGCACCCGCTTCCCGCGGATAGCGTCCGGGTTCTCCACGAAAATCGGCGACGCAGCCTCGACGACCACGGCGTTGGGGTTGATCTGGCGGGCATGCTCCCGGATTTCCAACACCCCCTCCGGCGCGGCAGTGTCGACCTTGTTGATGATGATTGCATCCGCCATGCGGAAATTGCTCTCGCCGGGGTAATAGCGCACCTCGTGGCCGGGACGGTGCGGGTCGGCCACGACGATGTGCAAATCAGGGGCATAGAATGGTAGATCGTTGTTGCCCCCGTCCCACAGAATCACATCCGCCTCTTGCTCCGCCTGGCGGAGGATTCGCTCGTAGTCCACGCCGGCGTACACTATCACACCACGGTCTATGTGCGGCTCGTATTCCTCCCGCTCCTCGATGGTGCAATCGTACCTGTCCAGGTCCTCATATGTGGCGAAGCGCTGCACTGCCTGGGCCACAAGATCGCCATAGGGCATCGGATGTCGGACGGCGACCACCCGCATGCCTTTGTTCCGAAGGAAACTTACCACGTATCGTGAAGTCTGGCTCTTGCCGCAACCCGTTCTCACGGCGCAGACCGCGACCACTGGCTTGGATGACTTCAGCATGGTGGTCTTGCCGCCCATCAGGCGAAAGTCAGCGCCCGCGGCCAGCACCTCTGACGCCTTGTGCATCACGTATTCGTGGGAGACGTCAGAGTAAGAGAAGACGACCAGGTCTATCCCTTTGCTGCGGATCAGACTCGTCAACTCAGATTCGGGATAAATGGGAATCCCATCGGGATACAAGTGCCCTGCGAGCTCCGGAGGATATGTCCGACCTTCGATGTTGGGTATCTGGGTGGCCGTGAAAGCAACCACTTCGTACTCTTCGTTATCCCTGAAATACACATTGAAATTGTGGAAGTCGCGGCCCGCGGCTCCCATGATCAGAACCTTCCTAGCCATGAGATGCCTCCTCCTTGAGAAGATTTATTGTTTTTTCGTGCTCCCTGGGTCTGTAGGTGATCCGGGCCAGGATGACTCCAAGCTCGTAAAGCAGGATCAACGGGACCATGACGATGCTCATGTTGACCGGATCGGGTGTTGGGGTTATGACAGCGGCCACGATAGCGATGAGCACAATGGCGTAGCGTCTCCCCCCGCTCAGCTGCTTGGGCGAGATCACCCCCATCCTCGCGAGGAAAGCCATTACCAACGGTGTCTCGAATATCACTCCGGTCCAGAAGAGAATCGTGGTTACGAAGGAGATGTATTTGTCTATCGAGTATGTGGGCGTGATCATGGACGCGAGAAAGCTTTGCAGGTACTTGATAGCAAACGGGATCATAATGAATCCGGCAAACGCGACGCCTAGGGCATAGAGCAGGCTTGCGGCCGGGACGATCACCAGGACGAATTTCTTCTCCTTTGGCGTCAGCCCGGGTATGACGAACATCAGCAGCTCGTAGATGATCACCGGCATCGCCAGAACCAGGCCGCTGATGAGTGCAACCTTGAAATAGACGATTATTGTCTCCGTAGGATGGAGTGCCACAGGATGTCGGTTGCCCATGGGAAGCGTTAGCCACTCCAAAAGCTGAGGAGTGAAGAACACGCTTATCAATGTGGTAACGGAGAGGGCTATGGTAGCTCGTATCAAGCGTGTTCTCAGCTCTGTCAGGTGCTCTATGATCGTCATAGAGTCGGGGCGAGGTTTCCTGCGTCTCACTTCTAGCTGTGCTCCTTCTCGGTTTTGGCACCTTCCGCGCTATCTGCACTCGCTACAGAGACGGTTTCCGCTACATTTTCTCGCTCGGCCTTGCCGTGCTCCATAGAATCTGACTTCTGTTCCTCAGCCACATCCGGTTGAGTCTTGAGAGGTTTGGGAAGCATTTTTCCCTCTTCCTCAGTCTCCGGATTTGCTTTGCCAGGCCCAACTGGGTTACTTTTCTTCTCATCTTCCCCCGTAGCTTCTAGTTCCCGGTAGAACTCCTCCGTCATCCCTTTGGACAGGCGGTTGAACTCCCGTACCGCCTTGCCCATCTGGCGAGCTACGTCAGGAAGTTTGTCTGGCCCCAGCACTATGAGGGCGATCAACAAGATGAGCAAAAGCTCTAGTGGACCAACACCAAGAAATTCCATGTCAACTAACCTCGTTCCATCTCAAAAATCAGCGTGTCAATGGCTCTGCGATTGTGCCCGCTCATGCGTCCTTGCCACTGATAGCGGGCAATGCGCTCAGTGCTTATTCCGAAATTTCTTGCCCCTCTTCCGCGTATCTCCCTTCACGCTGATCGCATTATTTCGTACCACGCTTCCGAGTACGCCATTGACGAAGCGTGGGCTATTGTCGCCGCCATAGGTTTTCGCTACTTCTACAGCCTCGTTTATCACCACTTTCACCGGCGTGTCCTCATTTTCCAGCTCGTACAAAGCCATCCTGAGGACGTTCCTATCCACAATGGGGAGCTGCTCCACAGGCCACTCGGGAGCATAACGGGAGATGATCTTGTCATATCTGTCCAGGTTTGCCAGCGTGCCTTTCACCAGACGTTGCATGAATTGTGCGGTTTTATCCGGGATCTGACTCTCTCGAAGCCGTTCTTGAATTACTATGCCAGGAGAGTGTCCTACCACGTCCACCTCGAACAACGCTTGCAGAGCGGCCATGCGGGCTCGCCGCCGCGCCTGTACCATTTTCTATTTTGCCTCCGGGGATATGGCAACTTCATCGATGTACACGTTTATAGGCCCGGCTTTCAGTCCCAAAACCTCTTCAATAGCCCTGAGCAGGGAGGCCTGCACCTGGGTGCCAAGGTCACGCAGATTCACGTCTCCACGTGCAGCCAGATGTAGATCCACTGATACTTCCTCGCCTTGCATCTGGAAATGTTCTGGAGCATCCTTCTGCGGGACCACCTTGATCACCGCTTTGCTAGAACTTTCTTTGAGCACCTTGACGACTCCTGGGACATCTTCCGCTGTGCGAACCATGAGGTGGGATATCACCTCCGGCGCAATGGTGATGCACCCCATGCCTAAGTCCTCCGCTGTGCCCTTCTTTTTCCCCATTTTACCTTACCCTGTTCCCAATCGGTAGCATCTCCCTTAAGAGCAGGCCTGCGGCCTGCTCCACGCTTGAGTGCGCTCCCACCTCCCAATCCGATCGGGCGGTTACTGCATCACCAACCCGCCGTCCACGGATAGCACCTGTCCTGTGATAAAGCTTGCCTCGTCTGAAGCCAGAAATGCCACAGCAGCGGCAATATCCTCCGGTGTGCCGAACCGCCCTAGCGGCGTGGATTTCAGGATGCTCTCTTTCGCTTCTTCGGTAAGGGTAGACGTCAGCACGGTAGGAACGAACCCCGGAGCGATAGCATTGACGGTGATGTTTCTGCTGCCGATTTCTTTGGCCAGACTCTTGGTGAAACCGATGATTCCGGCCTTGGAGGCGGCATAGTTGGTCTGTCCCGCCTGCCCAGCCAGCCCAATCACCGATGTGATGTTGATTATCCTGCCGTATTTCTGCTTGACCATCCATCTGGCGACGGCTTTGGAGCAGTTGAAAGTGCTTTTCAGATTGGTCCGGATCACATCGTCCCACTCGTTCTCCTTCATCAGCATGATGAGGTTGTCCCTGGTGGTTCCAGCGTTGTTCACCAGAATATCAACCCTGCCGAAGCGGGAACGAGCGGTCTTGATGAGCTCCTGGGCCTGCCTGAAATCGCCCACATCTGCCTGAACGGCGATGGCCTCGCCTCCGGCCTCGGTTATCTCTCGGACGACCTCTTCTGCCTCGTCCTTGCTGGTCCTGTAGTTCACAACGACACTGGCGCCCTCGCGGGCCAGGCGCAGAGCGATTCCTCTGCCGATCCCCCTGGATGCACCCGTTACCACAGCTATTTTGCCTTCGAGCCTCATCCTTTCCTCCGAGTCACATTTCTCCAGTTAGCCATTCGGAAAGATTTGCCACGCTATCCGGGTCTCCTACGCTGAAAGTTTTCACTTTCCTGTCGATCCGTCGTATCAATCCGCTGAGGACGTTGCCGGCGCCGACCTCGATGAAAGTATCTACGTTTTGCTCTATCATCCATTGGACGGATTTCACCCATTGGACCGACGATGTAAGCTGCATCACCAGATCGCGCTGCATTTCCTTGGCGGATGTAGCAGGGCGGGCAGTGACGTTCAGGACTACCGGTACGTGCGCGTCGGCGAAGGGCGTTTCTTCTACCACTTTGGCAAACGCCGATGCCGCTGGGAGCATCAACGGCGAGTGGGCCGCTATGCTTACCGCCAGAGGTATTACCCTCCGGGCGCCTGCCGTTTTCGCCATCTCCATGGCCCGTGCCAGCGCTTCCCTGTCGCCTGATATCACGATCTGTCCTGGCGAGTTGTAGTTCGCAACTTGCACTGGCTTTCTGGTCTTCTCGGATGCCTGCGCGCATATCTCCGCCAGCCGGTCGCCGTCCAGAGCGATGATGGCGGCCATGCCGCCGGGGTTCTTCTCGCCCGCGAGCTTCATCTGACGGCCTCGCTCCTGCACCAGCGACAGGGCATCATGGAAAGAGAGGGAACCAGCCCGCACAAGGGCGGTGTACTCCCCCATGCTGTGACCTGCCACGGCCAGTGGTTCCGGCATCGGCACGCCCAGGTCGTCCAGCACCCGCAACGTGGCGATGCTTGCTGCCAGGAGCGCCGGCTGGGCGTTGACCGTATCGGTCAGTTCGTCTGCCGGACCGTCGAAGCAGAGACTCGAGAGGTGCCGCCCCAGAACCTCGTCCGCTTCCTGGAAGGTCCACTTTGCCACGGGATATGCCTCGGACAGCGCTTTGCCCATCCCTACGAACTGCGATCCCTGCCCCGGAAAAACGAGTGCGATAGATTTCATGTTACTTCCCCCGTCTTCCTCCTGAGAAGCAAAGGCGCGGTGGAGGTCATCTCCATCGCGCCCTTAGAACGCTTATTTCTCTTTTTCTTCTACTTGGATGACCTCTCGCCCGGCGTAGTACCCACAATAGGGGCACACATGGTGGGGCAGGTGCTTGTGGTGACACTGTGGGCAGGTCACCAAGTGTACCTTGCCGATGGCGAAGTGGGAACGGCGCCTGTCTCGACGTCCCCTGGAAATTTTTCTTTTTGGCAGTGGTGCCATAATTTCGTTCCTCCCTATGTTGATTTGTATCTGCTCGAAAGGTGGGGCGGGTCTTCGTGGTTGCCCGGTTGGGCAGGCACCAGACCAGTCCTCAGAATGTTGGAAGTTGCATTTTGTCGATGAATCACACGGCTAGGCCTTCAGGTTCCCTGAGACCGCCATTACTTCTCCAAAAGCTTCTCCAGGACAAGCCACGCCGGATGTCCGCTCTCCTTCTGACCTACATGCTCGCACGGTCCTTCGTTCAAGTTGTGACCGCAGATAGGGCACAAACCTTTGCAATCCGGAGAGCAAAGGGGCTTCATCGGTATCGCCAGCAGGAGCTTCTCCCTGATCAACTCGTCCAGCACCAGCATGTGTCGCTTGGTGATGAGCAAGGCAGGCTCCACATCGGACACGTCCAGGGAATACCCCGTGAGCGGGTCTATGGTGGGCCGAAACTCATCCTCGAAGACGATTTCGATTTCCTGGGTGAATGGCGTCAGGCACCTACTACAGATCAGTTCCAGCGACACATGTGCCTTTCCTTTCACCAACACCCCCTCTGCGGTGCGGATAAAGCGGACATGTCCCACCAGGTTCTTGACCGGATGCAGCTCCGGATCCAGGTACCCAACATCGTCGTCGAGTTCAAAATCTCTAGTGCCCCCAATCGGGCCTTTTAAAAGTTGTGCGACATTGAACTCTATCATTTTTCGACTCGTGGTGGACGGACAAAGGATAGAATGATGCTCGAGTCCGCCCCCTCCAACCATTTAAGGATTATAGTCTAGAGAGGTATTAGTGTCAAAAGAGGAAGGAATGGAGAATTCCAGAGCGTGCCCCGCGCACCGAATGAAATTCGGCGCTTCAGGCACCAGGCAAGGGATTAGGGGACAGAGGTTAGGGTGAGGAGTCTGTCCTATTGTCGCAAGATGTCCCGCTGCGCCCTAATCCCTGATCCCCAAAACCTGCTTTCGGGCGTCAGCCCGCCAAAAGAGCCGGATTCATTCGGTGGAGCGATGCTTCCGGGCAAACCCAACTAGGCAATCACCCTGCGTTACGCACTTGACGAAAAATCCTGTTACATAGTAGAATGC
>CAZDOZ010000086.1:0-10362 GCA_964507175.1 uncultured Anaerolineae bacterium
GCGGTACGACTTTTCGAGACTTTGTCAAGGTGCAAGGGTATGACTTTCCGAGATTCAACACATGGCTCACTCCGAGAAGAACAGCTTTTTTCTCACCACGTGGCTTGGGTACTTCGAAAGCCCAAGGGCGTCCAACACATCCGTCGCGCGGGCACTGGCTCCCGGCCTGTGGCTCAAGCGCATCCGCAGGCAAACCGCCCCAACAGCGGGCGCCCCGCATAATCGCAGGTCCTCTACCAGCGGTCGGATGTTGACGAATTTCGTTCCTTTCCTGGTCCTTTTCTCGTGGAGGATCTCCTTTTTCCCCAGGAAGTCCTCTACAGACTGTGCCACGGCGTCGGCGTCCGGGATGTCGTCTACTACGACTTCGTACTCCGCCCCTACGAGAATGGCCTGGAGCGCTGGCCCTTTCAGCGGCACCTCCACCACATCCAGCAGACGTATGCCAGGCGGGAGCGACTCGGAAACCTGACGCCGAAAATCCTCCGGACTTACCCGGCGCTCCATCCACACATCCATCAGCTCGCAGTCGCTGCTCACGCCAACCGGCAGAGCCCCGGCAAACTGTATCCTGGGCTGTGGGTGGAAGCCCTGGGTGTATGCCACGGGCGCTTTTGCCCGACGAAGTGTCCTCTCCCACGATTTCGCCAGGTCCAGGTGGGAGATATAGCGCAGGAGTGGCTCTGTGGCAAACGTGATCCTCAGCCTTTGTACTGGAGGAGGCCCCTGAACATTCTTCTTCACTTGGAATACACCTCCTCGGGCTTCACCGGCACCGGCCCAGGCGATATGGGCTGCCGTTTCTTGCCTCGTCCCAGTGCCGGGCAGCGCCAGGCGTCGTCCGGCGTGTTCCGGCGGAGGCGATGAAAGTTTCGAATTATCCCGCAGGAATAGCAGTGGTTCCTGCAATCCGGCAGAAGCAGACCTTCTTTCGAGTTGAGAAACTCTGCCTGCAGGAACGATTTGTCCACGCCCGCGCTCACCACGTCCCATGGCAGCACTTCGTCCAGGCCCCGCTCTCGGTATAATTCCCACTCCCAGCTCAGGCCCCGCTCCTCCATTGCCTGTTGCCATCGGCTCAGATCGAAATGCTCGCTCCATCCATCAAACCGCGCCCCGAGTTCCCATGCACGCTGTATCACATCCGCCAGGGGACGCCCGCCCCGAGAAAGGAGTGCTTCCAGCATCGTCTCACCCGGATCGTTCCAATTCAGGTGAAATCCACCGCCTCGCAGGTGCTCCCGCAGGTAGACAATTTGCTCTCGCACCTCTTCCGCGCGCGCCAAAGGCACCCATTGGAAAGGCGTGTGCGGCTTTGGCACGAAAGTGGAGATGGTCATCCGGACGTTGGTATGCTTTCCCGCATGCTTCCGCCCAATTTCGCGAACCTGGCGGGCCAGATCTACGATCCCGGCCACATCGTCCATCGTCTGCCCCGGGAGGCCGATCATGAAATAGAGCTTGATGGTCTTCCAGCCTCGGCTGAAGACCCTGTCGGCGACGGCCAGAAGCTCCTCGGTAGGGATGGGTTTGTTTATGATATTGCGCAGGCGGTCGGTGGCTGCCTCCGGCGCAAAGGTAAATCCGGTGCGCCGGCCAGTGGTTTCCAGCATATCCATCAAATCCACAGAAAAGCTCTCGATGCGGAGGCTTGGCAGGCTTATGGAGAGGTGGCGGTCTCGATACTTCTCCGCCACGGCAGAGACAAGCTGGCCGATGTATCGGTAGTCGCTGGGGCTGAGGGATAGAAAAGCAATCTCCTCGTAGCCGGTTTTCTCCAGGATGGCGTCCACTGCCTCCAGGACTTCGTCCAGAGGGCGCTCACGCACAGGCCGGAAAACTATGCCTGCCTGGCAAAACCGGCATCCCCTGGTGCAGCCGCGGGATATCTCGACCACACCGCGGTTGTGAACAACGTCCAGGTAAGGAACGATGAGATCGGTCACAGGGGGAGGCAGCACGGCGACGATACGCTTAAGCACAGGAAGCGGTGCTCCATGTTGTGGCTCCACGGATGCGATGGTGCCGTCTCCATTGTAGGTGACTTTGTAGAAGGAAGGCACATACACGCCGGGGATTTTGGAAAGTGCCAGCAGGAGATCGTCCTTGTTCCCGCCAGACCTGCGCCATTCCCGGTAGGTATGCACGATATCGAGTATACCTTCTTCCCCCTCCCCAATGAAACACGCGTCCATGAAAGCGCCCATCGGCTCAGGATTGTAGCAGGCGCTCCCGCCGGCGACGATCAACGGATGTGATTTGTCCCTATCGCGGCTGCGCAGCGGCAGCCCGGCCATGTCCAACATGGTAAGTGTGTTGGTGTAAAGCTGCTCGTAGGGTAGACTGAACCCGATTATATCGAACTCGTCCAGCGGATGGTGGGTTTCCAGGCTGTAGAGAGGGATGCTGCTGGAGCGCATCAGGTGCTCCATGTCAGGCCAGGGAGCATAGGCCCGCTCGGCCAGCACGCCATCTTGCTTGTTCAGGATATCGTAAAGTATTGCCAGCCCGAGATTCGACATCCCTAAGTCGTACAGTTCCGGGAAAGCCAATGCCACTTTCACCGGGGTGCGATTCCAATCTTTCATCGCACTATTCAGCTCTCCACCGATATACCTGGCGGGTTTTTCCACTTTCAACAGATTCCTATCCAGCCAATCAGTTATCTCGTTTGGTCTCATTGGGTCCTTTCTACGACAATTGCGCACGTGATGTAGATGCCATGCGCGTTCAATAGTGTGTGGACGAAGTCCATTTTCAATGATAGCACAGGTTGGGCGGTTATCGGAAAAGCACCTCCGGGAAAGGCACCCTGGCTGGTGTGAATGCAAGGCGATGACTCCGTTCTTGTTCTGTGGGGGTTCGAAGCAAACCGTGGGTTGACAGAGGCCACTTGGCAGCATGTCGCCTTAGCCTTGCCCAGCCTTCGCGACGGGGTTGGCGAGAGCCTCCGATGGCTGCTCAGATGGACCCTGCGGACTGCCCGGTCCCCCCGGATTTGCTTTGGGATCCCTGTTTGTTCACCAGATTTACTTTTCTCCTTGTTTCAGGTACAATTTATCGGTGTGGGGCCCAGCCAGCGTGGCGGGCTGTTTTTTGGTGGGACTTTGCCAAAGTCCGAGGCAAATCCTTGAAAATTTGGTTACTATTCAGCCTCTTCAGCAGTAGAACGCTGATGGCGCTGATACACGCTGATTCTCGCTGATCTTTTCTGATTTATTTGCCTTATCTGCGGGTATCTGCGTGAAACCTGCAGCATCTGCGTCCGATTTGTTCAAGGCTGAACAGTTACAAAATTTGAACGCTAGGAGGCACATTTTCGTGGAACCTACATACCTGTCGGCATTGGAGTACATTTACAGCTTCATAGACTACGAGCGGAAGAGCCGTTTCCCGTACAGTGCAACGGTCTTCAATCTCGACAGAGTGAGGGAGTTCCTACATGTTATGGGAGATCCGCAGGATTCCTTCCACGCCGTGCATATCGCCGGTACTAAGGGAAAAGGATCTATCGCAGCCATAACCGAATCGGTGCTGAGACATGGGGGATATCGCACTGGGCTCTTCACGTCTCCGCATCTGCACACCTTTAGAGAGCGTATCCGAGTGAATGGGGAGTTAATTGGACGGTTGGAATTCGCAGACCTGGTAGAAGAAGTAAAGCCAGCCATCAAGGCAGTTCCAGACGTTACCACTTTCGAAATCATAACAGGCCTGGCATTCCGGCATTTTGCTGACCAGAACGTGGATGTGGCGGTTCTGGAGGTAGGCCTTGGAGGCAGGTTGGATGCCACCAATGTTGTACATCCGGTGGTGACAGCTCTGGCCTCTCTCAGCTATGATCACACAGAGCTCCTGGGACATACCATCTCTTTGATTGCCTGGGAAAAAGCAGGAATAATCAAGCCAGGGGTGCCGCTCATCACGGGACCTCAGCACCGAGAAGCCATGGAGGTTGTTGCAGATGTGTGCGAGAGCCAGGGGGCGAACATGATCCAGGTCGGCAGGGATTGGCTGTATAATCAGGTCGACGCGGGTCTGGATGGCCAGACTTTCGAAGTGTGGCCAGCGGAAAGGCCTGCAGACCGGGATCGGCTCCAGATTCGACTGCTGGGTAGGCATCAGGTCGTCAATGCCGCTGTGGCCTACGCTGTCGTCCACGAGCTTGGAAAGCGAGGAATCCCTGTGCCGGAAAACGCCATACACCAGGGCATGGAGACAGCGCTCTGGCCCGGGAGATTCGAAATCCTCGGACAGCAGCCGTTCGTCGTGGTGGATAGCGCCCACAACGCCGATTCTGCCGAAAAACTACAATCTGCCATAGAAGACTTGCTGCCGCACCAGCGGATGTTCTTGATTTTTGGGGCGTCCAGGGACAAGGACATCCGTGGGATGCTGGAAACGCTGGTGCCTGGTGCAGCCAAGGTATGGGCAACCCACTCTCACCATCCAAGGGCAGCTTCCCCGGAAGAAGTGGCTTCCAAAGTCGGGGAGTTATTCCCCGACAGGGAGGTGACGGTTGTGGGCGAGGTATGGGATGCTATGTCGGAGGCACTGGACGAAGCGAACCCCGATGATCTTATCTGTGTCACGGGTTCTATATTCGTAGTGGCTGCCGCTCGAGAGTTCTGGGCGCATAGGTTCCCGACTTCAGTCGGTAACCTTCTGTGGGTCTCCGAGGCAGAATGGGATATATTGCAGAAATACAGAGAGGCCGAGGCGGCGAAGGTCTGATAGGCAGTGACCGGTTGGCGTCTTGCAGAGCGAGCTCTGGGGGAAATGTTGGATAATTTCACTGGTACGGGATCAGGTGGATAGGTGAGTATGGCAGAGAGAGCTAAGAGAAGGGTAACGAGAACAAAAACGAAAGCAAAAACAAAAACAAAAAAAGTTGTAGGTGCATCTGAATTCGGTCAACAGAAGATCTCTTTTGCGGAATGGATGGAACACAGGCCGAAGATGCAACTACCACGCCGCTACCGGAAAGACTCGCTGTTCGAGTACCCTGTGGTGACGCTGCGGGATATGGTGGTGTACCCAGGGACTGTGGTGCCGCTTTTCATTGGAAGGGAAAAGTCCATCATGGCCGTGGAGGCCGCCGAAAGGGATGACGCTCCAATACTGGCGGTTGCCCAGACAGATTCGAGCATCGAGGAGCCGGGTAAAGGGGATATCTACACCGTCGGCACCGAAGTTTTTATAGACCGATCGCTCAGGATGCCCGACGGTACGTTGAGCGTGCTCGGTCAGGGGGGACAGCGGGTCGTCGTGCGCAAGATACTTCGCACCGAGCCGTACATCATGGCTCTGGGATACCCTGTCCCGCCTTCGTACGATATGAGCTCGATAGACTCCGGTTCCCTGGAAGAAGGTTTCCTGGAAGCTATGCGCCGGACTGTGCTGGACATGTTCGAGAAAATGGTTCAGACGAGCCAGGAGATTCCGGAAGAAGCCTATATCAACGCGCTGAACGCGACCACAGAGGGCACATTGGCGGATTTCGTAGCGTCTGTTTTGGACCTCCCTGTGGAGCAGCATCAGCAGATTATGGAAATCATAGATCCGGTGGACAGACTCTTCGAGGTTAGCAAGCTCCTCGGCCGTGAGGTTGAGGTTCTGGAACTGGAAAGCCAGATTCACAGCCAGGTCCAGCGAGAGATGGACAAGACTCAGCGGGAATATTATCTTCGGGAGCAGATCAGGGCAATCCGGCACGAGTTGGGAGAGGGGGACGATTTCCAGGACCTGGAGGGCCTGCGGGATAAGCTGGGAGCTTCCGGCATGCCCGATGAGGTGCGCAAGAAAGCTGAGAAAGAACTGGCCCGGCTGGCATCCATGCCCCCTGCCATCCCGGAAGTTAGCATCATACGCACTTACCTGGACTGGCTCACTGACCTGCCATGGACCGAGAGGACAGAGGACAATCTGGACATCGCCCACGCGGCAAAAGTTCTTGAGGAGAATCATTACGGCCTGAAGAAAGTTAAGGAGCGGCTTCTGGAGTACATCGCTGTGCGCAAGCTGGCTGGGAACAAGATGCGTAGCCCCATTCTCTGCTTTGTGGGGCCGCCGGGTACCGGCAAGACATCCATGGGCAAGTCCATAGCCACCGCTCTGGGTCGGAAATTCGTCCGCGTTTCCCTTGGTGGCATCCGGGACGAGGCAGAGATACGGGGGCACCGGCGCACTTACATCGGCTCCATGCCTGGCAGGATAATCCAGACGATGCGCAATGCAGGCACCACTAATCCCCTTTTTATGCTGGACGAGATAGATAAAATGGGTGCGGACTTTCGCGGAGACCCGGCAGCCGCGCTCCTGGAGGTCCTTGACCCGGAACAGAATTTTTCCTTCATGGACCATTACCTGGATGTGCCCTACGATCTCTCGAAAGTGATTTTCATCACCACGGCTAACACTCTCTACACCGTTCCCCCGGCGCTGGAGGATCGGATGGAGGTGATAGAGTTTCCCGGCTACATCGAGGAGGAGAAAGTGGAGATCGCCCTCCGATTCCTCATGCCAAGGCAGCTCCGGGAACATGGCTTGAAACCAGGGGACGTAAATTTCTCCCGCAATGCTATCCAGCATGTCATCAGAGAGTACACTTACGAGGCGGGCGTTCGGAACCTGGAACGGAACATCGCAACGATCATCCGGAAGCTAGCCCGTCGCCTGGCCGAGGGGAAGAGCATTCCTAGCCGTGTGGATGCGGATTCCCTCCAAAAATACCTGGGGCCGCCGCAGTACAATTTCGGAGAAGTGGAGGACAACAATGAGGTCGGTGTGGCTACAGGATTGGCGTGGACGGAGGCAGGCGGCGACACCATGCCGGTGGAGGTACTGTTGATGCCGGGCAAGGGTGGGGTGACCATGACCGGACAACTCGGCGATGTGATGCAGGAGTCGGCGCAGGCGGCCATTTCCTACGCCAGGGCTCACAGCGAAGAGTTTGGCTTTGGAGACCTGGATTTCGAGAAAGTAGACATCCACATTCACGTGCCGGAGGGGGCGATACCAAAAGACGGACCGTCCGCTGGAATCACAATGGCAACGGCATTGATTTCGGCGTTGAGCCAGCGTCCGGTCAAGAAAGACGTGGCTATGACCGGCGAGATCACCCTCCGCGGTCGGGTGTTGCCTGTCGGTGGCGTCAAGGCCAAGGTCATGGCTGCCCATAGAGCCGGGATAAAGACTGTGATCCTCCCAGGCAGGAATAAAAAGGATCTGGTGGAAGTGCCGAAGAAAAGCCTGCGGGCGCTAAAGGTTGTGCTTGTGAGCAACATGGAGGAAGTGCTGGACATAGCCTTGTTGCCGAAAGAAGGAATCTCCGAGGGGGGAACTGGTGTGGCAGATTAACCCAATGGATCTTTCCATGGTCCTCGCCGGAGTAGTGGTGCTGGCGCTGGCGTATCTTTTCTGGCAGCAAAGGCAGATGAAGGAGTGGTATCGCCACCTGTGCGATTGTGACGAGGCAGGCACTTTGGCCGAGGCCGTCGAGCGGAGCAGTGCAATCGGGGAGGAAACCCGACATCGCGTTGAGGCGTTGGAGAAAGGTCTGGACGACGTGGCGGGGAGACTTCCATGCTCTTTCAGCCGTGTCGGGTTGGTTCGATACAATCCGTTCCATGGTATGGGTGGGGACAACAGCTTTTCATTGGTGCTGGCGGACGAATCGGGCCGGGGTGTGGTGATAACCGCACTCTATGCCAGGGATCAGAGCAGGGTTTATGCAAAGCCTCTGGATGGCTGGACATCCACGCGTCAACTGACTGGTGAGGAGAGGGAAGCCATCGAGGAGGCTAAAAGCTCTGGCATACTGAGGTAGTGGTGGCTTTGCGGTGGCAATTCATGCGCAAGGCCTTTTTTCCAACGGAGTCACGTTGCTTTTCCCCTACTTTTCCATTTCCAGAAGCTTCTGTTTGAGATCCAACCCTCCACCAAAGCCGACCAGCTTCCCGCCAGCGCCTACGACGCGATGACATGGTACAATGGGAGGCCACGGGTTGTGGGCCATCGCCTGGCCGACGGCCCTGGCGGCCTTTGGCTTTCCTGCCATCGCTGCTACCTCTCCGTAAGTCCTGGTCTCCCCGCGAGGTATCTGCCTGACCACGGCCCAGACCCGCCTGTAGAACTCTGGCCCGGAGGAATCGTCCAGAGGCAGGTCGTCGAAATCCACATGTTCCCCGGCGTAGAACCGAGCGAGCCTGGAGGTGGTGTCGGAAAGCAGCGAGTCGTCCGGAGCAGGATGCAGCGCTGTGCCGACTTTGTCTTCCAGTACATCCTGCGCCTCTATTTCTGTCGGCAATGGTAAGGTGGTGGCCAGCAGGCCACGCTCCGACCGTGCCACACCAATCCAGCCAAGGACTGTTCTGGCGATCAGTCCTTTTGGGAAGTTTTCAGCCATTTTAGCAAATCCCCCAGATAGCGGAATACGAAATCGGGCGGTGTGTCCAGCTGTTTCAGTCCCCCCTCGCCGGAGATACCGCCGGTCAGGAAGATGGAAAGTAGCCCCGCGTTCTGCGCTCCGACAATGTCCGTCTCGACTCTGTCCCCGATCATCGCTGTCTTCTCCGGCGTCGTGCCGAGCCTGTTCAGTGCCTCCAGGAAAATCGTCGGCGACGGCTTCCCGATGATGGTAGGGCTCACGCCGGTGGCAGCCTCCAGCGCGGCCAGGAAAGCGCCGTTCCCCGGGTAGATCCCATCTTCCGTCGGGAGGCTCACATCCGGATTCGTTCCGATGAAAGCAGCACCGTGATAAATGGCGAGGGTTGCCTCACGGAGGCGGGCGTAAGTGATGTGCGGATCGTAGCCTACCACGACCGCCTGTGCCCGTTTGTGATTCCGCAGGATCCTGAAGCCGCTCTCGCTCAGCGCCTGCCTGATGCCCGAGATGCCGATGACGTACACAGGGGTGCCTTCGGGCCAGCGCTCGGACATATACCGGGTCGTGGCAAGGGCTGAAGTGTAGATCTTATCCGTGGAGACATGAATGCCGAGGGATGCCAGGCGCGCCCGGTATTCCTCTGGAGTCTTGCTGGCGTTGTTCGTCAGGAACAAGAACGGGATTTTCTTTTCCTGCAGGTAGGAGATGAACTCGCCAGCCCCCGGCATGAGCCGGTTGCCTGTGTAAACGACGCCGTCCATGTCTATCAGGTAGGCTCTCGGACTGTGCCTATCGCTCATTTCCAGTGTCCTTTCTGGTTGATTTTCAGTGACAATGACATTCGGATCTCCTCGACGGGCCCAGACAAGCGCAAGGGCAGGCAAAAGCCTGCCCCGAAGGTCCACCCGTGCTTTCGGTCAATCACTCTGTCGCTGGCGGCAAAGTGGTGAATCCCCCTTGAGACTCCCTGTACAGCTTTCCCAGTTGTCCATATAGGTGGGCTTCCACCATTTGGGTCCAGAAAAATGTGAAAATCGAGCCCACTATGCAGAGAATGGTCCCCACGATCGAAGCCAGAAATGCTGCTACGATCAACACTACAGCGGCAATGATTATGTTTACCAGGTTCTTCTGGACGAAATCGAAGATGTAGCCGAAATCGAACCCTGCAGAGATTTGTTCCGTCTCGGCAAAATGCACCATTACCGCTGGCAGTACCAGGAGCAGCACGATGGTCCATACCAACTGGAGAAGAAAGGCGCCCAAGGTGAAAAGAGCTCCCAGCGCAGCCAGTCCAGATCCAGCATTGTTGGTCAGAGCGTTTCCAACGAACAGAAGAAGAATGAGAAAAATCAATGGGATAGCCCAGATGATCTCAATGACAAAAAGCTTTACCCCCGAGCCGAGCCATTTGCCCCACTCTTCCCACTTTGGCATAGGGAATTCCATCCCATCCATGACGTTTCTGATGACATCCACCATATAGCCATTGATGACGAAAAATAGACCGAATCCTAGCAGGATTGGCGTCAGCAAGAGTCCCAGCAGGATTACAATGCCGCCGATAAGAACTTTTACCACCCATTCCGGGTCATCGAATACGTAGGTTAGTGCTTTGACTACATCCATGTTTCCGGCCTCCCCGAATCGAAAGATTGCGAGCTGAGTTTTTACCTGCTGTGCATTATAACCGAAGTTGCTCCCTTCGAGCAAGCAATCGGCGTATCGGGAGTCCGAGGCAAATCCTGGGGGCCCTACGGGCCTATAGGACTCTCCATGAGGCACCTTCGGCATCACCGATCCTGGATGATGGGTCGGACGCGTCGAAAAAGCGCCAGGAGCGGTTTAGGGCCCTCGGTTTGCTTCGAAGGCCCGTATCGGGGGGACGTGTTCTATATGCCCGGATGTCAGCCCGGCCAAAGCGCCGACACAACGCTTCGCAGGGTGGGTTGCCGGGCCAGCCGGCGGGCGCAGCA
>CAZDOZ010000087.1:0-8880 GCA_964507175.1 uncultured Anaerolineae bacterium
GCCGCTCCGTCCCAACAGTTTTGAGCGCTACCTATCATTTTGCAGTGTTTACCAGCCAGACGCATGATAACAGGCAAACGATGCGATCCCATCCAAGTATACCATGGACTTTATCGGAAATACAGGATACAGGCACAGAGGCAAGAACACTGCGGTGGTGAGGGAGAAGCAGGCGATACATCTTGTGTAGTGGCTCTGCCACCACACAAGATGTACCCTTTCTTCCCAGTCATCTACCAAGCGTGAGCCCCAGAAGGCTCCATTTCTGCTTTGTCAGAAGTCCAATCTCATGAATATGTCCCGGGAAAAAACCTGCATCGAGGACAGCCAGCAGGCTGGTGCAGACGTGATTGGGGTTGCGCTAATCCGCACGTTGGAGTAAACTCATGATAGCCGAGCGGTGCCAGGCAAGACTGTGAACATCGATTCACACGTCTATTCCGGAAGCATGATTTCGAAAAGGGAATCGAAAAAAGGATGTCGGAAAAAGCAAGAAAATACGGCGCCGTAATTTTGGAACCCATAGCGGAGATGCTTCACGAGCTTGGGATTACCCCTAACATGGTGACGGTGTCGGGGTTCGTCCTAACTCTGGGCGTGGCTGTGCTGGCTGCCGAAGGGATGTTCTTGTGGGCTGCTGTGTTGCTGATCGTTGCGTCCGGCGCAGATGCCATAGATGGAACCCTGGCGAGATTGTCCGGGCAGGTGACAAAATTCGGGGCGTTTCTGGATTCCACGCTTGACAGGTCTGCTGAATCCATAATTTACATGGCACTGGCGTTTTATTACCTGCAGCACGGTTCCACATGGGAGGTCTTGCTGGCGTTCGTGGCAATCGTGGCTTCGCTACTGGTCAGTTACACCAGGGCCAGAGCCGAAGGGGTGAACATCGAGTGCAAAGTTGGGATCGGGACGCGTTTCGAGAGGATGCTCGTGCTCTTCCTGGGCCTGATCACGGGATATGTGACATATGCTGTAGCCATCGTCAGCGTGATAGCCGCCATTACTGTCTTGCAGAGAATGTTCCATGTGTGGAAAGCCAGCAACGACGACGCGGTCACTCAGTCGAAGGCAGGGTGACCACGGACAATGCCAGCCACATTTCGTCTTCCCCTGGTATCACCGTTATCTGAGCGCTCTGCCCTACCTGCAGCGGCCCCCAAATGGTGTCGAAAAATGTGTATTCGGTGACTTGGAATGGGATGCGGCGGGCGCTGCCAGAAGCAGGATCGTACACTTTCAGCACCCATCTCTGAGGGTATTCCCCTGTTCCTACGACAGATAGGACTCCGGAGAAAGTGCTCACCTCCACCATGTACATCTCTTTCGCCCAGATGGAACCATCGTTGAGGAGCGCCCCCTGGACATACGCCGGAGCGCCCTGGACCGGCATTCCCGCCACCTCGGCGTCGGCCGGAACACGGATGAGTCTGCCATCGACCTTCCAGAGATCTGCATTGTTTCCCTCTCCAAATGGCATGAGCGTTCCGCATAGCGTCACTTCTGGAGGGGTGTAGACCGAGAGCCGTACTGCATGCAGCCCGGAATCCAGGTTTTCCAGCTGCCCTTCGACCCAGGAGCCGGTGGTGAGAACCCCGGCGTGTTCATCCACCAGGGTTCCGGCGTCCACCGTGGCAGTTATCGGGATTGCTGCGGTCGTGGTGATGTTTTCGGCGGCAAGCAGTCGCACCACACCGTTTGAAAGGTCGACCACCAGACCGCCTATGGGGAAAATGGAGTCAGGGGAAAACACGAATATCGTTCGGGCCAGAATGCTGGTGCTGCCCTGCTGTATTCCCTCTACCGATGCGAAGAGCCCAACGGAAGGCGTCATTCCTGCAATCGTGGTATTCTCGTCCAGTACTACTGTGAAATCCCCTACCCTCCACTCTCTGTCCTTCATCCTGGAGATGACCCCTTCTATGGTCACCGTTTCCTCTTCAGCGGGTTGGATCACCTCGATCCTGAGGGCCAGGAACCTACCGCTCAGCATCTCCGCTTCCACGCGGGCCATGTCGCCCACTTCCGGATTGCCAACTATCTCAGTGGCCGAGTCCACAGACACCCAGGTACTGCCGATGAGCCAGGCATTGTCCGTGATCAGGTTTATCCTGCCTTGCAGCGAGACGTTGCTCGGCGCCATCCTGTTGGATGCCGATGTCGGTACCCAGGCCAGAACCAGGATGATCAGGATGCTTATCAATGTGACCAAGCCCTTGTTTCTCATCTAAAAATTACCTCTCCAACAGGTTGGCAATCCCCAAAAGATGGCTGAGGGCTCGCTGCCTTGAGCCCCCGCATTTCCTCGGGGGTGGCTGCAGGCACAGTCATAGGGGTTGCCGTTCTTCCAGCGGGCGCAAAAGTCTGGCTTGCTTCGGTTGGGTTGGCCGTCGGTGAAGGGGTAAGAGACGGCGCAGACTTTGTGGGCGTGTCAGTGGGCTCCGGCGTTGGGACCGCCAGCACAATGATATGGACAGCTTCCACACTCCCATCGTCATTCTGCCAGCCATCCACTTGCGCTCTGTCTCCCACATGCGGCGTACCATCTATCTGCGTGTCCGGGGTAATCTTGACGATGATCTTGCCCACCGTCCACTCTCCAGAGGAGATAGAAGTAATCTGGTCCTCGAAAGTTACCTCTTCCCGTGTTCTGATGGTGATTTCTTTGGCCACCAGCGTGCCGTCGGGTTGGCGGATGGCCGTCACCAGGGCAAAGGCACCCACCACAGGGGTGCCATGGATAGATGCAGATGTTGGTACCAAAATCCTGCTTCCCCCCACGTTCCACTGCGTGTCCGATATCGAGAGTATCTCCCCCTGCAAGTTGACCGTGACCGCTTTCGGCGATTTGGTTATTACGATTTTCCTGGCTAACCAGCTTCCGTCCGGTCTTTTGGTCGCCTCCACGATTGCCCAGCTCCCGATTTCTGCCTGAACCCCCTGCTCGATTCGCAGTTCCGTTTTCCCGGTGAGCACTACGTCCCGCCCGCCGATCTTCCACTCGGATTTGCTCATGGACTGAACGACGCCGGAAAAAACAACCCATATCACGCGTGGCGGCATCGGGGTGAGCGTCTCGGTAGGAGTCGCGGTCGCTGTAGGCGTTATGGTGTTCGTCGGCGTGGGAGATGGGGTGCCGGTGAACGTAGGGGTAGCAGACGGTATCTTGGGCTTCTGAGGCGGTACAACAACAGGAGCAGTCGTCGGGACGGCGCTCGCCGTCCCGGTTGGGCTGGGTATAGGTGTGTACGTCGGTGCGACAGTACGAACGGCGGAAACAGCCACCCGTTTTACCGTCACCGTTTCGGCCAGCAGATGCCCTTTCCCATCGGCGCGAGCACGGACCCAGACGAATGCGCCGGCCTCCAGCGTTCCTTCTATCCTGGTCTGAGGGGTGATCAGCACGGTCACATCGCCTATCATGAAGCGATTGCCTGTGGCCTCGCCCACCGTCCCTTGCAGTTGCAGGGAGACCTCGCGCTTCAGAGCAACCTCTTTGGCCTCTCTCAGGCGCTCTTTCTGGATGCTCGTCTCCAGCGCTTCCCTTTTTCCCTCATCCAGGGTCAAAGCTATCGTGACGCGCTCCTCCAGGCGCTTGACGGGGTACAGCGGGTCCCCCGGAAGGCTGCGGGCAGCTGCGGTGACGACGAAATGCCCTGCAGTGCTCACCAAAAAGATTGCCACGAGCAATGCCATGACAGCGGACCAGCGGAATTTGTGGAATGAAGGGAAAATCGAGGCAAACAAGAGGTGTCGCTCAGGCTTGTTCCTGAACTTCGCAGCTCCTGCCAGCAGCCTGGCGCGCCCGGATGCGGCAAGGGCAGAGTCTCTAGGTGGAACCGATTCCCCCAGCACGCGGAGGTCCGCAGCAATCTGCAGCATATCCTTGAGCTCACCCTCGTAGGCACGGAATAGAGGGGCGCTACACACTTCTTGCGGTGAGCGCCCTTTGCTCAGCTCCTCAAGACAAAGTTCGAACAGATCCTCTTTCTTCATAGTCGTTCCCGGCCCCGCGTTCACTTTTTCATCAGCTGTTGCAGCGCTCTGACAGCCCGGTACTGTAACGCTTTCACTGCCCCTTCGGTTTTCTCCATTATCTCGGACACCTCGGCAATGTTATACCCTTCCATGAATCGGAGGACTATCACTTGAGCCTGTTCCTCTGTCAGGGAGTGCAGGGCAATTTCTACCGCTTCCATATCCAGCTTCTTCTCGACTGTATCCATCAAACTATCGCCTCGCTGAGGCAAGTTGGGCGCTTTGTCCAACGACACTTGCATGACCTTGCTGGCGTGGCGGTAATGATCGACCACCAGGTTGTGAGCTATGCGATAGAGCCAGCTTCTAAAGGAGGTGCGCCAGCCCTTGCCGGTCTGGATTGCCTCCAGCATCTTGAGGAACGTCTGAGCGGTGATATCCTCGGCCACTTCCGCGTTCCCGATGCGATGGTACACATACCGATATATCCGATCGGAGTAGAGGTCGTATATCGACCCCAGCGCCGCAGAGTCGTTCTTCAGGGCCCGCTCCAGCAGCGCTTCCTCGTTCACCTCGGTCGTCTCGGTCATCCCGTATAACTGGCTGCTCGCCATAACAGACGCTCTACCTCCAAAAAGATAACGCTCAATTCAATATGCCATCCCTGATACGGGCGAGAAATACTTTTCGATTTGAAGTCCCACAAATACAATTTTTGACTCCGCTGAAAAAAGCTCTTTCACCGCGGTGGACCTTTCTTCAGTGCAGTCAATTTTACCACAATAGGGAAGAGCAGAACAGGCATGTAGCAGCAATAGAGTTTATTGGGAACAATGGTTGCAGGGGTGATGTTCTTGTCTCCGTGGCTGTATCCTGTATTTCCGATAAAGTCTAATGGATTTGCTTCGAACTCCCTGTTACGCCAGGACGGAAGGCGGTGTTCCAGAGGCTGACATCTCCGCGTGGATTGTGATACTATCTGCTATGCTGGGTGCAAGAGGACAGAAAGCATTGGGTTTTACAAAAGCCCGCCCCAAAGCTGGCAGAAATTGCTGGACAAGTGGAAGGAAGAGAACCCCAAGGATCGAAGGGCAGGGACTCCAATCTGGTCAAGAGCACGCTGTGTTCGGCGTTCAGGAACGCGCGGCGCCCCCGAACGCCTGCAGGTTATGGATTCCCCTGTTCTTTCAACGCTTTCAGCACCCGTTCCGGAGTCATCGGTATCTCCCGCAGCCGGACTCCGGTGGCGTTCGCTATGGCGTTCGCCACCGCAGGCGCCACGCCATCCAGGGGAAGCTCAGCAGCAGATTTGGCGCCCAGAGGCCCGCTGGGTTCCACCGTGGGGATGAACGTCGTGACCATTTCCGGCATGTCCACACTGGTGAAAATCCGATACTGGTTCACGTGAGGGTTCATCAAGTGCCCTTTGGGGCTGAACACCATCTCCTCCGAGAGCGCATAGCCCAGCCCCTGAGCTACGCCTCCCTCGATTTGCCCCTCAGCTCCGTTCGGGTTGATAACCTGACCAACATCCGCCACGGTGACGAATTTCTCCACCCGAACTTCTCCGGTCTCTGTATCCACCACCACCTGAGCGAACTGGGCCGCAAACGGTTGCGGACACCGGAAAGACATGTGTGAAGCGGTGGCCATGATCTGGTGCTGATCCACCATGTGCAGGCTCCGCATGGCAATCTCACGCAGCGTCACATTTCGACCGTCGGGGGCAAAGGCTTTGCGATCTTCCAAATGGATCTGCTCGGCAGGCACCTCCAACATCTCAGAGGCCACCTCCCTGATCTGATCGGCGACTTTCACTGCTGCTTTCTTCACAGCGCCGCCAGAGATGAAAGTGGTGCTGGATGCATATGCTCCCTTGTCGAACGGGACGAAATCGGTGTCCCCGGAGAAGACAATCACATCTTCAGGGTAGCACCCCAGGATTTCTGCAGCTATCTGGGCCATCACCGTGTCGGCACCGGTGCCGATGTCGACGCCGCCGTAGAGCAGGTTGAAGGATCCATCGTCGTTTATCTTGATGTACGCGCCGCCCATGTCCAGGCCCGGGATTGCGGAACCATGGGCCACAACCGCCACCCCCATCCCCCGCCGGAGCCACGGCTTGCCAGGCACCTCGTGCCACTCCGGATCGTTGCGCTTCTCCCAGCCAATGATTTCTGCCCCCGTAGAGGCACACTGCTCCAGCGCCACCGATTCCACCGGATTCTCATATCCTTCTCGGCCTTCGCCCAGCGGCTTTGCCAGGGCAAAAACGTCCCCTTCGCGCACCCAGTTCTTCCGGTATAACTCCAGAACGTCTATCCCCAGCTTCTGGGCAGCCTCATCTATGAGAGTGCCCAGCGCGAAATACCCTTCAGGAGCACCGTAGCCCCGGAACGCTCCGGCGGTGGGGTGATTGGTGTAAGCCACCTCGCCGATGAAGCGCATGTTTTTGGTACGCAGAAGCCCCAGGGTCTTGGACCCGACATTGCTCAGGACGGTCAGGCCGTGAGCACCGTAAGCGCCGGTATCTCCAATAGCGTGGAGCGAAACCGCCGTGATGGTGCCATCTTTCTTGAGCCCCATTTTCAGCCTGACAATGTAGGCATGGCGTGCCCGCGTGCTTTCGAACTCTTCCTTCCGATCAAGCACCATGCGCACCGGTCGGCCTGTCTTGATGACCAGATGGGCCACCAAGTCGTCCAACACAGGGTCCTGCTTGCCGCCAAATCCGCCGCCCACCCTGGGCTTCACCACCTTGATTTGTTTTTCCGAAAGGCCAGTGGCCCAAGCCACGAGCCGCCGCACATGAAACGGCACCTGGGTGCTGGATCGGAGCACCAGACGCCCGTCCTCGTCCCAGTAACCGATGACCGAATGGGGTTCCATGGAGACGTGCTTCTGGAAAGGCTCCCGCACCTCCGTCTCCAGCACCAAATCGGCCTCGGCGAAGCCTTTTTCCACGCCGCCGGCCTCCGCTTCTATCCTTGCGACGATGTTGCGGGAAGGATCGTGGATTCCGGTGGAATCCGGCTCATCGTGGATGATCGGCGCCCCCGGCTTCATTGCCTCCTCCGGATCGAAGACCGCGGGGAGCACTTCGTAGTCCACCTGGATCAGGTGGAGCGCCTTCTCGGCGATCTCCTCCGTCTCCGCGGCGACCACGGCGACCCTGTCGCCGAAGTATCGGACTTTCTTGTCCAGACTCACGAAGTCGGTGGGCGAAGGCGATGGGTGGGATTGGCCGGCATTGTAAAAAGGGATTCTGGGCACATTCTTGTACGTCAGGACCGCATGAACCCCCGGCAACGCCTCTGCTTTGCTGGTGTCTATCTCTTTTATTCTGGCATGGGCGTGGGGGCTGGTCAGCATCCTGGCGTAAAGCATCCCGGGCAGGGTGAAATCATCCGTGTAGACCGGCTTTCCACGTACCATCTTCTCGGCGTCTATCTTCTTCACGCGCTTTCCGACAACCCGGAACTCCTCGTTCGGTATCCCTTCTGGGTGTTCCGCCATGCGCAACATTTCCTCTATCGAATTGTAAGCCATGGCTCACGCTCCTTCTTTCATCTGAGCGATTACCTTCTTTACTGCTTTCTCCTGCTTCACGTAGCCGGTGCACCGGCAAAGGACACTGGACAGAGCATCCTTTATCTCCGAGTCGGGTGGATCAGGATCCTCGTCCAAGAGCGATTTTGCCGTCAGGAGCATTGCCGGAGTGCAGTAACCGCATTGGACAGCCCCTTCTTCGACGAATGCTTCCTGCAGTGGGTGTAACTTCGACCCGTCAGCCAGTCCCTCGGCAGTGGTGATGACATGACCATCGGCCTGAGGCGCCAGCACCAGACACGACCGCACCGCCCTGCCGTCGAACAGCACGGTACACATGCCACACGTGCCGGTCTCGCACCCGTATTTCACACTGTAGTAGCCCTCCCGCCGGAGGACGTCCCGCAGCACGTCTCCTGGCTTCACCTGCCAGGTCTTCGGCTCTCCATTCACAATCAAATGTATCTCCATGAAGACCTCCTACCCTCGCTCGCCCCAGGCTGCCAGCAGAGCGCGACGAGCGGCCACGGGGGCTACCTCTTTTCTGTACTCGGCGCTAGCCCTCAGGTTCCCCCGATGGGTCACGGCGCTGCTCACCTCCGGCAGAACCTCCAGCATCCCATCGATTGTTCCTGCCGCCAGCATTTTCCCTTCCACTTCCAGCAGCCTGACCGGCCTTCGCTGGATTCCACCCATGGCAAGACGGACCAGCGATGCCCTGTCGCCATCCCGCTTCACCACGACTGCTGCCGTCAGGATAGGCTCGTCGCTTTCCAACCTCGCCACCCGGTACGTTCCCACACCCATGCCCCGGGGGTTAGGGAAGATTACCGCGGTGATCAGACGGTGCGTGTAGGTAGATTTCCTGGTAAGGTACTCTGTCAGCGGCACGGTCGCCTCGCCTCCATCCAGATCCAGGAATGCATCCAGTGCCAGGAACAAGGGCAATAGCTCGGACGTGGATTCTGCCACCGCGACAGTTCCTCCGACGGTCGCCATGTTTCTGACAGTGTACGCCGCTTCCCGTCTCGCTGCCTCGCTCAGGACACCTCCGGCGATATCCCGTATCTCCGATGCCCGGACCATCGTTTGCAGGCGTACCATGGCGCCCAGCCTGATCGTCGTGCCGATTCCGATGAAGTCCAAAACGAGCTCGCTCAGATCTACGACCGCCTCCAGCCTCGGGCTCCTGGAGAGGGCAAGATTCGTCCCACCTGCCAGCGGCACAGTATTTATCCTTTTCCTGCGGAGCAGTTCCAGAGCCTGATGCAGGTCGCGCGGGCGGTGGTATTCCTCCAGGTGTTCCAGCATCTCTCCCTCCTAAACCTATGTCGGCAGCACCATGATTGAGCG
>CAZDOZ010000087.1:8980-10298 GCA_964507175.1 uncultured Anaerolineae bacterium
ATGAACGGGCCTTGCGCCTGTCCAGACGGACGACAAGGAGTCCCCCCTGTTTCTTGAGAGAATACCCCACTGTTATGGTAACCATTCAGCAACATGATAACATTTCCGGCAAGCGATGTCAAAGGGACTTGCGACAATACCCGCCTTCAAATGAGACAAAACCGCTGTTTTTGCGTATTATAGAGTGGAAGCAAGTCAGACAGACGCTCGCTGGGCATCCGAGGAGCCATAATCTGGCATGACACAAACATATTCAGAAAGATCGGAGGCGGAACTCATCCGGCACACGCTGGGCGGAGACAGATCGGCGTTTGGATCGCTGGTGCTAAAATACCAGACCAGTGCTTTCAACCTGGCGTACCGGATGATGGGGAACCGGCAGGATGCCGAAGACATGGCCCAGGAGGCATTCCTGGCCGCATACTGTCATTTGGACAGCTACGACGGTCGCCGTCCTTTCAAGACCTGGCTCCTGAGTATCGTCCACCATCGGTGCGTGGACGGCCTCCGGCGCAGGAAGCAAGATTCCCCCCTGGGCGAGCAGCAGGGCAGGACTCCGGATGTCGAGGAAAGGGTGGTGACCAACGAACAGGCCCGAATCGTGCAGGAAGCACTGCAGCTTTTGCCTCCGGCCGACCGGGCAGCGGTGACCCTCCGCTACTGGGAGGGGATGTCATACCGGGAAATGGCGGAAGTCCTGGGGGTAACTGAGGGTTCTGTCAGGAACAGGCTCTACCGGGCCCGGCGTTTCCTGGCCGAGCACCTGGACCTGGCTTAATGGAGCGAGAAGATGGACGAGAAAGAGCTTTTTTCGAAGTTCCTGGATGGGGAAATCACGAAGGAAGAATGGAAAACGATAGAAGAAACCTTCACCGGGCACCCGGAAATCCGGAAGGAGTGGGAGCGCTGGCTGGAGATGGACGCTTTCCTGCGGAGCATGCCTCCGGAGAGCCCTCCGGCCGGATTCGCGGACTCGGTGCTGGGCAGACTACCGACCACGTCCCCCTGGACGATACCCCTGTGGTGGGGGCTGGCATGGATGGGAGGGGTGTTCCTCTCCGGCATATTGCTTACTGGCGTGATCATGTGGTATCTGGCGTACCACCCGGCATGGATAGATCTCATCATAGATCTCGCCCTCTCCGGGGTCCAGATGGTGCAGGTTGCTTTTCGGGTGTGGATGGTTTGGGCAGGAGCGATAGCTGTGGTGCTCCAGGGCTTCGCCATGCCCCTGGTATTTGCGGCAGTCCTGTACACAGCTCTGGCAGTCGCCATCGCCGGGATGATCGCCGGGCGGAGGTACTGGCACGTACCAAGG
>CAZDOZ010000088.1:0-6136 GCA_964507175.1 uncultured Anaerolineae bacterium
ATTCAACACATGCTGCGCCCGTACCAACAAGGCAAGTCCATCCCACTGCTTTTGAACACCACCAATTCATTCGGTACTACCTTGCGCCCTCACCCATTCCCCTCAGACGGTCATTGCACGCCCTGCATCTTTCGCCTCTCCTCGGTTTTCCGCCGGATCCGGTTCCAGACAGAGGCGACACCCATCGCCTTCTTGACCTCGTTCATAGTGAGGCGGGCTTCCTCCCTGGTGCGAAGCGTTCCCTCATACAGTATCTCCTCCACCAGGCCTTTCTGGCTGGCAAAGTGCGCCCGCTTTTCCCGGATCGGATCGAGGAAAGCGTTGAGAGCACGCGCCAGTTTCTCCTTCACCTCTACATCCCCAACTTTCCCTTTGCGATATCGCTCTTTCAGGTCCTCCACTTCCCCTTTATCCGAGTTGAAGACATCGTGATAGATGAAAACAGGGTTGCCTTCCACCCTGCCGGGGATATCGGCACGGATGCGGTTTGGGTCGGTGTACATCTGGAAGACTTTCCTCCGCACCGTCTTCGGATCGTCGGAAAGATAGATGGCATTCCCAAGGGACTTGCTCATCTTGGCCTGGCCGTCTATCCCTACCAGTACAGGCACTTCGCCAATGAGGGCCTCCGGAATTGGGAACACTTCGCCGTACATGCTGTTGAACCGCCGGGCGATCTCCCTGGTGACTTCCACATGGGCCTCGTTGTCCTTGCCCACCGGCACCAGATGTGCCCGCGGCAGCAGGATGTCCGCCGCCTGGAGCACAGGATACCCCAGCAAGCCGAAAGGCACCGCATCTCCGAGATGCGCAGCGCGGGCCATGTCTTTGATGCTGGGTAGTCGGCTTAGCCGAGGCACCGTCACCAGCATCTCCAGGAACAGGTTCAGTTCGTATACCTCGGGCACCGCTGACTGCAGGTATATCACCGACTTCTCCGGGTCTATCCCCACTGCCAGGTAGTCGAGCATCATCTCCCGGATGTTCTGGCCGAGCTCCAGGATGTGCTCTTTCTCGGGCCTGGTGGTCAAAGTATGCAGGTCGGCGATGAGGAAGAAACACTCGTACTCGTCCTGGAGCCGCACCCGATTCACCAGACTTCCGACGTAGTGTCCCAGGTGGAGCTTCCCCGTGGGTCTATCGCCGGTCAGAATCCGTTTTTTTGTCTCAGACATGAATAAAACCTCCCCAATGGAATGAAAAATAACTCTGCTGAAAAGGCCGTAAAGCCGTCAGCAGGCAGCCGTTATCCGATAGCGACTCCTGGCGATAAGAGCTTCCCATGAAAGCTGACGGCTATCGGCCAACGGCTGTCGGCTGTCCCGCCAGCGCCCGCCACACGCGCTCCGGCGTGGCAGGAATGCGGGTCAACCGTACGCCGACAGCGTCGTAAATTGCGTTGAGGATGGCAGGGGCTGTCGGCAGGGTAGGCATCTCCCCCATCCCCTTAGCGCCAAAGGGTCCACTCTTCTCCGGTATTTCTATCGTGATGCTCTCCAACCTTTTCGGCATGTCCAGAACCGTCGGGATTAGATACTCGCTAAAATTCCGGGTCATCACACGACCCTCTTTCTGGATGAACTCCTCCATCAAGGCGTAACCAACTCCCATGTGGACCGCGCCGGCAACCTGCCCCCACAGAAGTCGGGGGTTCACGGCCTTGCCCACGTCCTGGGCGGAGATTACCCGGAGCACTTCCACCTCCCCGGTTTCGGTGTCCACTTCCACCTCAGCAATCTGAGTGCAGAACCCGTAGAGGACGTGTGGATCGCACAGGCCGGTTTCCGGGTCGAAATTGGTTGTCGGGTGGAAGCTTCGGCTGCGGAATGTGTACTCCGCCTGGATGTGACGCTCGCCCGTGCCGGACTGCAGCACCTCCTGGCGTCCCCGGAGTGCTTTTTCGCAAGCCCCGACGACAGCGTTCCCGGACATATAGGTCTGCCTGGATGCGGAACTAGAACCGGCGCTGGGAACGTAGGAAGTGTCCAGTTCGGCCATTTCCACGCGAGAGATATCGATGCCGAGGGCGTCGGCAGCTATCTGCGGCAGCACTGTCTTGGCTCCCTGCCCCACATCCGAGGCCCCGATCCGGATCACGGCGCGCTCGATACCACCGTCTCTATCCAGAGATAGGTCCGCTATGGCAGTGGCTTTGTCGTCGAACCCGAAAGAGTAAGCGACGTTCTTGTAAGCTGTCGCAATACCGATGCCCCGGCGTTTGTGTGGGTCTCTGGGCTGATCCAGGGTCGGCCTGACCCAATGCCCGCTCTCCTCCTTCCATCCGGCCGCTAGTGCAGCCCGCCGCAGCGTTTCCTTGCCCGGAGCGACGCTTTCCGGCAAAATCTGCCCTACGGTCCCCAGATCCCCCGGGTCGACCATGTTCTTCATCCGCAGTTCCACGGGGTCCATGCCCAGTTTCTCCGCCAGCATATCCATCATCTGCTCGTATGCCACCGGAGGCTGAGTCGCCCCGAACCCCCGCATCGCCATGTTCGGGGCATTGTTGGTAAACACAAGGGTGCCATCTATCCGGATTGCAGGGAACCGGTACGGCCCGACTGCAAAAGTGATCGCGTTGGAAAGGACCACTATGCTGGTCGATGTGTGAGCTCCGGCGTCTGCGAGGAGCTCTACCCTGGCTCCAAGCAACTGCCCGTCTCTGGTCGCAGCCCACTTCTGCCGGATGAGGAAAGGATGGCGTTTCCCATGCCCGCGGAAGCTCTCTTCCCTTGTCCAGACCAGTTTTACTGGCTTTTTCAAAGCATATGCCGCCACGGCCACCAGATGCTGGAGGGACATATCCTCCCGGCCGCCGAAAGCTCCGCCGATGCCAGGAACCACCTCGCGGACGCGGTCCTCCGGAAGGTTCAGCAGATGGGCAAGCTGCCGAACGTCATCATGGGCCCACTGGGTAGCAGCGACGACCACCACACGGCCTTCCTCGTCTATGTAGCCCAGGCCAGCCTCCGGCTGGAGGAAAGCATGCTCGACCACTGGCGTTCGAAACTCTCCCTCGATCACTACATCCGCTCGAGAGAAGGCATCGTCTATATCCCCGTACCTGACTTTCACCTCTTTGAGGACATTGCTTCCCTGCTCCTCGTACACCAGCGGCGCATCGGGGGCCAGGGCGGATTCCATATCGCCTACCACTGGCAATGGTTCGTAATCCACGTGAACCAGCGCCCTGCCTTTCTCCGCTGCTTCTTCTGTCTCAGCTACCACCAGTGCCACAGGGTCCCCAATCCAGCGGGTCTTGCTCCCCTCCGCTACGAAGACCTGCTGATCCATCTCGTAGATGCCGAACTCGTTGACCGGCACGTCCTTGTAGGTGAGTACCCTTACCACGCCCGGCACCGCCTCGGCTTCGCTGACGTCTACCTTCAGAACTTTCGCATGGGGGTATTCCGGCCACACGGTCTTTGCGAAAAGCATTCCTGGGATCTCGAAATCCTGAGGATACCGCATCTCGCCCCGGACTTTGGCTGGGCCATCAAGTTTGGGCACACTGGTTCCTACGAATCTGGTACTCATCTTCACCTCCCCCCGGTCCTGCCAGACATCTTGGCGGCTGCAGCTTTCACCGCTTCGACGATCTGGTAATACCCTGTACAGCGGCAAAGGTTCCCGGCTAGCGCCTGTTTGATTAGCTCCTCGTTTGGGCTGTCGTACATGTCGAGGAGGGCTTTGGCGGACATGATGAATCCCGACGTGCAGTAGCCACACTGAGTGCCTGCATGGGTGACAAAAGCTTCCTGCAGCGGATGGAGCTCGTCGCCATGACTCAGCCCTTCCACCGTTTCGACGACACGCCCGTGTGCCTGAGGTGCCGGGACCAGGCACGATGTGACTGCCCTGCCATCCAGCAGGACGGTGCATGCGCCGCACTCCCCGGCACTGCATGCATCCCTGACCCCCAGCAGGCCAATCCCACGCAGGGCGTAGAGGAGGTTCTTTCCTCGCACGCCAATCAGGGTCGTTTCCTTGCCGTTGATCGTGAGTTCGATCCGGTCGCCGCCAGCAATTTCTTTTTCGGTTGGTGCCGGGACGGAAGTGAATCCCGGCCTGTTCAGGGGCGGCATGAGCGCCGGTTGCTCCCTTTTGGCGATCTTCTCCAAACCACGGCGCACCAGGACGCCCACCATGTGCCTTCGGTAGTCGGCGGTTCCCCGAATGTCGTCTATTGGTTTGGATGCCGCCATCGCCAGATCCGCTGCTTTCTCCATCCGACTCGGCGTGAGGGAGCGGCCGATCAGGGCTTGTTCCGCCTCAGTGGCCCGGAAAACCGTCGGGGCGACCGCACCCAGGCTTATTCTGGCGTCGGCAACCACGCCGTCTTGAATGTCGAGCAGAAGAGCAGCATTGACGACGGAGATGGCATGGGCTCGGCGCAGGCCGTGTTTCATGAAAACGCCAACGCTCGACTGGGACTGAGGTGATACCAGCACTGCTTCGATGATCTCGTCTTTCTCCATCACTGTCTGGCGAACCCAGGTAAAGAACTCAGTAATCGGCACACGCCTGCGGCCGCGGCGCCCGGCCAGGACGACTTCGGCGCCCAGGGACATGAGGGCTGGGATGCTATCACCCGCGGGCGAAGCCGTCGCCAGGTTGCCTCCCAGGGTTCCCAGGTTCCGGATCTGGACCGAACCGATCTCCTGGGCAGCCTGGACCAGCAGTGGGGCTTTCTCCCTCAGCAGCGGTGACTCGATGATGCGGGCATAGCTCACTGCCGCACCGATCCAGATTTCGTCACCCTGCTCCTCGATTTTCTGGAGGGATGGGATTCTGGATACGTCAACCAGGGTCGTAACCTCATTTTGTCCGTTGCGCATGGCGACCGAGAGATCCGTACCGCCTGCAACGATGCGTGCCGCTGCCCCTAGCCTGGCGGCAGCGGCGCTGGCCTCCTCCGGAGAGGTGGCGAAGAAGTAGTCTTGCCACATAGGCATGTCTCCTTGCAGAAAATGGTTGTATCTGAAAATTCTGTGAAAAACATTATAGCATAACGGCCTGTGCGGCACACAATAGACTCTATTGGAAACAATGGCTGCGAGGATGGGGCAGTGCTTTCTGCAAGGGCAGAGGGAAGGAAAGAGTATATCTTGTGTGGTAGCAGAGCCGCCATACAAGACATATCCCTCGCTTCTCCGTCACCACCGCGATGTCCTTGCCCCCGTGCCTGTATCCTGTATTTCCAATGAGGTCTAATGTGAAGCGGCGGGGGAGAGGACTAAGCAAATTCCACTATCTCGCCATTCTTGTGCACTTGAGGATTATCTACTAAAATATCCATTAATCGCTTGCTAAGCACCTACGGAGTTGGGGCGAGGCATTCCGCAAGTGTTGGCGTCTAAGTGAGAGTCCCTGCAGGGGATACCTCGCCCATACCTGCAGGTATCGGCGTGAGGGCAGGCCGTAACCCGGCCCATGTCCCACATCTAGTGTACAGGCGATGCAAAGACCTGCAATTGGGTAACGCTGGGGTTAAATGGAGTTCCATTTTCCCCGATCGCGGGAAGGACATCTTGCTAACCCCTGCCACCCAAAAAACATCTCCCCTTTCACCCTTTTCCTCGAGGGAATGGGAGACAAGGGAAAATGGGGGAACCCACTCCAAAACCTGGAGGCCTGTGCGGCTTATTCGAATTCATCGGCACCACCGTGTGATTCACCAACAAAATGCACCCTTTCAAATAGATTGGACTTTTGACAAAGCGGAAACGGAACTTTCTGGGTCTTCGCGCTTGGCAGATGACTGGGAAGAAATGGTACATCTTGTGGTCGGGCTTCGCCCGACCACAAGATGTACCGCCACTTCTTTCCTGCCTTCAAGGCGAAAAACTCAGCCCAGCAAGGCAGCCCAATTGTCAAAAGTCCAAAAATAGACTTTACTGGAAACAGTGGCTGCGGGGATGGGGCAGTGCTTTCTCCAAGGGCAGAGGAAAGGGAAGTGTGTATCTTGTGTGACTGCAGAGCCACCAATGCCATTCACTCCTTCCTCACCATGGCAATGTTCTTGCCTCCGTGCCTGTATCCTGTATTTCCGATAAAGTCCAATATCCTGAGCAGGGACGGATCTTGTGCCTGCCCAGACAGGCGGCAAGGACTTCCCCTGCTTTTTGAGAAAATGTCA
>CAZDOZ010000088.1:6236-10202 GCA_964507175.1 uncultured Anaerolineae bacterium
TTGTGCCTGCCCAGACAGGCGGCAAGGACTTCCCCTGCTTTTTGAGAAAATGTCAATTAGAACACCTGAGTCGTCTTTTGATGAGGAGACAGCGATGGAACTCCTGAGAGTCTCACACTTGTGGAAGAGCTTCGCAGGAATAAACGCGGTCAAAAATGTGAGTTTTGAGCTGCGGTCTGGGGAGATTTTTGGCATGTTGGGGCCAAATGGCGCAGGAAAAACCACTACCATCCGCATGGTTATGGATATCATTGCCCCGGATCGGGGGGAGGTAAACGTTCTGGGTGGGGCGGCTAGGGAGGCCAAGCACAGGGTAGGTTATCTACCGGAAGAGCGAGGCCTTTACCGCAACTTGAAAGTACTGGAGATTCTGGTGTATCTGGCGGAGCTAAAAGGCTGGAACCGAAACGACGCCAGGAAACGCGCCTTGAACCTTCTGGAGAGGGTTGGCTTAGGCGACAGAGTTCAGAGCAAAGTGCGGGAGCTAAGCCGTGGGATGCAGCAAAAGCTCCAGATCCTGGCGGCATTGATCAACGATCCCGACTTGATTATCCTGGACGAGCCGTTTCAGGGGCTCGATCCGGTCAACCTGGAAGTTATAAAAGAGCTGCTCCTGGAGTACAGGGACGCGGGCAAAGGGATAATGCTCAGCTCGCATCAGATGAATCTGGTAGAGGCGCTGTGTGACCGGATTCTGCTCATCAACAAAGGTGAGGTCGTCCTGTACGGCAATCTGAGTGATATAAAGCAGCAGTACGCCGGAAAAAGCCTTCGCCTGCGATGTAACGACACCCTCCCGGAAAAACTCCCATGGGTGGTGAGCAGGGAAATGATAGATGGAGAGTGGCGCTTGAAGCTTGATGACAATGTAACCGTTCGCCAGGCGCTAACTGGCCTGTTGGGTGCAGGGGTAATCCCCACATTCCTGGAGGTAGAATCCAAGCCGCTTGCCGAGATTTTCATTGAAGTCGTGGGAGGAAGCCGCCGTGCGTAAAATTTGGATCATAGCAAAGCATGAGTACACGGTCAACGTCCGCCGTATGGGCTTCATCATCATGACTGCATTGGTGCCAATCCTCGGAGCAGTCACCCTGATAATCATGGCATTTTTCAGCGGGGAGGCTACCATCTTCTTCCAGAAGGCATTATCACCGGAGCCGAAGATGGTTGGTGTAGTGGACAAGTCCGGCGTTTTTACCCCGATTTTGCCTGAGTTCCAAAATGACTTCGTCCTCTATCAAAGCGATGATCAGGCAAGGAAGGCTCTGCTTGATGAGAAGATCTCCGTAGTACTGGAAATTCCAACCAATTACGTGAGTACGGGCGAGGTCAAGGTGCTCACCGCGGGCAGGGGCCTCGGAGGTGAAGCAATCTCAGATTCTGTAAGGGTCAGGGCGTTCCTCGTAAGCCACCTCTTGCGCGATGCCAACCCGGTGGTCAGGCATAGAGCGGCTTACCCGGCAAGATTTGTATCGGTCGGGGTTAGCAAAGGTGAGAAAGAGGGGGAAGGGGGGGCTGGACTTTCCGGGACGGTGTACGACCTTCTTATCCCATACTTCCTGGCTGCCTTCCTGATAATAACCATTTTCATCAGCGCTGGCTACCTGCTACAAGGCATAGCCGAGGAGAAAGAGAACAGGATATTCGAGATCATTCTCTCGTCCGTGTCTGCCCAGGAATTGCTTGCTGGCAAAGTAATCGGCCTCGGAGCGCTTGGGCTCACCCAGGTGCTGGTATGGATGGTCTCCATAGTGGCGTTCTCCAGCGGGTCGGTGCTGCTCCTGGCCAGAGCGCTGCCGCTGCTCAATAATGTTGTACCCCTTGCGTTGGCAGTGGTGTACTACATTCTCGGATTCACTCTGTATGCAGTAGCAATGGCGGCTCTAGGTTCTATCGGCGGAAATTTGAAAGAGGCGCAACAGTTGTCGAGCATTTTCTCACTTATGGCTGCTGTGCCGTACATGGTGAGCGGATTTATCATCACCAACCCGAATGCTCCGCTAGCGCGGGCATTGAGCTATTTCCCATTCACGGCTCCCACAATGATGATGATGCGCTTGCCGTTGGGCAGTGTGCCCACAGTGGACATAGTGATCAGCCTAACGGTGATACTGATAACCGTGCCGTTTGTGCTCTGGGCCGGCGCTCGGACCTTCCAGGTAGGTATATTGATGTACGGGAAGCGTCCCGGGCTAAGGGATTTGTGGAGAACATGGCGCCAGGCCAGGTGATGCGGCTGCTGCAAGGCGCGCGGGGAACGCAAAGAAAAGAATCGGCAACCGCGAGTCAGAATATTTCGTCGAAAGCGTCTTCGCCTTTCGGGGAGGAAGAACTTTCTTCCCCGGAGAGCATTTCCTGCCAGAATTCTTCGCTGTAAGGCCGCGTGTTCAGGGACAGTGGCATCGGAATAGCATGCCCCATGATTACCATCTGCCCTCTGGTATCCAGACTCTCGATCATGCCGCGCATCGCCTGGCGATTTGCTACGCCGGTCAGGACAGCTTCTATGTCGTTTTCTTCCGCCAGCTTGCCCGTTATCCTGGTGCCGAGCTGGGAGAGCACCTCCCGGTCTATCGCCCCCGGGCGCTGGTCTATGACCGTGAGAGTGACGTGGTATTTCCGCATTTCCCTGGCGATCTCGCCGAAGATCGTCTGGCGAGCGATGGATGGGGCCAGGAATTTGTGGGCTTCCTCCAGCACTATCATCAGCGGCTTTGGTTCGTAGGCTTTATTGCGGGTTTCCTCGTATTTTGCAGTCTTTTCCTGATACAATTTTCGGACGCTTCGGGTGACCACATTTGCCACCAGCATGTGATCCAGGGTAGAACTCTTGGGCCCAAAATGGAGGATCACGTGGATGCCTTTCTCCAGCAAAGCCACCATTTCTTTGATCTGGTCTAGCCCGGCCTTCTCTACCACGTAAGGTCGCCTGGTGATTACTTTCAATTTTCGCTGCAGGGCGGCCAGGGAACCGGGATGAGCACCAGACGCCTGCGCAAACCCCTCCAGTTCGTCGGGGCTCATGGCAAGCAGCGCTTCCAGCCAGCCTTCCTTGTACCTATCCTGCAGCAGGCCGATGTTTGCCTCTGTGGTTCCGCGCAGGTCGAGCTCCTCCGCCAGGAGCAGCACGTCCTCCGGCTCTATCTGGTTCAGGCCGATCCTGATCACTTCGTCCACGGCCCGTCCGGCACGCCTGCCAGCGTTCTGATCTATGCTCCAGACCTGCACGCGGGTCGGGAAGAGGTTCTTCAGCCCTTTGACCCAACGTTTTTCCTCCGACTCTTTGCCGAAGGCGTACTCGTCATGCATGTCGAAAACCAGAGCTACACCCACCTGTCGTTTTATGATCCCGCTCAGCACCAGCAACGTGGTGAAACTCTTGCCGGTGCCGGATTGGCCGAAAATGCCATTGGAGCGCTCCATCAGCTTCGACAGGTCCACTGGCACCCGCTGATCCGGCATGGTAAGGGGAGTGCCGACGAAGAACATCTTACTCTTGCCGTCATCCTCGCCGAACACGGTGTCGAAATCGCTCTGGGACGCGCTGCGCAGCACTGCGAAGTGCATAGGGATAGTGCGCGCAGGCTGGGGCTTAGCCGTTACATCCACGAAACCACCTTCCGGAGGCCTTTCAACCGCCAGGGATGGCTTGACCTGCACCACAGCATATGTCGCCGTTCCTTCCAGCGCCTCCCGGACGAAATTCGATCCCGCGTTGGGCGGATCCGCTTGCACGCGCATATCCGTGACATGAAGCTGGATATCGGAAACGGAGCAGAAGAAAACGTACTTCTCCCCTTCCACCACCACGAAATCCCCAATGCGGAGCGTCTCGGTGCTGACGCCGGGATCGAGTTTTGCGGTCAGGTTGGCATTGAAAGTCCCGCTGGTAACAAGTCCCAGACGATTTGACATAATTTCCTCAAATCAGAGAAGCCATCGACGAAGAATACCTGCAAAAATAGG
>CAZDOZ010000089.1:0-2421 GCA_964507175.1 uncultured Anaerolineae bacterium
TGAAGGACAATAACCTGCGCGTGCTGGATGTGCGCGGCTATTTCGGCCAGACAATCGCCGGATATCCGTGGGGGCACATCCCCGGAGCGCTCTCCGCAAACCCCGACACGTTTTTCACCATGGACAGCGCAGACCGCCACATTCTCCCTCGCGATGTGCTGGAACCGGCACTGAGCACCCTGGGGCTAGGCAGGAACGTTTCCATTGTGGTGTATGACGAAACCACGGGACCTTCCGCAGCCCTCGCATATTGGGCGCTCCTCGCCCTGGGATTCGGACGCGTGAGCGTGTTAAATGGCGGCTGGCAGGGATGGATACAGGCAGGAGGCCCCGTGGAAAAGGACCTCCCGGGGTTCCCAGAGCCAGCATTCTCCCCAGCCGCTTCCGATGACCACCTGCTGGCCGACACTGGATATGTGATCAAGGCGCTGAAACGTGGCGATGCTCAGTTCATAGATGCAAGGACACCTGCCGAGTTTGCCGCCGAGCACATCCCGGGAGCCGTATCCTGGCCATGGACGGAGAACATCCTCAGGGAAAAAGAGCCGGAGTGGCTAAAGCCGAAATCCGACCTGGCACGCCATGCAGAAACACTCGGCCTATCGCCAAAGCGCGAGGCCATTTGCTATTGCAACACTGGTGCTCAGGCAGCTCACCTGTGCTTTGTCCTGCGATACCTGGGATTCCCCCGCACGCGGCTCTACATGGGATCATGGGATGCATGGAGCAAGCGCGAAGCCTACGTCGCGCAACCCACGCCCATTCTTCAAGCACAAAGCGCTGAGAAAGACCAATAAAAGCAAGAAACCCAGGCGTACCTGGGTTTCTTGCTTGAGACTCTCTCTCGCTCACATCTTCCGCGCCAGCTTGCGCTGACGGCGACGGGCCCGGCGGATGGCTTTCTGCCTCTTGATGCGTTTTAGCTCGCTCTTGGAGACAAACCACCGCTTGCGGCGAGCATCCGGCAGAACACGAGCTTTCTGTACAGCAGTTCTGAAGCGCTTCAGAAGATGCTCCTGCGACTCGCCGGGCTGTAGTACAACCCTAGTCAACCTAATCACCCCTTCCGTAATTGGATTAGTCCGCCTGGTACCAGACCCACAGACGAACAAGTTTACCATAGAGATGCAAATGGCGTCAACAAATAGGGATGAAAATGTAAGCCTGAACCGACCGTCCTGTAAAAATCCAGAGCGAACTCGGCTCGTCACTTTCGCACAGCGGCTTCGTCTTAAGGTATGTGATTTTAACCGGATGGCTTTCACGGCTTTGGAGCAGCATTCCTGGTAGCAATTCTGCCTGGGTAAGCATGAGAAAAAGCACCACGGAGGTAACGAAGATGAAATCCCGTTGGACGACGATTTTGCTGATTCTGGCATTGACCCTGACATCTCTGATTACAATCCTTCCCACAGGCCACGCCACGCCAAGGAGCGATCTTGGCTCATGGACCGCCTTCGGGCCCCGGTCCGGATATGTGCAGGCGTTGGCAATCTCGCCCGACTACGCCGGAGGCGGCGTAATCTTGGCCGGAGGCTACCACTGGCTCCCCACCAACGCCTACGTGGGCCAGGGTATCTTCCATTCCCACGATGGCGGCCTCGACTGGTACTCCGCCAACAATGGCCTGACAGGAACAGAATCCAAAGCGGTCTTCGACATAGCTTTTTCCCCCGGTTTCGCTACTGACAACATTGTTTTCGCAGCCACGGGCGGGGGACTCTTCCGATCCCGGGACAGGGGCTCCACCTGGAGCAGGCTGACCGGCGGACTCCCACAGCCAGATCAGACAGGCGCGGCCCCTGCCAGGATCACGGACCTGGCGCTCGAAAGCGCCTCGACCCTGTTCGCCGCCAGCGATACCCGCGGTGTCTACCGATCCGCTGACGGCGGGGACAACTGGCAACAGGTAAGTTCCAAACCTGCATCCGTGGTGGATGCTCATGGGAGTGATGTGGCAGCGAGCGACGGGCAGGGAATCCGTTACTCCGGCGACTCCGGTGCCACCTGGCACGATGCGTACACCATGCCCGTAACGACTACTGTCCGTGCTGTTGTATTCTCGCCGCGATACTCCAGTGACCACGTCCTCTACGCTGCCACCAGCGACGGCGTTCTCGTATTCACCACCACTGCACCTGTCCCCTGGACTCCTACAGCGGCCTGGCTGGCAGGACACGATGTCCACGCTCTGGCGTTTTCCCCTGACTACCCCACCCACCTCACCATTTTTGCCGCTACCGAGGATGGACTTTACCAGAGCGACAATGGCGGCGGAACATGGCATCTGGTGAGCAGCCTCGGGCACATTCCCATCCTCTCCATCGTTCTCTCGCCGTCGTACCCCACCGACCTCCTTATCCTGACAGGCACCTACGAAGGGGTGTACAGGAGCACGAACAACGGCATCGGATGGACGAG
>CAZDOZ010000089.1:2521-10084 GCA_964507175.1 uncultured Anaerolineae bacterium
GGCTGATAAAGTCAGTCGACGGCGGGACGACCTGGGACGACATATCCACCGGAGCCGTCACCCAGGACTCGGCAGTGCTGGCGATCGGGGTGTCGCCGGACTACGCCACGGACCACACCCTGTTTATCGGCGGCTACACCCTGGCCGACGGCAACCTGATGGTCAGCCATGATGGTGGTGCCAACTGGGATGGGATCCACGATATCGATCCCGTCTACGCCATCGCCATTTCCCCGGACTATGCAAACGACCACACTCTCTTCGTCGCGTACCGGAAAGTAGAAGCATCCACCCAAGAGCCGAATAGCGGTGTCATGCGATCCACCGATGGAGGCACTACATGGCAAACCATCGATACCGGACTGCCTGGCCTGTACGACCCACACCCCGTACGTCTGGCGATTTCTCCAGACTTTGCCCACGACCGTACCCTGTACGTGGCCTACAGCGACGGTTCCGTCTACAGATCCATTGATTCCGGCGATGTGTGGGTCGGACTTCCAGCCACACCTTCTTCGCAGAGATACCCACAGGCGATGTACGCTCGTCCCGGGGGGAACCTCTATCTGGCGGACTGGAACGGTTCCTGGAGATACAGCGTGGATGCTACGGAGCTCCTGGCCGACGGAGGCTTCGAACTACGAAACGTATGGAACATTCCGACCACTGCCTACCCGGCCGGGTACGTCACCAACCCGGTTCACGGGCAACATTGGGCCCTTCGGACCGGCATTCCCTCCGACGGGCACAACATCTACAGCTACTCCAGCGCCAACCAGAAAGTGACCATACCCGCGAACGCGACTTCGGCCACGCTGACGTTCTGGACTTATGCGTGGAGCGAGAGCGCCGGGGGCCGGCTGCCTGCCAGGCCACCTCTCGGCAGGCCGGTCTCCGAGATCCCCGAGATGGTGGAGGCCGCCGGGGGCGGGGACGTGCAGTACGCCCTCATCCTGGATAGTGCCCATCATATCGCCAGAACGTTGCTGTGGCAGGACTCTAACTCCCAGACCTGGGACCGGCACCAGTTCGACCTGAGTGACTTCATCGGCCAGACCATCTGGGTACATTTCGGCACTTTCAACGATGGTACTGACGGCAAGGCTGCCATGTACGTGGACGACGCATCCCTGCGGGCGACGATCCCAGGCCCCACAGCCACACCCACCAATACGCCAGAACTCACGGAGCACATCTACTTGCCGCTGGTGGTGGAGGGATTCCACCTGCCCACGCCGACGCCCACCAGCACGGCGACGGACACCCCAACGCCCACCGCGACAGCCACCGTCGCGCCCACGGCAACCCCCACTGGCACCACCACGCCTACCCCCACTCCCACTCCTGCACCCACCATTACCATGACGCCGACGGTGACGCCTACCGCCACAGGTGAAGCCTCCCCTACAGGGACCCCCACCCCAACTCCAACGCCGACTGAAAGCATCACCCCTTCTCCCTCCCCAACGCCTACAGGGTGCTTCACCCCTACTCCGACGCCCACCATCATGCCCGGCACCCAATTCGTGGTTGACGACCTTGATCCGGGGTTCGTCAAGGGTGGTACCGAGGCGTACTGGCACGAGGAAACGGGGGGGTACAACGGTCATTTCTGGTGGACCTACAGCAACGGGGACAGCGAAGACAACCACGCATCGTGGACGCCATCCCTCCCGGCCGATGGAATGTACGAGATTCGCGCCTACGTGCCCACCCTGGACGACCTGGCAGTCCGGGCGTACTACGTGGTGCACACCCCATCAGGAAACACAAGCATCACCGTGGATCAGCATTACACCCAGGGGAGCTGGGTCAGCCTGGGATCGTACTCCTGCCCAGCAGGGGGCGGATGCTACGTTACCCTTAGCGATAAGAACGGGCTTAGTTCCGGCAAACTGGCCTTCGATGCCGTCCGTTGGACGTACTACGTGCCCACACCTACGCCGACGCCCACACCCATGCCGCAGGGCATGGTGATAGTGGACGATCTGGACCCCGAGTTCACCAAAGGCGGTACACCGGGTTACTGGCACGGAGAGAACGAAGGGTGGGACGGCCACATGTGGTGGACAACCAATGGCACCACCACCGTGGACAACTACGCGGAATGGCATCCGGACCTGCCGTGGTACGGCCCTTATCAGGTGAACGCGTACATCCCGGTCAACAACGCCACCACCCGCAGCGCCAAGTACGAAGTCTACTATCATGGGGGTGAAGTGACCGTGCCCGTAAACCAGAGCATCTACTTTGGCAGCTGGGCAAACCTGGGAGTCCATGTTTTCAACGCCGGAGACGAGGGATACATCCGCCTGACCGATGCCACGGGCGAGGCGGGGGGCACCACGAAAATCGGCTTTGACGCAATCCGGTGGACTTTCGTGGGCACCCAGCCTACGCCAACACCAACGCCACTGCCCGGAGCGCTGATGATAGCTGGTGAACAGGCAAACTGGCTCATGGGCACACCATACACCAACACTTTGTACGCCCTCACCGGAGGCGGCGCCGGTTCTGCATCGCCTTTCCGGCATGGGATACGGATCGGGCCAAACGCACCGGTGCCGGAAGCCCCCGCTGCAGACGAGAAGCTCTACAGAAGCGACGACGCCGGAGGCACATGGACGCTCGTCGGCAACGTACCCATAAGCGGGCCAGGAAGTAATTTCATTGTCGCCCCATCCAATCCGGATGTGCTCTACTCCGGCACCGGATACCCGTGCTATGCCGGGGGGCCCCCTGTGCCGATGTACAAATCTACCGACGGCGGGCACAACTGGACGGAGGTACCATCTGGGGTCGATCTGGCGCCAGCGGCCGTCCATCCGTCCCATGCCGATTGGGTATACGCCACTGGATGCGATGGAATCTATCTCACCAAAGACGGCGGGCTCAATTGGACCCGGCAGGCCCACGACGCGTTGACCGGCCTCGTGCCCCTCTACATAGCTCCAGCCGGAGGCAACTGGGAAACGATCTACGTTGCCGCTGTGTCGGAAGGAGGCATTGGAGCGGTGTTCAAGAGTGGAGACGGAGGCAACACCTGGGCCAATGTTTCTCCATCCACCACTCTCTCCTGGATCACCGACTTGAAAGTCGATCCGGCGGACCCCGATAAGGTGTGGTTCCTGGAGCCCCACGGTGTATGGAGGAGCAGCAATGGCGGAGCCACGTGGAATTTCAGCCGCATCGGGTTGGAGAGCGTAACCGCACCTCCGGGGCAGGAGCCAGGAGAGGGTGTGGGCATCTACTCATTGGCCCTGAAACCCGGAGATTCAACCCACCTCTATCTGGGGAGCGTAGCCGGCATGTACAGCTCGTCCGACGGCGGTGTTGCCTGGAGTGCCGTTGATACGCCCTGGAGCGGGCAGCCGGTGGTCAGGCTTCTCTGGCTGATCAACCACCCGTCGGAGATTTTTGCAACGGCATCGTCGGGTGTGTACCGCTATCAGACCCCATGAGCGTTCCCTCGGCAAGGAGTCGTTCCAAAAGTTTCTTCGCCTTTCCGGCCGCTTCCCCCCGATGGCTGATTCGGTTCTTCTTATCGGGGGGAAGCTCGGCCATGTGCTTCCCAAGCTCCGGCAGGTAAAAAATCGGGTCGTATCCAAAGCCGTAATTCCCCTTCGGCTCAAAAGCTATCATCCCTTCACAAACGCCTTCTGTCGTCCATACGTGGCCGCCAGGTGTGGCGATTGCGACCACAGAGCGGAACCTGGCAGTGCGTTTCTCCCAGGGGATGCCGTCCATCTCATGGAGCAGCTTCCGGTAGCGATCCTCATCTGTGGCTCCTGGGCCGGCGTATCTTGCGGAACGAACACCGGGAGCGCCTCCCAGGGCGTCTACCACGAGGCCGGAATCATCCGCCCAGGTCAGGAGACCCGTCATGCGAGCGTAGGCCAAAGCCTTAGAGATGGCATTCTCGGCAAAAGTCTCGCCAGTTTCTTCCACCGAATCGCCTATCCCTAGTTCGTCCAGGTAGACTACATCGAAAGGCAAACCCTCCAGCAGTCTCCTGTATTCCCTGACCTTTCCGCGATTGTGTGTGGCTATCAGAAGCTTACGCATCTCCCCCGCCTTTCCGACTTGATGAGTTCGGTTTCTACCGCTATACTATGCCAACGGATGGGCCAATGCCTCGACTGCTGTCAATGATAGCATCGAGACGGTGGTAACGCCAGTAAGCGAGGAGGTATGCCCATGGAGCCAATTGAAGTGCATGTGGGGGATATCGTGCGCCTGCGCAAACCACACCCATGCGGGAGTTACGAATGGGAGGTGACCCGGGTTGGCGCCGACATCGGCCTCCGGTGCCTTAAATGCAACGCCAGGGTGATGCTCACCCGCCGGAAATTCGAACGGAGTTTCAAAAGATTCGTGCAGAAAATGGGAGAGGAAAGCGGTTGAGCCACAGGCAACGAGGAGAGAGATCAGTGGAAGGCTACCCTATCACCACCGACATCGTCGTCCGGTTCAGGGACCTGGACGCCATGGGACATGTGAACAACGCCGTATACCTGACCTACTTCGAGGAAGGGCGCGTCGCCTATTTCAAAGCGGCAACCGAGGGCAAGGGGATAAAGCCGGAAGCCTTCAGCTTTGTGGTTGCCGAAGTGAAATGTCTCTATCACTCGCCCGCTTTTCTGAGCGAGAAACTTGTCGTCGGCACCCGCGCGGCCGACGTGGGAAACAAAAGCTTCAAATTCGAGTACCGAATCGAGGAGGTGAAAACCGGCAGACTGGTCGCGAGCGGCTACAGCGTCCAGGTATCCTACGATTATACGAACCACAGGCCCGTTCCACTCCCCAGCGACTTCCTTGAAAAGATCGTAGAACTCCAGGGAAGCGTACCTTACAGGAAGGAAAATGCCGAAAGAGGCTGACGGGAAGTTCTATGTGGACGTGTCCGCTGCTGTACACAGGCGGGCGGGACTGGGCCGATACGCCGGTTCCCTGGCCCAGGCGCTGGCACCCACCATCCCGGAACGTCTTGCACTTTTCTACAACCTGGAACGCGGTGTCGAGCTGCCAGAGGGTCTGGAACAATTCCCCTCACGAACGCTCTCCATGGGGTACAAGCCGTGGCGGATGCTGGTCTGGCTGGCCAACCTGGCAAGCGTGGGATTCGACCGGTTCTTCCCAGACGCTGCCCTCTTTCACTCCACCGAGCACCTCCTGATCCCATTCCACTCCGTGTCCACGGTGTTGACCGTCCACGACCTCATCTTCAAGCGGTTCCCGCAGCACCACAAGCCGCTCAACCGGTGGTATCTGAACCTGACGATGCCGCTCTACGTCCGCCGTGCCGACGCCATAATAGCAATCTCCAAAACCACAAAACGGGACTTGATAGAAACCTACGGTGTGCCGGAGCGTAAGATCCACGTGATTTACGAAGCCGCATCCCCTCGGTTCCACCCACAGCAGCCGGAAGCCGTAGCGCGGGTCAAATCGAAGTACAGCCTCCCCGAGCGGTACATCCTCTTCGTCGGGACGATAGAGCCGCGCAAAAACCTGATCTCGCTCCTGGAGGCATTCCAGGAGATCAAGAGATCGGGGCTCACCGACGCGCTGATCATCGTGGGGAAACGGGGATGGCTATACGGCGACTTCTTCCGCCGTCTGGAGCAATCTCCGGACCGGGACTTCGTACTCTTCCCCGGGTTCGTCCCGGACGAAGATTTGCCCGCGATTTACGCCGGAGCACAGGCGCTGGCGCTGCCGAGCCTATACGAAGGCTTTGGCCTCCCCGCGCTGGAGGCGATGGCGTGCGGCACGCCTGTGATCGCTTCGCACACCGGAAGTCTGCCTGAAGTATGCGGAGACGCCGCCGCGTACGTGGCCCCAGGGGACACGGGGTCTTTGATCCTGGCATTGTCCCTGGTGTTAGGTGACATGAACGCTGCAGAGGAGATGAAATCACGTGGATTGGTCCAGGCATCTCGATTCTCCTGGAAGAAAACCGCCCGCGAGACACTAAACGTGTACTCGCTGGTGATGGAATAGCAAAAACGCCGACAGGACCTCCGATGGGGGTTTCCCGGAATCATCATGCCAATGCTTTCAACAACGCGTTCGCCATTTCACCTGTGCCGACCGCTTTCTCGCCGGGGCAGGCGATATCCGGCGTGCGGAGCCCATCAGCCAGCACGGCGTCCACAGCTGCCTCGATCCGATTGGCCACGTCGGGTAAATCCCACCACAGCCGCGCCAGCATCGCCCCGCTGAGGACTGCAGCAATGGGGTTGGCGATGCCTTGCCCGGCAATGTCGGGGGCAGAGCCGTGGACAGGCTCCGCCAGGGCGTACTCCGCCCCCATGCTCAGGGAAGGAGCCATCCCGAGCCCATCCGCCAGCCCTGATGCCAGGTCGGAGAGGATGTCGCCGTACAGGTTTGGCGCAAGCAAAAGCCGGAACCTGTCCGGCCGCCGAACCATGTGGTATGCGGCAGCGTCCACCAACACCTCGTCCACGGGCACCTCGGGAAACTCACGTGCCACCGCCAGGCAGGTCTCCCGCCAGAGCCCATCGCTGACAGGCCGGACGTTGGCTTTGTGGACGATGGTGACGGGGCGGGATTCGGCCCGGGCCAGCCGGAACGCCATGTGTGCCACGCGCTCGCTGCCGCGGCGGGTGATGATCCGTTCTGCAATGGCGGTATCGCCTTCCCGGTGCTCTCGGCGGCTGTAGGCGCCCTCCGTGTTCTCCCGCACCACCACCAGGTCGATGCCGTTGTCTGGAGGCAGTCTGCGGCGCGCCGGTCGGATATTGGCGAAAGCGTCCAGAAGCCTGCGCAGGCTGACGATGGGGCTTCTGTAGCCATCGACCCGGTGGGATGGCGAGGATGTGGCGCCGAAGAGGACGGCCCCGGCATCCTTCGCCGCAGCCACCGTCTCCTCCGGCAAGGCGTTGCCGGTGATCTCGAAAGTGTCCCATCCAGCCTCGGCCCACGTGACACGGAGCCCCGGAACGATGGCTTGAAGCACTTCGACCGCGACGGGGATCACCTCTTTCCCAATGCCATCCCCGGGGATGGCGCAGAGGCTCGGATATCTCTTTCTGCCGTTCATCTGGCACCTCCTCCGGAACGGAGAGATTCCCGCACGTGCTCGATGAGCCCGCCGTCGGCCAGAATATCCTGGAGCAACGGCGGGAACGGCGGAAAATCGAAAACGCCCGCAGACGTCATGACTTTGCCGGCATCTGTGTCCACGGTCACCGTATCCCCGTGGCGGATCGCTGTCACTGCTTTCGGGCAGACGATGGCCGGCAGGCCGTTGTTGATGGCGTTGCGGAACCAGATGCGGGCGAAAGAGACGGCGATCACCGCGCCCACGCCCGCGTATTTCAGGCTGGTAACCGCCTGCTCCCGGCTGGAGCCGTTGCCCCAGTTCTTCCCGGCAACGATGATGTCTCCCGGCCGCACACTGGCGGCGAAGTTCGGATCCAGGTCCTCCAGCGCGTGGGCGGCCAAATCCTCCGGAGCGCGGAGGGTGTACGTGTACTTGCCGGGGAAAATGACGTCGGTGTTCACGTCATCGCCGTACTTCCAAACACGTCCGGTGAT
>CAZDOZ010000090.1:0-9991 GCA_964507175.1 uncultured Anaerolineae bacterium
CAAAAGTCCAATAAAGGGAGAGTCATCGGAAAAACGTAGGGAAACCGTAGGGAAAACGTCCTGCAAGCCGGGCTGGTATGGGCTATACTGCTAGTGTAGTTGGTGGGATTGGGCAGGTGCAAATTTCTTCTTCTCCTCCTTTTTTGATAGGAGCGGGGCCTGAAAAGGCCCCGCCCACTATTTTTCGCCCGGCGGTGACGTATCGACTGAAACGAATCGTGTCTTCACCGTTCGGTTACCCAGAACACCACGAAATCCCTGGTCGGCGTGCGGGAGTGGTACAGGTAATGGTGCCCTTTCGGATAGGCTTTTTCCAGATACTCCAGGCTCTTGACATCGACGGGGTTTAACAGGTACATTTTCGGCGCCGGATCGTCTTTGTGGACGAGGTCTCTGATTTTCAGCGACGCATTGTTCCAATGAACATCCCCCAGGTTTATCCCCACAGTGCGTGTATCTACCCAGTACGGCCACGCCTTGATGTAGATGTGCCTGTAATCACTCACGCTGGTGGCGAATCCCCCCAGCACTTTTGCCATCTCAGTGCTATTCCAGGCGGACTCGCGGTATTGGAGATCGTAAACGTGGAAATACCAGTTGTAGCTTCCACCGATGGCAATGGCCCAGAGAGCAGCAGCTATGACCACGGCAGTCCAGGATCCCCACACATCGCCCAAAGCCTGTTTCCATGCTTTTACCATCAAGGAGAGAGGCAAAGCCACGATGATTGCTACAGCCAGTACCGCCCCACCGGCGCGAACGACGCTGGGGTTCTCCCTGGGGTACGCCAGGCTCAGGATCGAGGGTAAAAGCATCACGAAAAGCATGACGAACAGGTAGGCTGCCCGCCGGTTGCCGCACCGGAATAGCGACCAGAAGAGATAGAGGACACCGAGGACGAAAAGTCCGCCAGTCACAGCGCCCAGCACAGGCGATCCAGGTACGGTATTGACCCACACCACGTCCCCTTTCCAGTTGAACATCCTCAGAGCATTCCAGGCGTTCGACCAGAAGACGTGCCACATTTGCTTCGTCGTCATCTTGGCCTCGGCGCGGCTCATAGACCGGTACCAAAACATCTTCGGGTCATCGTGCCAGTAGCGCAGGAGCGGCAGGAAGACCAGCATTGCCAGCGTTCCGGAAAGCACACCATTGTACCATAGCCGCGGATCGAGCGCTGTGCCACTTTTTTCCACCAGTCTTCCTGTCAAACGCCCTGCCGCATCCCACAGGAGCTTTGTCAGGAAAAGCAGGACGAACAGCAATGGAACCACCCTGAAGGCGGTGTACCCGTGGAGCCCCGCGCCTAGCCATAGCCCGGCCCAGAGCCACTGGTTGCGTTCGTTGGTGCGCATGGCCCGGAAAAGGTGGTAGAGAGCAGGCGCCAGGAAGAATGCCGTCAGCGGGAAGCGCAGGCCGACCCTGGTTATCGCCACATGCCAGCGGCTCACCGCCAGAAACCCCGTTGCCAAGATCCCTGTCTCTCGATCGAAAAGCTCTTTCCCCAGCAGATACATGTACGGCAAGGTGAACCAACTCACCAGCGATGTCCCCAGTTTCAACGCCAGATGGCTGATCCCCATCGGCACCAGGTGGATCAGGAGAGCGGTCCAGTAGAACTGGAATGGTTCCCTGCCGGTGTTGCGGACGAAGTAGATGGAGTATTTGCCGTGGAGCACATCCCATACGTCCAGGAGTTTCTCTGCGTGATCGCTGGTCATCTCGGCGGGGACAGATGCCAGGTGATAGAAGCGGAAGAATGCCCCGGCCGCGAGGATCAAGATCAACGCGGGCAGCGTCCAGTCCCACGAGCTACGGAACCGGGCCAGGTCCATCCGCTGCTTCCACGCTTCCAGCGAGTTGTCCTCTGGCAGTTCCACGCTCCCAGCCAGGAAAAGCAGGACGGAGAGCACCCAGAACGTCAGCCCTGTTCGAGTGAACCGGTTCCCTCCGAGCGACAGGAACGCCAGTACTGCGGAGGCAAGGGACAGCGGGAGTAGAACCTTGCTCCTGTTGTTCAGGATAGCAAGCTTCCGGGCGACCCCTCGCTCACTGCGTGGGAAGCGTCCGCTGCCCTGCCACAGATACGCGAGAAAGCAAACCCCGGCAATTCCGTAGAACAGCGGGCCATCCAGAGGATATCCTTTCCGATGCAGGGAAAACTGCCCCAGAGCGGCCAGTGCCAGAGAGACGGTTATACAAAGCGCTTTCTTCGAATTGCTGGAGAACCTTTCTCTGTACACGCTGCATTACTCCAACAGTAGCGCTCTTCGCACCTCGTAGCGCTGGAAATATTCGCTGTCCGCGACAATGATCCGCTGCACTAACGACTGCCAGCGGCCGGAGTTACCCCTTTTTGCGGGCCATGATGAAATGATATGCTCCTGCCTTCGGCCAGGGTTCCTCATAATACTTTCTCATCCACCACTCGAATGGCTTCATTTGAACAGGATGTAGAACCCACTTGCCGAGAAGTCGTTTCGTAACCAGATTCGGAACGCCCAGGTAGTGGGATAGGTCGAAAGACCTGTGCGCAGCGGGCGAGAAATAGTATCGCTGCTCCAGCACGTCGAGCCCCAGTGCTTCCAGGCGCTCTTTCCATACCTCCGGCGAATCCGTGTGGTAATGGAAAGATATCCGATTGAAGAAATCGCCATAGGCGCGGCTCAGGCGGTTCAGGCCCAGCTTCCGGAAAATAGTGCTTCCCAACAGGAATTCGGCGAAGTGTTGGCTGGGCACTGTGGTGGCAAAAACACCTCCGGGTGCCAGTACCCGGTGTATCTCCCGCAGGGCGGAATCCAGGTCCGGAATGTGCTCGATGACACAGTTGCTGACGACGGTGTTGAAGCTGGCGTCGGCAAAAGGCATATCGGTGGCGCTGGCGAAGGCAAGATGCCTGTACACGTCCGTCCCGCGGCGGGCAGTTTCTTTCATGTCCCGCTCCATGATGTCTATCCCCACGTCCAGCGGCTCATCGTAGGCTATCGATGCAAAATGCCCATCGCCCACGCCGATATCCAGGATTGGCCGGCGCAGCGGCACTTTGCTCATCAATTTCGCCTCGACGGAGCGCAGGATCGCCCGGTGAGGACCCATGGATTGGAGATGAAGCGACAGGAAGTCCTTTTCTTCACTCATTTGGTTTCCTCCAGATGCCGGGCAAAGAGGTTCTCGTATGCCTGTACCGTTTTATTTAGGGAGAAGATACCGCGGATTTCCTCTTTCGGGCGGATGTAAGCGTCCCTGTTCTGCAGCACTTTTACGATGGCCTCGGCCAGAGCTTTTTCGTCCTTGATCGGCACGATCTCGCCCATTCCGGTCATTTGGACCGGCTGGCGGACACCTGGCAGGTTCGTCGCCACCACCGGCGTGCCGTTGAGCATTGCCTCTACCTGGACCAGACCAAACGACTCGGTGGAGTTGATGGACGCCACTACCAGAAGGTCGCATATCGAGAAGAAATCAGACATCTTTTCCGGAGAGAGCACCCCGAGGAATGTGATATAATCTTTGTATTTCCGGATAAGTGGCTGCAAATCCTGATAAATCGTCTCGCCCAGAACGTTTTTGTACTCGCCGGCGAAGAGCAAATGGGCATTTGGCACGTGAGGTATGACATGCTCGATGGCTTTGATCAGGTAGTCGGCACCTTTCTCCGCAGCAAAACGAGCGGCAAAGCAAATTTTGCGTTTGCCATCCACCCCTGCCTTGGTCAGAATCTTGGCCTTGCCTTCTTCCGTCGGCTCGGGGATGATCACAGGAGGGAGGATGACGGTTACTTTGTCCATGTACCTGGAGAGAAGTGGCGAATGGGTCGCGAAATCCTTGGTGTAGGCCACGATGTTATCCGCCAGGGTTGCTGCAAGGATGTTATCCCAGTAAACCACTTTGTCCACCAGGGGGCCATACCAGACTTCTGGCATTTTCAGGTCGCAATGGTATGTCAGGACCGATGGTTTGCCATACGCTTTTGCCAGAGATGCCAGCAATCCGCCTTCTGCCTGGGGCAGGTGGATGTTCACGATCTGGTGGTTCCGTATCTCGCGAATGGCAGTGGCTGTGAATCCGGGCATGAAGACCCACTTGCTGAACCGAAAAGCCACCGGCACCCGCACCACCCTTACGCCGTCCACCATTTCCTCTGGTGCGAGAGATCGGTGGTAGCGAGAAGTGAGCACTGTCACGCGGTGCCCCCGGCGGGCCAGCGCTTTAGCCAGCCGTTCGACGTAAATCGTCAGGCCGCTCACATGCGGACGGTAGTAAGTCAGAGCCAACAGTAAATCCATGTTCTGTGTCTTTCCTCCAACAACCAGATTTTACGACTGCATGATCTTTGGATCTCACGGTGCAAACAAAGAATTTTCCAGGTATCCCATCTCCATGAGAGCTTCCTCGGCCAGGCTGCTGACAAGATAGTTCTCATCGTCGAGGGCTTTGTAGAGCGCCAGCACTGCGGTCTCGCTATCCTTCGGGAGCAAACGTCGGAGGATGTAGGCTGCTTTTACTTTGGCTCTCTCGTTGCCGTTTGTCATGGCGCTTGCCAGGCCCGTGAGCGCCACATTCCCCATCTGCGCCAGGGCATCCGCGGCGGTGGCGCTCACCATGCCGTCCCCATTGCCCAGCATCTGGAGCAGGGCAGGCACAGCTTCGGGGGCGCGTATCTGCCCCAGTGCCTGGATGGCGGCACACCGGATGTCCACATCGTCCTTTGTCGCCGTGTCCACGAGGGCACCTACTGCCCCCGAACCATCGGTCAGAGCCAGGGTGCGCGCCGCCCACCACCGTTGGTCGCTGTTGCCTGCGTGGAGCCAGTGGAGAAGCGGGTGGGAAAGGGCTTCGCCGTATTTCAGGGCGAGCTGCTGAGCCGTCGTCTCGGCAGCCTCGTCATCGACAAGGGCATCCCGAAGTGGGCGCAGCCAGGGATCGTCCAGGAGCCAATGTGCCAGCTTTTCCCGGGTCATTTCCGGTGGGAATGCGAAGAGATGGGTTTTGCACTCGCCGGATTTCGCATCCCCAGCGCCGAACCCAGAGATCGGCATGGAAGCCGCTGGATGGTGACAAAGCCGCTCGGCCCAGCGGGATTCCAGCCTTGCCCATGGCACCGCTATCACGCCAGCCAGGGGCACTTTAGCGGTCAGGTGATCTATGTGCCAGTGGGTACGCTTCTCTCGGCGCAGGTGGTGACGCAGGCGGGCGTCCAGTCCCCCGGGGCCGAAAGCGCTGCCGACGTAAGCGTACGACCCTGGCTTCAGGATGTGTTCGCCAAGCCTGCCCATTGAGATGTGCAGCGGTTCCTCAATTGTGAAATAAAGGAGATACGTGCCCGGCCTGCCGCCCCATCCTTCCGTCACTCGGTTTCCTCCTTCAAAGACACAGCGGCCACTCCGAGGCCGATATACGTCCAGAAAAGCATCGCCATGTGGGGATAGACCAGGTTGAACAGGTAATGGTCGAATATTCCGCCGACCATAGCGCCAGCTACGGCACCACCGACGCCTAGCAGGATTGCCTCGCGCTCGGGGTTGTTCCGGAGCTTCCTCCACCCTTCGATGAGCTGGACGAAAAAGCCGATTACCGTCAGGAAGAACACGCTCAGCCCTACCAGCCCCATCTCCTCGGCAATCAGCAGGTAGACACATGAGACTCCGATGTACGAGCCAATCTCCGGCGTGTCTATGAACCCAACACCGAGCCATGGGTATTGGGAGATGAGCCGTATGGCATCTCGGTACTCGCCGAACCGCATCTGAGTCGCTCTATCGGAGCCGTGGAGTCCTGCCATCAGGTGTTGGATGTAAGTCTTGCTCCACGGCAGGAACCACAGCCCTGCGGCTATCAGCGCACCTACCCAGAGGAGCCTTCGGTATTTGACCAGTGCCAGGATCACAAGAACGGCCAGCATTCCCAACATCGACCCACGGGAGTAGGTCCAGAAAAGGCAGAGAAACTCGGTTGCCAGAGCCAGCCATGCGAACCATCGTGGCACTACCGGCTTCTTCGATGCGATCTGTGGGGCGAGGATCCCGGCGGCGAGGATCATCATGCCGCCGAGGACGTTTGGATCGACAGCGGTTCCGATAGCTCGCATTGGGTTGTGGGGATCATCCTCGATGAATCGGAGAGCGCCATGCCCTGCGGGATAGTGGAACCGAGCCAGGGCGTCCAGAATCCGGACGGTCCAGTCCTGCGGGATTGCATAGAAAACCACGCCGATGAGCGCTGTCAGGAATCCGCCGAGGATGATGACGCGGGTCAGATTGCGCATTGCCCGCTCGGACCGCATGGTATCCACCACTACGAAGAAAAGAGCGATGCCCAGCATCAGGCTGAGAAATCGTCGCAGGATTGTCGGCGTCAGGCGTGAGTGGGCCAGTCCGACAGCGAAAGTAAAGATCGCCAGGGCAATGAATACGGCTACCAGCATCCCCAGAAAGGGGAGACGGATGTCCCGCTTCCGCGCCGTGGCGAACTCCACTATCCAGACGAAGAAAACAGTCCAGAGGACCAGGTCCAGGAATGTTGGGGTGAAGACGACTTTCACTGGCAGTGCAGCAAACGGGAGCACGCCGATGAGAAGCACCAGGAAGTAGAGCCCCCATTCCACGCTGGTGAGCATTAAGAGACCTGCGAGGACCGCTACGGTGAAAGCCAGCGCCAGCATCGGCCCCAGAGCGGCGATGTAGAGGCCGCCAAGAAGCGCTCCGAGCAAGAGCAGCGCTGCCAGGGCAAATGCCGCAACAGTGCGGTCCGGATTCGCCAGGAGGGTCTCCAGCCGGTAGATCATCCGAAATCACCCACTTTGAATGGGTCAGAGGAGAACCCGTGAGCTTTCGCAAACGCCTCGATTTTCTCCGGCACATTTGCGTACACACCATGGCCCCTGACGGCCACGGTGCCGTCCGGAAGGGTGAGTTCGCCCTCGGTGTGGACTGCATTCCCTTCCACTCTCGCGATCCGCCCAACGGCGTGGACCTGCACCCCCAGGGGCACAGCCCGTTCGTAGTCCACCTCCAGGTGCACCGACATCACTTTGTATCCGGCGCGCCAACAGGACATCCCCATGACCTCGTCCAGAAGGGCTGCGGTTGCGCCCCCGTGGGCATGTCCTGGCGGGCCTTGTTGTTTCAAATCGAAAGTAACGTCGGTGAAGATGGAGCCGTCATCGTCCATCCAAAGAATTGCCCCGATCCCGCAGGGATTTTCGTCGCCGCAAACGAAACACGAGCCATGAGACGGAAATCTTTTTGCCATAGAAACCCTCCAAAGGGACTCCCCGCTTCAGCGGCCTCCGGCCCGGAGGGGGAGAGGAATCGCCCCCCAACTTGACTGCTTCCTTGGACCTCTCCCCCGGCCCCTCCCCTTGCAGGGGAGCGGAGATTCTGAGTCGTTCCTCACAGGGAAGGGGGCTGGGGGTTAGGTACCCATTTTCTCTTAACCAGCCCAAGTTCTCAAAACAACCTCAACTGAGTGTATTTTTCGTCGTTGGAGGTGGACTGTTCCTCCTCGACAGGGTGTTCATTCGCCATTTTCAGCAGTTCTGGTATTTTCTGGAAGTCGTCCCGGATCATATCGCGCCACTTGGGTTGCCTTAGGGCAGCTGCTGGATGGAATGTCGCCATGTAGATCGTGCCTCCAACCCGCTTGTGGTTGCCGTGTATGCGTGTGATGCTCGCGCCGGGAAAATAGCGTTCCATGGAAAAACGTCCTAGCGTGACGATGACCTTTGGCTTTATCGCATCTATCTGCCGGTCCAGGTAAGGGGCACATGCTTTCAGTTCGTCTGGCTTTGGGTCTCGATTGCCCGGCGGGCGGCACTTGACCACGTTCGTTATGAAAACGTCCTCCCGCTTTAATCCGATTTCCCCGAGAAGTTCGTCCAGAAAATGGCCGGATGCGCCAACGAAAGGCCGTCCCTGGCGGTCTTCATGGAAACCCGGTGCCTCGCCGATGAACATCACCTCGGCGTCCTCCGGCCCCTCCCCGGGCACAGCGTGAGTCCTGCTGTAGCCCAAACGACACTTACGGCACTTCGCTATTTCATCATTGATTTGATCAAGTTTTCCCACTTCGACTTCTCCTCGTTTTTCACGATCAATTCATACCTCTTCTCCATCTCTGCCCAGAGTCGATGGAGATTCGGGCTGATCAATGGTTTTCTCGTCATTATCAGAGCATCCTCTTTGTTGTCATAGTAACGTTTTCTCCGTCCCACGACGCGGAACCCAAGGCTGGAGTACAGACTTACGGCGACCGTGTTGGATGGCCTCACTTCCAGGGTTGCTTCTTCCATCCCTATTTCCTCCCCCCTGAGCATGCCCCAGAGCATCAGGATTTTTCCGAGGCCCTTCCCCTGCCATTCCGGAGCCACGCCTATGGTGGCGATGTGCAGTTCTTCCATAATCAGCCACAGGTCTATGTATCCCACTATGTTGCCAGAGCTGTCCTCCAACACCCACGGGGATGTCATTCCATCTTTTTCGACCTCGTTACGGAACATACTCTCTGACCACGGCAATGGGAAGAGCTTGCGATCCAGCTCCACCACTCGGACTACGTCTTTCATGGTCATCGGCCGGAGGATGAGCGTTTCCCGCGAGTCCTTCATTTTACAGACTCCGAGGCAGGTACAGAGGCGACAGGGCGGCGGGGTCGTCCACGTCGCCGGATGCCATGCGTTTTGCAGCGATGGCTGCCAGATATCCCGCCCTGCGGATGTGAGTTCCGGGCAGAGCAATGTTGTACTGTACTCCGTTTCGATCCAGCGCTTCCACGACTGGGGGGGTCGTCTCGCCGACCAGGAGAGTTTTTCCCTTCATGGATGCTGCCATCTCTTCCGGTTCTCCTATGTTGTAACCCCCGTCGGGGGTCCATCTGTCGCCCTCTTTCCGGTACAGCGCCCAGCAGACCCTGCGGCGGCCTGCCTGGAGCAATGCGAGGATCGGCAGGTTTTGCGCCTGATGGGGATACGCGGTTATATCCAGCGTTGGCACGCCCAACAGCGGCGCTCCGGTGACTGCCACGATCCCTTTTGCAGCGCTTAGGGCTATGCGCAGGCCAGTATACGACCCAGGGCCGATTGCCACTGCGATACCGGACAGATTCCACGGCGTCAGGCCAGCTCCCTGCATCAATTTGTTCACCCGCGGCATCAGCTCTACCGTGTGCCTTCGGCTGGAAAGCCAGGAGTGCTCTGCCACTATGCGAAGGTTCTCTTCGTCAAAGATCGCTACGCTGGCCTGTTCCGTTGCGGTATCCATCGCAAGTATCAAGGCTTCACCTCCGCTCTGGCCCGCCACGTCCGGAGCAATTCCCTACCGCGCTTGCCCCGTCCTTCTGCAAGGATGTTTCGCAAGCTCTCCTTCATGTGCATGTAGTGTAATTCCACCCACAAGTGCTCCGGCGGGAGCAAATTCGCCACGCGCCCGGCCCACTCGAGTACGACGATTCCACTCTCATCCGGCAGATCGGCCAGGCCGATCCCCAGAGCCTCCAGTCCGGCGTCCCCGTGCTGGCCCAGGCGGTAGCAATCCACGTGGTAGAAGAGAGATCCGTCCAGCGGATACTCGTTGATAAGGGTAAACGTGGGGCTGGTGATAGGTTTTTGGATTCCGAGGCCGCGGGCAATCCCCCTGGCGATGACAGTTTTGCCCGCGCCCAGGTCTCCTTCCAGTGCCACCACGTCGCCAGGGCGTAGCAAAGAGCCCAGTATCCTTCCCAGCCTTTCCGTTTCCTCGGGGCTGTGGCTGACGAGTTTCCAACGATCCTCCGTCAATGTTCCTCCGTGCCGGAAACGGGCCGCGTCCGACGGGTTTCCGTAGAATTGCTATCTGATTATACCAACCGGCATGCAGTTTGCCAAAGCGTCTGCCGAATAGGGAGCGCGAAGTAAATCCTGATGATCTGGTAGGCCCGTAGAGTCCCCCGAGAGGTTCAGGGTCTCATCAACTCCACCGCTGGGACAGGGCAGGAAAAAAGCACGCCGCCAGACGGC